>NZ_JAGRLA010000027.1 GCF_020442045.1 Bauldia sp. | reverse complement strand
GGGGCAAGCAGCGATGCGATCCCGGTCCACAGGACCTCGTGCGGCCGCGCATCGTCCGGCGTCCTGCCGCCGGATGTCGCCGCGACCGCGATCGCGATGCCGCGCTCGGGCAGAGTGGCGAAGGCGGCGGAATAGCCGGCGAACATCGGGTTCTGCATCACCCAGCCGTTGTTCACCACCAGCCCCATTGCGTAATAGACGGTGTCGTTGAACGGCTTCATGGCCGCCGTCTCGGGGCCGAGCTGGAGCGCATGGGAGGCATCGGAGAGCAGGCTGCCTTCGCCGATCGCGATGCCGGTCGCCATGAGGTCGTCGATGTCGGTGGTCATGATCGCGCCCCTGGCGAGCGTCCAGGACGGGTTCCAGTAGGTCGAATCCTCGACCATGCCGCGTTCGCCGGTATAGGCCTGAAGCACCGGCTGCTGGATGACGGGCGTATCCTCGCTCCGCGTGTTCTCGAGGCCAAGCGGATCGAGAATATAGCCCTTGATCAGCTCCGCGGTCGGCCTGCCCGTCGCCTTGGCGAGGATCTCGCCGAGGATGACGAAGTTGGTATGGGCATAGGCGAAGCAGGTGCCGGGATCGCAGACCATCGGTTGCGACAGGCCGATATCGATCAGTTCGCCGGGCGTATATTGCCGGAAGGGGTCTTCATAGAGCGGCAGGTAGTCGAGATTGACGTAGTCCGCGTAACCGGAGGTGGTGCTGATCAGCATCCTGAGCGTCACCGCGTCCGCCTTCGGATAGTCGGGGAACCACTTCGACACGGTGTCGTCGAGGCTGAGGGTTCCTTCCTCGACGAGGCGGAGGAGCACCGTCGAGAGGTAGGCCATCGCCACCGAGCCGTTGCGGAAATGCATGTCGGGCGTCGCCGGGATGCCGGCCATCGAGGTGCCGAAGGCCTGGCGGATGACTTGCGCATCGCCGACCCTGACGTCGACGATCACCGCCGTCAGGTCGAAATCCCGCGTCGCCTTCTCGACGATGCCGGTAATCTCGCTGGCGAGCTGGTCGACGCCGGCGCAATCGTCGCCGACCGGGATCATGCCATCGGTACAGTCGGCTTCGGCGGAGGCCGGCGCGGCAATCGCCGCCGCGGCAAGCGATACCCCGAGGGCAAGGCCCGCAATCCGGGTCGCTCCACTGGCATGGAATGGCTCGATCATGCGAAAACTCCCTTGGCTCATGCGACGGCGTGTGTAAGCGGCGCGCCGAGATACCGGATATACAAGCCGTTGGAGGCGGCCGCCCGCCTGTGCCATACAAGGCCGGCAGGGTTTAACGCGTTGTGAAGAACAGAGACGGAGTGGGGTGGATGTCGGTCGAGGAAGCTGCTGGAATCACTGTTCCGGGCGTCGAGGTGCGGGGCCCGTGGGGCGACCGCTACGGGGAAGTGCTGAATGACGAGACGCTGGCGTTTCTCGCCGATCTCCATCGCCGCTTCGATGCCACCCGCCAGAAGCTGCTGAAGCGCCGCGAGGAGCGCCAGAAGGCCTTCGACGCCGGCGGGCTGCCCGACTTCCTCGAAGAGACCCAGCACATCCGCGACGGCGACTGGAAGGTGTCGCCGATTCCCGCCGACATCCTCGATCGCCGCGTCGAGATCACCGGTCCGGTCGACCGCAAGATGATCATCAACGCGCTGAATTCCGGCGCCAAGGTCTTCATGGCGGATTTCGAGGACGCGACCTCGCCGACCTGGGCCAACCAGATCGAGGGGCAGATCAACCTCAAGGACCGCTGGGACGGCAAGATCGACTTCACCGATCCGGTGAGCGGCAAGGACTACAAGCTGACCGACAAGCCCGCCGTCCTGCTGATCCGCCCGCGCGGATGGCACCTGCCGGAGGACCACCTCTATGTCGACGGCCAGCCGATGTCCGGCGCGCTGTTCGATTTCGGCCTCTACTTCTTCCTCAACGCCAAAAAGGCGCTGGCGCAGGGCAGCGGGCCGTATTTCTACCTGCCCAAGATGGAGAGCCACCTCGAGGCGCGGCTGTGGAACGACGTCTTCATCCACGCCCAGGACATGGTCCAGATGCCGCGCCAGCACATCAAGGCGACGGTGCTGATCGAGACCCTGCCGGCCGCCTTCGAGATGGACGAGATCATCTACGAATTGCGCGAGCATATGGCCGGGCTGAATTGCGGTCGCTGGGACTACATCTTCTCCTTCATCAAGACGCTGCGGAAGAAGCCGGAATTCCTGCTCCCCGACCGCGGCCAGGTGGTGATGGGCAAGGCCTTCCTCGACGCCTATTCGGAGCTGCTGATCAAGACCTGTCACCGCCGCGGCGCCTTTGCCATGGGCGGCATGGCGGCCCAGATCCCCGATCGCCGCAATCCCGAGATCAACGAGGCGGCCTTCGCCAAGGTCCGTGCCGACAAGGAGCGCGAGGCGAGGAACGGCCACGACGGGACCTGGGTGGCGCATCCCGACCTGGTGCCGGTGGCGATGGAGGTGTTCGACAAATACATGCCGGCGCCGAACCAGCTCGACAAGCTGCGCGAGGACGTCTCGGTCAGCCAGAAGGACATGCTCGAGGTCCATGACGGGACGCGCAGCGTGCAGGGCATGCGCGACAATATCCGGGTCGGCGTCCAGTATATCGAGGCGTGGCTGAGGGGCCGCGGCGCGGTGCCGCTCTACAACCTGATGGAAGACGCGGCGACGGCCGAGATCAGCCGCTCCCAGATCTGGCAGCAGCTCCATTTCGGTTCGACCTTCGACGACGGCGAGAAGGCGACGGTCGAGCTTTTCGAGACCTGCCTTGCCGAGGAGATGGACCGGGTCAAGGAGGAGATCGGCGCCGACAACTACGCCGCCGGCCGCTTCCCCGAGGCGATCGAGCTGTTCCGGACGCTGTCCACCGCGGACGAGCTCAGCGCCTTCCTGACGTTGCCCGCCTACAAGCTGATCGAGTAGGGGCCAGGCGGGCTACCTGCTCTCCTCGATGAGGTCGAGCTGGGTGCGGAGCGGCAGTTCCTTCATCAATGCCTGGAAGACGAAGGCGAGGGCGAGGGCGATCGCGGCGGCGACGAAGACCCCGGTGAAGACATGGGCGAAGTCGACGCCGTTGCGGGTGCCTTCGAGGACCACCGTCTGCACCGAGGCGAGGTCGCCGCCGGCGGCGACCGAGGCGAGGAAGATCGCGCTGAACGCCGGCACCAGGATTGCGCCGCCGAGCGAACGGAAGAAATTCATGACGCCGGTCGCCGTGCCGAGCTGGCGGAGCGGCACGGCATTCTGGATCGACGTCGTGCCGACCGGGAAGATCGTACCGAGGCCGACGCCGATGACCGCGAGGATGACCTCGACCGCAACGAAGGAAAGGTCGCCCGGCCAGATGGCGAGGGCCAGCGTCGCCAGGGCCGCGATGGCCAGTCCCAGGACGGCGGTGAGCTTGTAGCGGGTGAAATGGACCATGACGCGCCCTGAAATGGTCGCGCCGGTGACCGCGCCGCCCATCAGGGCGATCAGCGCGACGCCGGAGGTCGCGGCAGTGAGGCCGAGCACGGCCTCGAAATAGAGCGGCATGAACACCGACAGCCCGACGAGCGAGCCGATCGCGAAGAACATCGCGATGACACCGTTGCGGACGACGGAATTGGCGAGCACGCTGAGCGGGATGAATGGCTCCCTGGCCTTGGCGAGGCGCAAGCTGAACAGGATCCAGCCGAGCACCGAGGCGGCGAACAGGCCTGCGATCTCGGCCGAATCCCAGGGGAAGGCGCTGCCGCCCCAGGTGAGCGCGAGAAGGAGGGAGACGGTCGCCGCGAGCATCAGGCCGGCGCCGACCAGGTCGAGCGTATGCGGATGCTCGTGGCGTGGCAGCAGCCTGAGGACGCGGCTGGTCATCACATAGGCTGCGACGCCGAGCGGCAGGTTGATCCAGAAGATCAAGGACCAATGGAGATATTCGGCGAACAGGCCGCCGAGCACCGGACCGGCGATCGAGGAGGTCGTGAAGACCGCCGCGAAATAGGCCTGGTAGCGGCCGCGTTCGCGCGGCGCGACGACGTCGCCGATGATCGTCTGGCCGAGCGAGATCAGCGCGCCGCCGCCGAGACCCTGGAAGGCGCGCGCCCCGATCAGCCAGTAGATGCTCGGCGACAGGGCGCAGGCCACGGAGCCGACCAGGAAGATCGAAATCGCCGCCATCAGCGTCACCCGGCGGCCGTGGATGTCGCTGAGCTTGCCGTAGAGCGGCGTCACCGAGGTCGAGGTGACGAGATAGGCGGTGACCACCCAGGAGAGGCTCTCGGCGTTGCCGAGATCGCGGCCGATGGTCGGCAGCGCCGTGACGACGATGGTCTGGTCCAGCGCCCCGAGCAGCATGGCCAGGACGACGCCGATCAGGATCGTCCGGATTTCGGCATGGCCGATTGGCGCGCCTGCAGGTGCCGCGGGGGAGGTCATCGACGGATCAACGGAACTCGCGGGTCGGGGGACGGACAGCCGCAACGGCGGTCATCGCCGCGACGGCGAAGACCTTATGGCAGACCGGTATTCGCGCCTCAAGGGCGGCGGAGCCTAAAGAACGATCACCTTGGCACCGACCTTGGTGCGGTTATAGAGGTCGATCACGTCCTTGTTGAGCATGCGGATGCATCCCGACGAGACGTTCAGGCCGATCGTCCAGGGCTCCGACGTGCCGTGAATCCGGTAGGCCGTGTCGTTGCCGCCCCGATAGAGGTAGAGCGCCCTCGCGCCGAGCGGGTTGCGGACGCCGCCTTCCATCTGGGCCGGAAGGATGCGGCCGCGCTTGCGCTCGCGCTCGACCATTTCCGGCGGCGGCGTCCACGTCGGCCATTCGGCCTTGCGGCCGACCTTCACCGTGCCGTTCCAGCCGAAGCCCTCGCGCCCGACGCCCACGCCATAGCGGATCGCCTTGCCGTTGCCGAGCACGTAATAGAGGAAATGCTGCCTCGGATCGACGATGATGGTGCCAGGCTTCTGGCTCGTCTTGTAGGACACCGTCTGCTTGCGATAGCGGAACGGCGCGATGCGGTTTTTCGAGACTTCTTCGGGATAGAAGGAGCCGCCATCGCCACCGGGCCCGCCGGTCTGCATGTTGGCGATCAGATCACGGAAGAATCCCGCCTCGGCCGGTGCGACAGTCGCGACCGCACCGATCAATGCCAAGCCGATTGCAAGCCTTCTGAACACCATGAGGCTTCCCCATTTGCCGCGGCGGCGCCGACCGGAGCGGGCGCGCGGCTTCCCTGACCAAGGCACAGAGTAACGGGACTCGGGGGCGACAGGCAACCGCTGTCGAATAACGTTGCGGTGAGGATTTGAGGGGCGCCCGCCGTATTTCCCCGCGAGCGCCCCCGTTGCCGCGGCCGTTCGGCGGCCGCCGCCCCCCGTATTCGAGGATCGGGCTACATGACGATGACCCTGGTTCCGACCGGAACCCGCTCGTAGAGGTCGACCACGTCTTCGTTGCGCATCCGGATGCATCCGGACGAAACCGCCTTGCCGATGGTCCAGGGCTGGTTCGAGCCGTGGATGCGGTAAAGCGTGTCGCCGAGATAGAGGGCGCGTGCGCCGAGCGGGTTGTCCGGACCGCCCTTCATCGAAGCCGGCAGGCCGGGCTCGCGCTCCCGCATCTCCTCGGGCGGCGTCCAGGTCGGCCACTCCGCCTTGGCGGTCACGGTGTGGGTGCCGGCCCATTCGAAGCCCGGCCGGCCGACGCCGACGCCGTAGCGCTTCGCCCTGCCACCATCGAGGACGAGGAAGAGGAATCGGTGACCGGTATCGATGACGATCGTGCCCGGCTTCTCGCCGCCGCGGTAGCGCACGATGGTCGGCAGGAATTCGGGGCGGATGCGCGGCGGAGCCGCTCTCGCCCGAGCCAGGGTCCGCGACCGGGTGACGGTCGGCCGGGCGCCCGGCTTTGTCTGGCGCAGCCACGGTGCCGCAAGATCCGGGCTGAGGACCGCCGGCGGCCGCGGTACGCTGAAGCCCTGGCCGGCCTCGGCGACGCCGCCCAATCCGGATGCGACACACGCAAACACAAGAAGGAGGGACTTCATGCAACCACCCGACGCGTCACGACCGGACCCTGCGGCCGGTTCACTCATTCATGTCAGGAAGCGGCCGGGAGAATGACGCTTTCCCGGTGGTTTGTTTTCTTGGGGCCGTTCCTCGTCACTACTCTGACGGCAAATCCCAACCGAATGGTGAACGGCACCTTGCCGCTCCGTGGCACCGGCATCCGCCCCGAGATCATGGTTAACAGACCCTTGCCAGCCCCTGTCAGCAGCGCCGGCGCAGGCACCTTCCGGTGGCGGTCGACTCATGCAATGCATCGGCGCGTGGAGAAAAGGCGATGACCGGGAAAGATGGCCTCGCTGTCGGCGAGGACGGCAGGAAGCGATGCGTCTGGGGTGGCAGCACGCCCGATTATGCCGTGTACCATGACCGGGAATGGGGGCGGCCGGTCGACGACGACATCCGGCTGTTCGAGAAGATCTGCCTCGAAGGCTTCCAGTCGGGACTGTCGTGGCTGACGATCCTCAGGAAGCGCGAGAATTTCCGTAAGGCCTTCGCCGGCTTCGACTTCCGCAAGGTGGCGCGCTTTGGCGACAGGGATGTCGAGCGGCTGCTTGGCGATGCCGGGATCGTCCGTCACCGCGGCAAGATCGAATCGACGATCAACAATGCCAGGCGGGCGGTCGAGCTGGTGGAAGCGGAAGGCTCGCTCGCCGCCTTCGTCTGGCGCTACGAGCCCGACCCGAAGACGCGGCCGAAGCGGCTCGACTGGGAAACGCTGCGGGCGATGCCCAAAACGCCGGAATCCGCCGCCCTTTCGAAAGAATTGAAGAAGCGCGGCTGGAGCTTTGTCGGACCGACGACGATCTACGCCTTCATGCAGGGCGTCGGCATCGTCAACGACCACGTCGACGGCTGCTTCTGCCGGGCGGAGGTCGAACGCCAGCGCAAGGCCTTCAGGCGACCGGCCTGAGCGGCCCGGATACGACAAAGGGCGGCTTGTGGCCGCCCAGGGTCGTACGGATCGGGAAGGGCGTCGCGATCAAGGCGACGGGTCCGGTCGATCGCGTCGGGGTTCAGCGCCGGTGAGCCATTTCGCGCGCGTGGCGCGGAATGTCGGCGCGGCTGAAGCCCATGTCGGCAAGCTGCCGATCGCTCATCTCACTGAGCACCTGGGTGAACCGGGCGGCCTGGAAGCGTTCGGAAACGCCGGAGAAGTAGTTCGAGAAACGAGACATCATAGTCCTCCTTTGATGCTCGGAATGTAGGCGCGCCGCAGGCCGGCAAAAGAGCGAATGCTGCAATGCAGCATTGCGCCGGATGCGATGCTCGTGGTGGCGAAGCGACCGCCGATCGCGGGTCAGGGTGGCGGGATGCGGGTCGGCAGGAGACTGCCGAGGAAATGGCGGGCGCCGCCGGATATCTCGACGATTGATACCGACTTGGTGGGGATGCGGCTGCCGTCCTGGTAGCTCAGGCTTCCCGTTACGCCCTCGAGGCGGACGCCGGGAAGGGCCGAGAGGACGTCGGCCGGGTCGTCGCTGCCGGCCCTGGCGACGGCGGCGAGCAGGAGGTTGACCGTGTCGTATCCGAGCGCCGCGAAGGCGTCCGGCTCGTCGCCCGGGTAGGCCTTGGCGAAGGCGTCGCGGAAGGCGATGACCTTCGGATCGGTGTTGTCGGCGCCGAGATAGGCGTGGGTGGTGAAGTAGACCGCGTCGATATCGGGATGGCCCTGCCAGGGCCCCTCGGAATCGAAGCCGTCGCCGCCGAGGACCGGTGTCGCGATCCCGTTTTGCCTGATGAGGGCGGTCATGGCGACCGCGTCCTCCGGGCCGGCGGCGACATAGATGATGTCGGCGGCGGGCAGGTCGGCCAGGGCCTCGTCGTAGGAGCCTGGCGCGTAGCCACGCGACAGCAGAACCTTTCCGCCGAGCTCGCGGAAGCGCGTCTCGAAATACCCGTGAAGCAACTGGGCGTAGGACATGGTTGCGTTGAACAGGACAACCGCCGTACGCGCGCCTCGCCGGCCATACGCCCATTCGGCTCCCGCCGCCGCCTGTACGTTGTCGCCGAAGCAGGCGAGGAACAGGTAGGTGGGGACTTCGGCCGGAAGCTCGGGCGACGTGGCGCCCGAGGTGACGAAGAGCCGGCCATGGCGGGCCGCGACCGGCGCGGCAGCGAGCAGCATGTCGGTGTCCGAAAGGCCGAGCAGGGCCGTCACCATGGGATGGGTGTCGAAGAGTGCGCCGGTACGCTCGACGATCACTTCCGGCGCCGTTTCGCCATCGACGACGACGAGATCGACCATCCGTCCGAGGACACCGCCCTTGCGGTTCGCCTCGTCCGCCGCGAGGCGCGCGCCGCGTGAAGAAGGAATATCGAGGCCGGCTTGCGAGCCGGTGAGGTTGTAGACGGCGCCGAGCACGACATCGGGTTCCGCCGATGCCCCGCAGGACATCGCCAATGCGGCCAGCAAGGCAAGGTACCCGAGTGGTCTATGCACTGCCGTCACCCCTCAGCCCGATCGCCCCGTCACCCCGAGGCGGAAGGCTGGCAGCATAGCCCTTGAGCTGCCGCTGCGCGCCCTGCCGGCTGTCGAAGACGATCTGGAGCCAGTTCGCTTCGGCAAGCGCGAAGCCCGTTTCATGGCGCTGGACGATGCGCTCGTAGCTCCGCCAGCCCTTGCCGGCGTCGTCGAGGACATGGCCGGCGGCGGCAAGCGCCGGCCCGACGACAGCAGTAACGATTTCATCGATCGCCGCGGCCGCGGCGTCGGGATCGTCGGGAACGGTGACGACGAAGTTGAGGCGCGAGTGCGGGCCGAGCTTGGGGTAGGGCTCCCAGCCGACTCGCGAGACCTCCAGACCTTCGGCCGCGACGAAGCGATCGAGGATCGCCCGCGCCTCGGTTTCGTCCGGCGTGTCGACGTGGAGCGAAGCCGAGGCGAGGAGAGGCATGGGCGATCAGCCGGCGGGCTTGCCGAGCCGGCCGAGGAGGGCGCGGAAGCTCCGCTTCGGGGCGAGCCGGCCAAGCATGGTCTGGAGCGCGACAAGCTGGCCGGCGCCCCAGTCCGCGTCGCGGCTCGCGACCAAATGCGCCTCGGATTTCAGGATGACGCCGTCGGCGAGGATCTTGAGGCCGTTATCGCGGAGCGTCGCGCCGGTCGAGGTGATGTCGACGATCAGGTCCGCCGCGCCGGTCGCCGGCGCGCCCTCCGTCGCGCCGAGGCTCTCGACGATGCGGTAGTCGGCGATGCCGTGGCCGGCGAAGAAGCGCCGGGTGATGGTGATATATTTGGTGGCGACCGTCAGCCGCCGCCCGTGGCGGGGCCGGAAGCCGGCGGCGACGTCATCGAGGTCCTCCATGGTGACGACGTCGATCCACGCCTCGGGGACGGCGACCACGACGTCGCAATGGCCGAAGCCGAGGGGCAGGACGAGGTCGGTCCGCGTCGCGAAATCGGGCACCGATTCCTCGACCTGGTCGCGGCCGGTAATGCCGAGATGGACCGCCCCGGCGCCGATCTCGCGGGCGATCTCGGGCGCGGAGAGGAAGGCGATCTCGACGTCGTCGATGCCCGCGATGACGCCCCGATAGCTGCGCTCGGCCCCTTGCTGGGCGACCTCGAGCCCGGCCCTGGCAAAGAGCGCCGCGCTGTCCTTCTGCAGCCGCCCCTTGGACGGAATGGCGACGACCAGCGGCGCGGTCATGACACCCTCCATGAGACGCCCCGCACTGTCTCTTGTGGCAGATACAAGGAGATCACGGTGCTTTGTCTCCGCCATTGGCGATCCGGTCGAGCCAGACGGCGAAGCCGACCGCCGGAACCGCGCCGGTGTCGCCGATCAGCGCCACGAGGCTGTCGTAGCGGCCGCCGCCGACGATCTGCTTCGCGCCGCGGCGACGGGAGGCATGCATCTCGAAGACGAAGCCGGTGTAATAGTCGAGCCGCCGGCCGAAGTCGGCGGCGAAGGCGAGGCCATCGAGGTCGATGTCGCGGGCGGCGAAAGCCGCGAGCCGGGCCTCGAAGCCGTCGAGCGCCTTCGCGGCGTCGAGCCGGTTGCGGCGGAAGAGGCCACGAGCTTCTTTCAGTGCCTGGGCCGGCGGCCCGACAATATCGAGGTAGTCGCCGAGGATGCGGGCCGGACGGACCCCGATGCCGGCGGCCAGCGCCGTCTTCTCGACCATGCGCTCGGCGATCTCGTCGGCGGTCCGGCCGCCGATGGTGCCGAGCCCGGTGGCGGCAAGCATCGCGGCGGCCTTCTTCCTGGTCGCGGCGCGGCTCATGGCAGCGGCGCCGGCCGTGCTCTGGGGCACGCCATCGGCGGCACGTGCGATGAGTTCCCTCAACCGCGATGCGTCGCCGAAGGTGCGGGCGAGGCGGCGGCGCCAGGGCCGGCTGAGGTCGAGCCTGTCGAGCAGCGCGGCGAAGAGCGCGGAATCGCCGATCCGAACGATCGGCCTGCGGACGCCGAGGCAATCGACGGCGGCCAGCGCCAGCTTCAGCATATCGGCGTCGGCGGCGACGCGGTCGGTCCGCCCGAGGGATTCGACGCCGGCCTGGAGGAACTCGCTCGCCTCGTCGCTCCGCTGGCGGAAGACCGGGCCGAGATAGGCATAGCCGGCGCGACGCCGCGCCGGGACCCCGGCGAGGTGGTGGAGGCAGACCGGGATCGTGTAGTCGGGCCTGAGCGCCATTTCCCGGCCGTCGGCCGCGGTGGTGAGAAACAGGCGGCGGCGCAGGTCCTCGCCGGCAAGCTCGACGAAGACATCCGCCGCGTGCAGGATCGGCGGCTCGACGAAGGCATAGCCGGCATCGGCGAAGAGGGCGCGGAGGGGGGCGTAGGCGGTCATCGTTGCGCCCTGCCCATAGTGTCGCCGATGTGCGTCCTTCGAGGCCGCCTTCGGCGGCACCTCAGGATGGCGAGGGGGGGTGTTTCGGATCGCGGTTCGGTCAGCGCCGAGTTGCTGCCACGGGCTCCCCCCTCGCCATCCTGAGGTGCTCCGCGAAGCGGAGCCTCGAAGGACGCAACTATCCGGCCCACAAAAGACGTGGATGGCCGGGACAAGCCCGGCCATGACGGTAGTGGGGTGAGCGGAGGAGCGCCAAGCATGACCAGTCAGCCCTCAGCCCTCGTCGACGATGCGGCGGATCGCGTCCACCAGGCCGTCGACCGCGACCTCGAACTGGCCCGGCCGCTCCGTCTTCCACGCCTCGTGATCGGAAATGCCCTCGGCGAGCGCCTTGCCGAGCGCCAGGTCCTTGACCTGGACGACGCCGCGCGCCTTCTCGTCGTCGCCCTGGATGATCGCCGCCGGGGCGTTGCGCCTGTCGGCGTACTTGAGCTGCTTGCCGAGATTCCGGGTGGCGCCGAGATAGAGCTCGGCGGCGATATCGGCGTTGCGGAGGAGGGTGACCAGCTTCTGGTAGTCGCCGAGCCGCTCGTGGTCCATGACGGTGACGACCACCGGGCCGGCCGCCGTGCGGGTGTCGATCCGGCCGAGCGCGGCGAGCGCCGCCTGGAGCCGCGAGACGCCGATCGAGAAGCCCGTCGCCGGGACCTCTTCCTTCATGAAGCGGCCGACCAGCCCGTCATAGCGGCCGCCGCCGCCGACCGAGCCGAAGACCACCGGCTGGCCCTTCTCGTTGGGGATTTCGGCCAGGAGTTCCGCCTCGAAGACCGGACCGGTGTAATATTCGAGGCCGCGGACGACCGACGGGTCGATGACGACGCGGTCGTCATAGCCCGCCGCCTCGATCATCAGCGCGATATATTCCAGCTCCTCGCGGCCCGCCTGCCCCGTCGCGGATCTGGCCAGGTTCAGATCGATCGACGCGATCGTATCCTCGGATTCCGTGTCGGTATCGAGGATGCCAAGCACGGTTTCGATGGCTGCCTCGCCGAGACCGGCACCCCTGGTGAAATCGCCTTCACCCTCCACGCCACCGTCCCAGCGGCCCGGTCCGAGGAGCTGGCGAACGCCCGCAATGCCGAGGCGGTCGAGCTTGTCGATGGCGCGGAGCACGGTGAGCTTCTGGTGATCCTCGGTGACGCCGATCGCCTCCATGACGCCGTCGAGGACCTTGCGGCTGTTGACCTTGATCAGGTACTGGCCGCGCGGGATGCCCAGCGCTTCCAGGGTATCCGCCGCCATCATGCAGATCTCGGCATCGGCGGCCGGCGAGGCGGCGCCGACCGTATCGGCGTCGAACTGCATGAACTGGCGGAAGCGGCCGGGGCCGGGCTTCTCGTTGCGGAAGACCCAGCCGAAGCGGTAGCTGCGATAGGGGCGCGGCAGGTCCTTGTGGTTCTCGGCGAAGTAGCGGGCAAGCGGCGCGGTCAGGTCGTAGCGGAGCGACGTCCACTGCTCGTCGTCGTCCTGCAGCGAGAAGACGCCCTCGTTCGGCCGGTCCTGGTCGGGCAGGAACTTGCCGAGCGCTTCGGTATATTCGAGGAAGGGCGTTTCCACCGGCTCGAAGCCGTAGCGCTCGTAGACCGAGCGGATGGTCGCGACCATCGCTTCCGTGGCGCGGATTTCGGCCGCGATACGGTCGGCGAAGCCGCGCGGCAGGCGCGCCTTGATGAGGGTCTTGTCGGCCGGCATCGGATAATTCCAGACAGGCGTTGATCTTGCGCTGGGCGGCATTTCCGCCACTCGCGGCGTCGGACTAGCGCATCATTATGAAAGCGGCAAGGTTACCGGCAATTTTGGCCGCCCGGCACGTCTGACCCGTTGCCGGGACACCAATATTAAATCAAGGGCGACTATGGCTTTCGGGACGTCGAGACGCGAGGAGGCCGCAATGAATGGAGTGATCGAGGACGGGATCGCGGCGGCGATGGGCAGGGCCGGCGTCCCGGTCAGGACCTATCACCAGGGCGCCGTCGTCTTCGTCAAGGATGACGAGGCCGATTGCGCCTATGTCGTGAAGACCGGACGGGTGGAAATTCGGGAGAAGGGACGGGTGCTTGAGAGCATCGGCCCGGGCGAGATCTTCGGCGAGGTCGGGATGATCGACCGTGGCCGGCGCAGCGCCTCCGCGGTCGCCATCGAGCCGACCGAAGTCCATATGATCGACCGGGAGGCCTTCGACCGCCTGGTGCGCGGCGACGCCGAGTTCTCCCTCGCCATCATGCGCGACCTGGCGCGGCGGCTGCGATCGATGAATGCCCATCAGAGCCCGCCGACCGGGCTGCCGCTCGCGCCGGGCCTCGGCGGCCGGCGATCGGCGGGCTGAAATCGGACAAAGCCCGTCAATTTGAATCGTCCGGTCATCGCTTTGTTAAGGGGGGCCGGACAGGATGCGTATCGCAACAAAGAACAGGGAGCGACGGATGCCGGATACGACATTCGATATCGAAGTCATCGCGGCGGCGGACCTCGGGGTCGTCCCGCTTCTTGACGGCAAGCCGGTATTCTCGAAGGGCGATGCGGCCGACTGCGCCTATATCGTCAAATGCGGCTCGGTCGAGATTCGCGGCGCCGATTGCGCCATCGAGGTGGTCGGCCCTGGCGAGATTTTCGGGACGGCCGCGCTGATCGACGACCGCACCCGTTCCTGCTCGGCCGTTGCGGTGGGGGCAACCGAGGTGATCCCGATTCCCGACTCGCTCTTCCACTCGCTGCTCCGCGACGACCCCGACTTCGCGATGACGATCATCCGGCTGGTGGTGCGGCGGCTGCGGGCGACGCTCGCCCAGCTCGACGGCTCCGGCGCGGTACGGCCGGCATCCATGCTTTCGCCGGAGCGATCTCGCGTCTCGGCCTGACTCCGGTCAAACCGACAGGGACATGAAAAAGGGCGCGGAGACATCCGCGCCCTTCGTTTTGCCGTCGGCTATGGCCGGACCTCGGGTCAAGCCCGAGGACGGACTTAGAAGTCCATGCCGCCCATGCCGCCCATGCCGCCGCCACCGGGCATCGGCATCGGAGCTTCCTTCTTCGGCACCTCGGCGACCATCGCTTCGGTGGTCACCAGCAGGCCGGCGACGGAAGAGGCGTCCTGCAGGGCGGTCCGCACGACCTTGGTCGGGTCGATGATACCGGCCGAGACCATGTCCTTGTAGGCCTCGTCCTGCGCGTCGAAGCCGAAGGTGTCGGCCTTGCTCTCCAGAACCTTGGAGACGACGATCGAACCCTCGACACCGGCATTCTGCGCGATCTGGCGGATCGGCGTCTCAAGCGCGCGGAGCACGATGTTGATGCCGGCCTGGACGTCGGCGTTGTCGGAGTTGAGCTTGCCGACCGCCTTCTTGGCGCGGAGCAGCGCGACGCCACCGCCGGGAACGATGCCTTCCTCGACCGCCGCGCGGGTGGCGTTGAGGGCGTCGTCGACGCGGTCCTTCTTCTCCTTCACCTCGACCTCGGTCGCACCGCCGACGCGGATGACGGCGACGCCGCCGGCGAGCTTGGCCAGACGCTCCTGCAGCTTCTCGCGATCGTAGTCGGAGGTGGTCTCCTCGATCTGCTGCTTGATCTGGTTGATGCGCGCCTCGATCTCCTTCTTCTTGCCGGAGCCGTCGACGATCGTGGTGTTCTCCTTGGAGATGTTCACCCGCTTCGCCTTGCCGAGCATGTCGAGGGTGACGCTCTCAAGCTTGATGCCGAGGTCCTCGGAGATGACCTGACCGCCGGTCAGCACCGCGATGTCCTCGAGCATCGCCTTGCGGCGATCGCCGAAGCCCGGAGCCTTGACGGCCGCGACCTTCAGGCCGCCGCGGAGCTTGTTGACGACGAGCGTGGCAAGCGCCTCGCCCTCGACGTCCTCGGCGATGATCAGCAGCGGACGCG
>NZ_JAGRLA010000181.1 GCF_020442045.1 Bauldia sp. | reverse complement strand
CTCTGCATCCAGTGCGGCCAGTGCGGAATCGTCTGCCCGCACAGCGTGATCCGGGCGAAATACTATCCGGAGGAAGCGCTGACCGGTGCGCCAGAGAGCTTCCGCTCGGCGCCGGTCAACGCCCGCGGATTCCCCGACAGCCGCTTCTCGCTGCAGATCTATGTCGAGGACTGCACGGGATGCGGCATCTGCGTAGAGAACTGCCCGGCGATCAGCCCGACCGATCCCGACCATCGCGCCATCGACATGGTCGACAAGCGGCCGCTGGTCGAGACCGAGCGCGACAACATCGCCTTCTTCGAGACCCTGCCGCTGCCCGACCGGTCGCGGGTCAACTTCGCCAATGTCCGCGGCGTCCAGTTCCTCGAGCCGACCTTCGAATTCTCGGGCGCCTGCGCCGGTTGCGGCGAGACGCCCTACGTCAAGCTGATCAGCCAGCTCTTCGGCGACCGGCTGCAGATCGCCAATGCCACCGGCTGCTCGTCGATCTATGGCGGCAACCTGCCGGCCCATCCGTGGCGGGCGGGCGCCGACGGGCGCGGGCCGGCCTGGAACAATTCGCTGTTCGAGGACAATGCCGAATTCGGGCTCGGCTACCGGCTCGCCGTCGACAAGCAGACCGAGATCGCCCGCGACCTGCTGAAACGATGCGCCGCCGATATCGGCGACGACCTGGTCGCCGGGATCCTCGATGCCCGGCAGGTGACCGAGAGCGAGCTGGCGACCCAGCGGAAGCGCGTCGAGGCCGTTCGGGAGAAGCTCGCCGGACGCAGCGACGACCTCGCCCTGAACCTCCTGACGCTTGCCGACTTTCTCGTCCGGCGGAGCGTGTGGATCGTCGGCGGCGACGGCTGGGCCTATGACATCGGCTATGGCGGGCTCGACCATGCGCTCGCCCAGAACCGCGACGTCAATATCCTGGTGCTCGACACCGAGGTCTATTCCAATACCGGCGGCCAGTCCTCGAAGGCGACGCCGCTCGGCGCCTCGGCCAAGTTCGCCTCGGCCGGCAAGGAGGTGCCGCGCAAGGACCTCGCCATGCAGGCGATCGCCTATGGCTATGTCTATGTGGCGCAGATCGCCATGGGCGCCAATTCCGAGCAGGCGCTGGTCGCGCTGCGCGAGGCGGAAGCCTATCCCGGGCCGTCGCTGGTGCTCGCCTATTCGCATTGCATCGCGCATGGCTTCGACCTGCGCTTCGGCATGAAGCAGCAGGCGCGGGCGACGGCGGCCGGCTACTGGCCGCTCTTCCGCTACGACCCGACGCGGCGGCGGAGCGGCGAAAACCCGTTCCGCCTCGACAGCCCGAAGCCGCGGCTGAAGCTCGCCGACTTCGCCTATCGCGAGCTGCGCTACAAGGCGATCGCCCAGATGGACCGCGAGCGCGCCGACCACCTGATCCGCCAGGCCCAGGCGGTGATCGACGAGCGCTACCGGACCTACGAGGATCTCGCCGCCCGCGACGGCAGCCGGTTCCAGCCGAACTGGACGGAGGTTTGAGGATGGCTGTTCGCGGGGTTGCCGGGTCGACGGTTGGTGAGTCGATGGTTGGTGCGTGCTTCGAGGCCCGGCCGCGCCGGGCACCTCAGCATGGGGGTGTTGGTGGGGATCGGGACGGGGCCTGCCGCGTGGCAAACACACCTTCCCTCGCCATCCTGAGGTGCGAGGGCCAGGCCCGAGCCTCGAAGGACGCATGGCGATCGCAATGGATCGGGAGGGTGGCATGGATTTGAGGACAACCTATCTCGGCCTGGAGCTCGCCCATCCGGTCGTCGCCTCGGCCTCGCCGCTGTCCCGCGAGCTCGATGGCATCCGGCGGCTCGAGGACGCCGGCGCCGCGGCGATCGTGCTGCCGTCGATCTACGAGGAGGAGATCGAGGCGGAGGATGCGATCACCCTGGCGCTGGTCGAGGAGGGAAGCTGGACGCAGCCGGAGGCCGGCAGCTATTTTCCCGCCCGCGACACCGATGCCGGCGGACTGGAAGCACGGCTCGAGACCATCCGCCGGGCGCGGGACGCCTGCGCGGTGCCGATCATCGCGAGCCTCAACGGGTCGGCGCCGGAGGGCTGGGTCAGCTTCGCGCATGACGTGGAGGCCGCCGGGGCCTCGGCGATCGAGCTCAATCTCTACCGGGTGCCGGCCAATCTCGACGAAAGCGGCGAGGCGGTCGAGCGGCGGTGGCTCGAGACGGTCGCGGCGGTGCGCGCCGCCGTGCCCCTGCCGCTCGCGGTGAAGCTCGGGCCCTGGCTCTCGTCGCCGGGGCATTTCGCCGGAGCCCTGGTCGGTGCCGGCGCCAACGGGCTGGTGCTATTCAACCGCTTCTACCAGCCGGATATCGACCTTGCGACGCTGGCGCCGAAATCCGACCTCCAGCTCAGCGCGCCCTATGAAATCCGCCAGGCGCTGTTGTGGATATCGCTGCTTGCCGGGCGGCTCGACGCATCGCTCGCCGCGACCACCGGAGTCGAAAGCGCGACCGAGGTGATCAAGTATCTGCTGGCCGGCGCGGCCGTGACGATGACCGCCTCCTCGCTGCTCCGCCATGGGCCGGGCCATATCGCAACGCTCCGCGACGGGCTTTCCGAGTGGATGGCGGGCCGGGGCTTCGAGAGCGTCTCGGCGATACGCGGGCTGCTTTCCGCAGACCGGCTGGAGACCACCGAGCCGCTTCTCAGGGCGCAATATGCCGAGATCCTGCTCGGCTATGCCGGGGAGCCGCGCTGAACGGCGCTCGTGTCGGACACAGGGAAACCGGCTATCATTCCGGCGGGAGGGTTTCGTCCATGGCCCGCTCGGCCGAAGAGATAGCCGTCACCGCGGAATTCGAGGGGTATTACCAGGTCGGCGCCGCCGAGGTGATGCGGCGGCTTGAACGATCGGTCTGCGGCTGCGACTACGGGAGCACGAGCTGGACCACGCGCGGCGAGGCCGACGTGTTCGCCACCGCGCTGGGGCTCGCGCCCGGCCGGCTGCTGCTCGACCTCGGAGCCGGCGCCGGCTGGCCGGCGCTCTACCTGTCGCGGATGACAAGGTGCAGCGCCGTGCTCGTCGACCTGCCGCCGACGGCGCTCAGGCTTGCATCCGACCGCGCGATTGCGGAGGGTCTGGAGGACCGGGTCCTCACCGTGGCGGCGGAAGCCGGGACGCTGCCTTTCGCCGACGGACGCTTCGACGCGATCAGCCATTCCGATGTGCTCTGCTGTCTCGACAACAAGGCGGCGGTGTTGCGGTCGTGCCGGCGGATCGTCCGCGCCGGCGGGCGCATGGCCTTCACCGTGATTTCGCTTGCCGAGGGAACATCCGCCGCCGACATCGCGCGGCTCGACGGGGCGGGGCCGCCCTTGCCGGTGAGCGAGGCGCCCTATCCGCTGCTGCTGGCGCGGGCGGACTGGCGGGTCACCGGGCGGGAGGACTGGTCGGCCGGCTATGCCGCGACCATCCGCCGCCTCATCGCATCGCTGGAGGCGGAGGCCAGCGCGGTTTGCGCCCATCTCGGCGTGGCGGTATTTGACGAGAAACTGGCGACCCAACGCCGGGCGCTTGCCGCGGTCGAGGCGGGGTTCCTCCGCCGCGACTTCTATTCGGCGACGGCGTCGGCCAGGCAGGGATGAAACGCGACGATGATCTTCCGCCAGCTCTTCGACTCGACCTCCTCGACCTATACCTACCTGCTGGCCAGCCGGAAGGGCGGCGAGGCGCTGATCCTCGATCCCGTGCTGGAGCGGGTCGACCGCTACGTGAAGCTGCTCGACGAGCTCGACCTCAGGCTGGTCAAGGCGGTCGACACCCATGTCCATGCCGACCACATCTCGGGGCTCAGCGAATTGCGCGACCGGACGCGCTGCATCACGGTGATGGGCGAGGAGAGCGGCGTCGACGTGGTGTCGATGCGGGTCGGCGACGGCGAGCGGGTCGATGTCGAGGGCGTCAGCCTCGAGGCGATCTACACGCCGGGCCACACCGCCGATTCCTATTCCTTCCTGATGGGCGACCGGGTGTTTACCGGCGACACGCTGCTGATCCGCGGCACCGGGCGCACCGACTTCCAGAATGGCAGCCCGCAAGCCCAGTACGATTCGATCTTCAACCGGCTGCTCCGGCTGCCGGACGAAACGCTGGTCTACCCGGCGCATGACTACAAGGGCGACACGGTCTCGACCATCGGCGAGGAGAAGGCCTTCAATCCGCGGCTGCAGGTGTCGTCGGTGCAGCAATATGTCGACATCATGAACGGGCTCGACCTGCCCAATCCGAGGATGATGGACGTCGCCGTGCCGGCCAATCTCCACCTCGGGCTCGACCAGGAGACACCCGACCGGCGGCAATGGACGCTCGACGCCGAGGCGGTGATCCGCGAGATCGACACCGGCGAGGCGGTGCTGGTCGACCTCCGCGACCGGTCGGAACGCGAGCGCCACGGCGAGATACCGGGCTCCGTTCACGTCCCCTATCCCGGGCTCGACGAACAGCTTGCGCCGGGCGGGTTGCTGACCGAGCTCGGGCGGACCGGCGGCAAGCGGCTGATCTTCTACTGCGCCTATGGCGAGCGGTCGGCGATGGCGGCGGAGGCGGCGCGGGAGGCGGGGCTCTCGGGCTCCTGCCACCTCAAGGGCGGGCTGAAGGCATGGGCCGCGGCCGAGGGGCCGATCGCGCGGTGATCCGGCGAGGGGGAATTCGGTGCTATTGTCGCCGCACCGGCCAGCGGCATGCGCGGGAGGCATCATGATGGCGTCGACGCTTTACCACGAGGGCAATCGCGCCCTTCAGGATGCCTTCGACAGCCGCCGGATCGCGGACCGCCTCGAAAGCGTCACCCTGCACACGGCCTTCACCGAGAGGGACCGGCGCTTCATCGAGGGGCTGCGCTACTTCTTTCTGGCGACCGCCGATGCCGACGGACGGCCCGACGTCTCGTTCAAGGGCGGCGCGCCGGGCTTCGTCCGGGTGGTCGGCGAGAACGGGCTCGCCTTCCCGGACTATGACGGGAACGGCATGTTCAAGAGCCTCGGCAACCTCTCGGTCAACCCGGCGGTCGGCCTGCTCTTCATCGATTTCGAGAGCCCCCGCCGGCTTCGCGTCCAGGGCCGGGCATCGATCAGCCGGGACGATCCGCTTCTCGCCTCGACCGTCGGGGCCCAGTTGATCGTGCGGGTGACGGCGACGGCGATCTTCCCCAACTGCCCGCGCTACATCCCGACGATGCGGATGGTCGAGCCCTCGATCTACACGCCGCATGCCGGCGCGCCGCCGGTCGAGCCCGGCTGGAAATCCGAGCCGGACTTCGCCGACGCGGTGCATCCCCGGCAGCCGGTGGCCGGCGTCACGCGACCCGATTCCGAATGAGCGTGACCGTGGTGCCGATCGGGGAGGCGGAGGAAGCGGGACTTCTTGCGCTCAACAACGCCAATGCCCGCGAGACCTCCATGCTGACGCCGGAGAAATGGCGGGCGATGGTCGCCGACGCCTTCTCGGCGACCTGCGTCCCCGACGGGGCGGCCCTCCTCATCGCCTTCGACGAGACGGCGGATTACCACAGCCCGAACTTCCTCTGGTTCCGCGACCGCTATCCGCGCTTCGTCTATGTCGACCGGATCGTGGTGGCCGATGCGCATCGCGGCCGGGGATTGGCCAGCGCACTCTACGGCGACCTGTTCGGCAAGGCGACGGAAGCGGGCCACGAGGTCGTGGTCTGCGAAGTGAATGCGATCCCGCCGAATCCGGTCTCCGATGCGTTTCATGCGCGGCTCGGCTTCACCGAGGTCGGCCGGGCGGATCTCGCGGCGGGAGAGAAGACGGTGCGCTACCTGGCCAGGACGCTCGGCTGAGGCGGCGCCGGGCTTTTGGCGTTATCATCGCGGGCAGGATGCAACGACAAGGACGCCGGGCGTGAGGCGGCGCCGACCGGGATCAGGAAACGGGGTAGTTCTTCCATGACAATCAGGGTTGGATTGATCGGCGCGGGGGTGATGGGCGGAGACCATGCCAGGATTCTCTCGACATCGGTCAACGGGGCGCGGCTTGCCGCGGTCTCGGATGCCGACGCGAGCCGCGCGGCGGCCATCGCCGGCGCCTGCGGCGCGACAGCCTTTCCGGATGCGGACAAACTGATCGCCGACGCCTCCGTCGAGGCGGTGATCGTCGCCTCGCCTGATCCGACCCACAAGGCGCTGGTGCTCGGCTGCCTCGCCGCGGAAAAGCCGGTGCTCTGCGAGAAGCCGCTCGGGGTGACGACGGCGGAATGCCTCGAGATCATCGGCGCGGAAACCGCACTCGGCAGGCGACTGGTCCAGGTCGGTTTCATGCGGCGCTTCGACCCCGGCTATGCGGCGATGAAAGGGGCGCTCGATTCCGGCGATCTCGGCCGCGGCCTGATCCTCCATTGCGTCCACCGCAACCAGATCTCGGCCTCCTATTCGACCTCGGAAGGGGTGATCGCCAATTCCGCCGTGCACGAGATCGACATCGCCCGCTGGATGTTCGGCGAGGAGGTGGCCCGCGTAACCGTGATCGTCCCCCGCCAGAGCAGCCATGCCGGGATGCAGGATCCGCAGATCATCCTGATGCACATGGCCGGCGGCGCGGTGGTTGACATCGAGGCCTATCTCAACTGCCAATACGGCTACGACGTGCGTGGCGAGCTGGTCTGCGAGAGCGGAACGGCGGAGCTTGTGCCGCCGCATGGCATCACGCTGCGGCGGGCCGGGCAGGAGGGCTTCGGCCATCCCGAGGACTGGCGGCCGCGCTTCGCCGAAGCCTACCGGATCGAGCTGCAGGCGTGGATCGATTCGGTGGCGGGCGGCTCGCCGGCCGGGGCGAGCGCCTGGGACGGCTATGCGGCGACGGCGGTCGCTGAAGCCGGAGTCGCTTCGCTGAAGACCGGGACGCCGGCCGACGTGCGGCTCGCGGCGAAGCCGGCGCTTTACGACTGACGGCCGGCGCGGGAGCAATCAGCGTTCCGTGGTCCACCAGTCGATGGCGTAGGAGCCGGTAGCCTCGACGCCGAGCGCCGGGAGCAGCGCCTCGCACAGCGCGGCGAGCTTCTCTTCGAGCCCCCATGGCGGATTGCAGATCAGAAGACCGCTGCCGGCCAGCGCCTCGCCGTCGATCGGGGCGCGGAGGAATTCGCCAACAAGCGTCGGCGGGTTGTCGGGGCTGTAGCGGGCCTTCAGGGTTTCGATGCCGTTGCGGTCCTTGAGCGGATACCAGGCGGCGAAAATGCCGGTCGGCCACTTGGCGATGCCGGTGTTCAGCGCGTCGGCGAGGCGGGCGAACTCGTCCCGCGCCTCGTAGGGCGGGTCGATGAAGACGAGGCCGCGCCGGGTCGGCGGCGGGACGAAGGCGCCAATCGCTTCGTAGCCGTCGCGGGCATGGATGGCAATGCGGCGGTCGCCGCGGAAGGCGCGGCGGAGCGCCGTGGCGTCCTCCGGATGGAGCTCGCAGGCGATCAGCCGGTCGTCGTCGCGGAGCATGGCGCGGATGATCGCGGGCGAGCCGGGATAGACGGCGAGGCCATCGGGGTTGAGGTCGCGGACGCTATCGAGATACGTGGCGGCGACCGGGATATCCACGCCGATGACCCGGGCGATCCCTTCGGTCCATTCGCCGGTCTTGCCGGCCTCGACCGAGGCGAGGTCATAGAGCCCGATGCCGGCATGGGTGTCGAGCACGGTGAACGGCTTCGGCTTCTTCCGAAGATGCTCGAGCAGCATGACCAGCACCGGGTGCTTGAACACCT
This sequence comes from Bauldia sp., assembly GCF_020442045.1. GTDB lineage: Bacteria > Pseudomonadota > Alphaproteobacteria > Rhizobiales > Kaistiaceae > Bauldia. The sequence goes on along the minus strand of NZ_JAGRLA010000181.1, from coordinate 6,410 downwards.
CGGTATGGTTGCCGGCGTGATAGGCGTGGCGGTAGTTCATGTGAATTTGTCTTCTTGCTCGCTCTTCCGACGGGAAACGCAAGCCATTCGAAGCAAACGCATCAATGAATAATCCAGTTAGATTTTTGGCCTGGAGTCACGGACGGAGTTGATCATCTGGCACCCGAAACACACCCTTGATGCATGCGGCGTGTCGAACGCAGATTTGAATATGTGATTTGAGGTCGAAACCCGCACCCGGGTAGCAGGGTGTCCCTTCCGTGAAGACGCCTCTTACCGTGTCAAATGCCTGTTGCTCCAATTTCGCTCGCACCGCGTGGAGGTGATTGATGACTGCACAGTCCAGCTTTCGAAGGAGACGATCTTCTCCAACGGAGTTCCGTGGAAGGTTACGGTTGCCGGCCAGGCAATACGCTTGGAAATCCTCGTATGCCGCCGCTACCGCCTCTGTCCCCGTTGACGACAGCAGATCAAGGCAGAATCCGAGATCAATAACAGCTCCGATCACATAGGGGTCAAACCGGGATCGTTCGCGCTGGGCTTTCTCTCCGGCGAATTCCAATCCCCGTAGCGGGTTTGCTTCCCAGAAGTAGATGCCTTGACCGAGCCAATCGTAATCGTTGGAACTGGGGGTGAAAGCGGTCCCGGCCAACAGCGCTTCGGCGGTAACACGATCACAGCCGTGGTACCCGAGAACGAAGGAGCTTGCTAGCTTATGCACTCACCGGGCGGGTCGGTCAGTCGCATACGGCTCCGCGACTTCACCGTCTTCGTCGAGGAATCCCTCCTCCTTGAGAAAGGCACGCGCAATTTCGGGAGAGGCTGTGTTCGCCTCCCGCAGACGCTTCATAGCATCTATGAAATCACGCAATTCCTGCTCGCTCATCATGAGCCCCAACTGGCTGAACCAGAGCCCAATATAGTGAGCATTCGCGGAATTGTCGCTTAGAAAGCTCCCTCGGCCACATAGGGGCGAACTGGCTCTCGTCGCACCGGAGGGGCGTAGTCGGCCGGGTCGACCGTCGGCGGGCGGCCGTCGAGGGAGAGGGTCGCGACCTGGGCCGGGGTCTCGGCGATGACCTTGCCGCGGCGGATGACGGCGAGGCGGCGTGCCTTGAGGCGGATCGCCTCGATCGGGTCGGCGGCCTGGATCAGCACCATGTCGGCATTGCAGCCGACGTCGAGGCCATAGCCTTCGAGGCCCATCGCCTTCGCGGGGTTGACGGTCACGGCGTCGAAGCAGAAGCGCATCGCCGCGCGGCTGGTCATCTGGCCGACATGGAGGCCCATATGGGCGACCTCCAGCATGTCGCCGCTGCCGAGCGAATACCATGGGTCCATGCAGCAATCCTGGCCGAAGGAGGCGTTGATGCCGTAGGGGCGCATCTCGGGGATGCGGGTCTGGCCGCGGCGCTTCGGATAGGTGTCGTGGCGACCCTGGAGGACGATGTTGATGAGGGGATTGGCGATGACCTGGATCTCCGCCTCCGCCATCAGCGGCAGCAGCTTCGAGACATAGTAGTTGTCCATCGAATGCATCGAGGTGAGATGCGAGCCGGCGACGCGGCCCTCCAGGCCGAGCCGGGTGGTCTCGGCGGTCAGCGTCTCGATGTGGCGGGAGAGCGGGTCGTCGCTCTCGTCGCAATGCATGTCGACCATCAGGCCGCGCTTCGCGGCGATCTCGCAGAGCGCTGTGACGCTCGCCGCGCCGTCGGCCATGGTGCGCTCGAAATGCGGGATGCCACCGACGATGTCGACGCCGAGATCGAGGGCGCGGTCGAGATTCTTGGCGGCAGTCGGCGAGCGGTAGTAGCCGTCCTGCGGGAAGGCGACGAGCTGGAGGTCGATATAGGGCGCGATCCTCTTCTTCACGTCGAGCAGCGCCTCGACGGCGAGCAGGCGATCGTCGCAGACATCGACATGGGTGCGGATGGCGAGGAGCCCTTGCGCGACCGCGAGATCGCAATAGCGGAGCGCCCGCTCGGCGACCGCCTCATGGGTGAGGAGCGGCTTCAGCTCGCCCCAGAGGCCGATGCCCTCGAGCAGCGTGCCGGACTGGTTGAGGCGCGGCAGGCCGAGCGACAGCGTCGCGTCCATGTGGAAATGGCAGTCGATGAAGGGCGGCGAGACCAGCCGGCCGTTGGCCTCGACGACGCGGGCCGCCTCGCCGGTGATGCCGGGCTCGATGGCGGTGATGCGGCCGCCTTCGCAGGCGATGTCGACGCCGGTCCGGCCATCGGGGAGCGCCGCGTTGCGGACGACGAGGTCGAGGGACATGGAACGTATCTCCGGGCTGCCAGTGCGGGAGGTTATCTAGCACCCTTGAACCACGGCGCCAGAAGGGCGCGCGGATAATCGGCGCGGCGGGCGACGAGGACGAGGGCGATGATGGCGAAGAGGTAGGGCAGCATCAGGAAGACCTGGCTCGGCAGGAAGGCGCCGACCTGGGTCTGGAGGCGGACCTGATAGGCGTCGAAGGCGCCGAAGAGGAGGGCGCCGAGGAGCGCCTTGCCCGGCCGCCAGGAGGCGAAGACGGTGAGCGCGATGCAGATCCAGCCGCGCCCGTTGACCATGCCGAAGAAGAAGGCGTCGAAGGCCGACATGGTGAGGAAGGCGCCGCCCATCGCCATCAGCGCCGAGCCGACGACGACGGCGCCGGTGCGGAGGCCATAGACGGAGAGGCCCTGGGCATCGACCGAATCCGGGTTGTCGCCGACGGCGCGGATCGCGAGGCCGAGGGGCGTCCGGTAGAGGACGAAGGCGACGATCGCGACCATGGCGAAGGCGAGCCAGGTGAAGGCGGTCTGGCTGAACAGCGCGGTGCCGAGGAAGGGGATGTCGGAGAGGACCGGGATGTCGAGCGGCTTGAAGGGGACGATGCGCGGCGGCGAGGAGACGTCGGGCAGCGCGGTGCGGTAGACGAAGTAGCTGAGGCTCGAGGCGAGCAGCGTGATGCCGATGCCGGAGACATGCTGCGAGAGGCCGAGCGGCACGGTGAGCGCGGCATGGAGGAGGCCGAAGACGGCGCCGGTGAGCGCCGCGACGAGGACCCCGGTCCACAGATCGACGCCGAGCCAGACCGCCATCCAGCCGGCCATGGCGCCGGCGGTGAAGATGCCCTCGATGCCGAGGTTGAGGACGCCGGAGCGCTCGCAGATCAGGGCGCCGAGGACGCCGAAGATCAGCGGCGTCGCGATGCGGATCGCCGCCGCCCAGAAATTTGCCGTGAACAGGATGTCGATGAATTCCATGGTCAGGCCTCCCACCCTCCTCTCCCATGGGGAGAGGATACGGAGCCTAGCGCGCCGGAGGTGCGCACAGGCGGAGTTGGTGAGGGATGAGACCCATTCGAAGCTTCAAATGCGGCGCTTGATGCGGTGGCGCTTCGCCCCTCACCAAGCTCGACCACGGCCCGCTTCGCGGGCCCGGTCTCGCTATCCTCTCCCCATGGGCGAGGAGGTGCCGCGGCTGGTTCGGACGCGTATGCCTCGCACTCTCTTTCCAGCGGGAGAAGCGGGCGCAGGGCGGTGAAGCCGCGGTTCATCTGCGACAGCGTGTTCATGGCCGGGCCGCCGTGGTGGCAGCGCGTCCGGCAAGGCGGATGCGGAAGCGGGTGATGAAGCCGCCGATCAGGACGCAGAGCAGCGACAGGGCGACGACGAGATCGGCGAGGTAGCTCGAGACGCCGAGGCCGCGGCTCATCGAATCGGCGCCGACGAAGACCGCGGCGATGAACAGCGCCGCCGCGACGACGCCGAGCGGCGAGAGGCCGGCGAGCATGGCGACGACGATGCCGGCATAGCCGAAGCCGGGGGAGAGGTCCGAGGTGAGATAGCCCTTGAGGCCGGCGACCTCGCCGACCCCGGCGAGCCCGGCGAGGCCGCCCGAGATCAGGGCGACGCGGATCATGGTGGCGGTGACCGGGATGCCGGCGTAGCGGGCGGCCGGCGCGTTCTCGCCGACGGCGCGAATCTCCGCACCCCACACCGTCCGCCGCATCATGATCGAGACGGCGATCGCCGCGAGGAGGCCGATCAGCAGGCCGGAATGGAGGCGCATCCGGCCGATCAGCGGCGGCAGCACCGCCTGGTCGATGATCGGCGCCGACTGCGGCCAGCCGAGGCTCATCGGGTCCTGGAGGGGACCTTCCAGCATCATCTGGACGAAGAGCAGCATGACGAAATTGAGGAGGAGGGTGGTGACCACCTCGTCGGCGCCGAACCTCAGCTTGAGCAGCGCCGGCCCGAGCATCAGCAGGGCACCGGCCAGCGCCCCGGCGAGCAGAACCAGAGGGATCATGACGACGGCGGGGAGGACGATCGCGCCGGAGCCGACCGCGACGGCGGCGAGGGCGCCGGCATAGAGCTGGCCCTCACCGCCGATGTTCCAGAGCCGGGCCCGGAAGGCGACGGCGGCGGCGAGCCCGGTGAGGATCAGCGGGGTGGTGCGGGTCAGCGTTTCCGAGAAGGCGAAGAGCGAGCCGAAGGCGCCGTCGACCATCAGGCCATAGGCGGTGGCGAGCGGGGCGCCGGCAAAGGCGAGGGGGATGGCGGCGAGCGCCAGCGCGGCGATGCCGGCGGCGACCGGCGCCGCGATCTTGAGGACCGGCGAGACGTTCTGGCGGGGCTCGAAGCGGATCATGCGGCCCTGCCCTTACCATGGTCCTCGTCGTGGTGGCCGGCCATCATCAGGCCGAGGGTGCCGCGATCGAGGGTCTCCGCCGCCATCGCCTCGCTCAACCGGCCGCCGGTGATGACGGCGATGCGGTCCGACAGCGTCATCAGCTCGTCGAGATCCTCGGAGATGAGCACGACGCCGACGCCGGCCTCGCGGGCGGCAAGCAGCCGGCGGTGGACCTCGGTCTGGGCGCCGATATCGAGGCCGCGGGTCGGCTGGTTGGCGAGCACCAGACGGGGATTGCGGTCGAGGACGCGGGCGAGGATCAGCTTCTGGATATTGCCGCCTGAAAGGAGCCGCGCCGCCGCGTCCGGGCCCGGGCAGCGGACGTCGTAGTCGCGGATGGCATTCTCGGCGCGGGCGCGGATCGCGGCGAAGCGCAGGAAGCCGCCCTTCTGGAAGCTTGGCTCGCGGAGTTCCTCCAGCGCGACATTCTCGGCGACGGTCATCGCGCCGACGACGCCGTCATGGTGGCGGTCCTCGGGGATGCGGGCGATGCCCGAGCGGGCGAAATGGCGGGGATCGTGGCGCGAAACGGTCTCGCCAAAGAGGCGCATGGCGCCGGCGGTCGGCTTTTCGAGGCCGGCGACGAGGGCGGCGAGGGCCGCCTGGCCGTTGCCGGAGACGCCGGCAATGCCGACGATCTCGCCCTCGCGGACGGCGAGGTCCGCCTCGACGAGGCTGCGGCGATGGGCGCCGGCCAGCGACACCCCAGCGAGCTCGAGCAGGACGGCGCCCGGCTCGCGGGCGACCCGCTTGCTGGCGGGCACATCGCGGCCGACCATCATCTCGGCGATCGAGCGGCGGTCGGCATCGGCGGTCGCCATCTCGCCGACCCTGGCGCCGGCGCGGAGCACCGCGATGCGGTCCGAGACGGCGAGCACCTCGCCGAGCTTGTGGGAGATGAAGATGACGGCGAGGCCGCCCGCGGCGAGCGCGCGCATCGTAACGAAGAGGCTGTCGGCCTCCTGCGGGGTCAGCACCGCGGTCGGCTCGTCCATGACGAGGATGCGGGCGTCGCGATAGAGCGCCTTCAGGATCTCGACCCGCTGGCGCTCGCCGACGGTGAGGCGGGAGACCGGGATGTCGAGATCGACGGCGAGGCCCGACTCCGTCATCACCGTCTCGATCTTGCGGCGGGCGGGGCCGGTGCGGCGCATCAGGCGGAGGACCGGCTCGGTGCCGAGGACGATATTCTCCAGCCCGGTGAGGTTCTCGGCGAGGGTGAAATGCTGGTGGACCATGCCGATCCCGGCGGCAAGCGCCGCGCCCGGCGAGCCGGGTTCGAGCGGCGCGAGGCCGCCATCCCCGGCGGCGACCAGCACCGCGCCCGCGTCGGCGACATAATGGCCGAACAGGATGTTCATCAGCGTCGTCTTGCCGGCGCCGTTCTCGCCGAGCAGCGCCAGGATCTCGCCGCGGCCGAGGTCGAGATCGATGTGATCGTTGGCGAGAAGCGGGCCGAAGCGCTTGGTGATGCCGGAAAGGCGGAGGACGACGGGCCGGGGCTCAGGCATGGGCGCTCCGCCTGAACAGGTGGGATGAGGGCGGTGCGTCCTTCGAGGCCCGGCCTTCGGCCGGGCGCCTCAGGATGGCGGAGTGGGTGCCGGCATGGGCGTGCCTCGGTGGTCCGTGGCGATGGGGTGCGTCCTTCGAGGCCCGGCCTTTGGCCGGGCACCTCAGGATGGCAGGGTTGGTGCGTGTGATCAGGTTTGATCCAAGCGAAAGCCCTG
>NZ_JAGRLA010000180.1 GCF_020442045.1 Bauldia sp. | reverse complement strand
TCGGTCAGCGCTCCGCGGAGGTCACCACCAGGACTGGCCGTCGCGACCGTCGCCATGTCACCCGATCTTCGCCTTCAGGCCGGCGATGACTTCGCTGACGGTCATGCCGTCGGCGCGAGCTGCGAAGGAAAGCGCCATGCGGTGTTTGAGTACCGGTTCCGCCAGCTCGCTGACGTCGTCGAGCGACGGGGCGTAGCGGCCGTCGATCAGCGCGCGGGCGCGCACGGCCAGCATCAGTGACTGGCTGGCGCGGGGACCGGGGCCCCAGGCGATCGCGTCATCGAGCTTGGCGTCGCCGCTGCCGGGACGGGCAGAACGCACCAGGTTGAGGATTGCCTCGACAACGGTTTCGCCGACGGGCATGCCGCGAACCAGGCGCTGGATGGCCTGCACGCCGGCACCGTCAAGCACCTGTTCGGCGCCCGTATCTGTCGCACCGGTGGTCTCGAACAGCATGCGCCGCTCTGCATCGCGATCGGGATAGTGGACGTCGATCTGGAGCAGGAAGCGGTCGAGCTGCGCTTCCGGGAGAGGATAGGTGCCTTCCTGTTCCAGGGGGTTCTGTGTCGCAAGCACGTGGAATGGGGTCGGCAGGTCGTGGCGTTCGCCGGCGACTGTGACGTGGTGTTCCTGCATCGACTGCAGGAGCGCCGACTGGGTCCGCGGACTCGCCCGGTTGATCTCGTCCGCCATCAGCAACTGGGTGAAGACGGGACCGGGCAGGAAGCGGAACGCCCGGCTGCCATCCGCACCGACGTCCATCACCTCGGTACCGAGGATGTCGGAGGGCATCAGGTCCGGCGTGAACTGGACGCGGGCGGCGGAAAGGCCGAATACCGTGCCGAGGGTCTCCACCAGCTTGGTCTTGGCGAGACCCGGCACGCCGATCAGCAGTCCGTGTCCGCCGGCCAGCAGCGTGATCAGGGTTCGATCGACGACCGTCTCCTGGCCATAGATCACCTTGCCGATCGCCTCGCGGGCGGCCCTGATCCTGGCCACTGCCGCTTCGGTTTCGGCGAGAATCCTGTCGGGGTCGACGGCGGTCTGCGGTTGATTGAGTGCGCTCATTTCGGTGACGCTTTTCTACCTGGGTGAGGGAACGTCCGACCCATGCCGGAATTCCCCAAGTGTTGCATGAGCGGCGCTGCCGCAATAGAGGATTGTCCCGGCCCCGGGCCTGATCGAGGTCTTGCGGCTGAATCTAATCACATAGGGTAAAGCGCGGCGAAACAATGGCCGCGCCGGGAATGGATGGTCGCAGTCTCTCCTCGGGGAACACATCTTCGCCACGCCATTCACCGGTTTGTGAACACGCTGGCCGATCGGGTGGGCCGCCGGGGATGAGTCAGGAGGACCGGGACGAATCGATCTTCGCGCCGGCACGGTTCTTCCCGCTGGCCGCCGCAAGGCTGGCGACGGGACCGACGCCCGGGGAATCGGAACTGCAGGGAGACCACGTCCTCAACCCCGATCTGGCGGACGTCGCTTTCAGCTATCGCGACGCCGCGGTCCTCATTCCGGCGATTGCACGGGAGCCCGGGGTCACGGTTCTCCTGACTGAACGAACCGCCCATCTGACAGCCCATGCCGGGCAGATAGCCTTTCCCGGAGGCAAGATCGATCCGACCGACGCCGACCCCACCGCGACCGCGCTTCGCGAGACAAAGGAAGAGATCGGCCTCGACGCCGGCGCGATATCGATCGTCGGCGCGCTTACGCCCTATCTCAGCCGCACCGGCTATCGCATCTTCCCGATCCTCGGGCGTGTCGAACCCGAATTCGCCCTGACCCTCAATCGGGACGAGGTCGAGGGCGTCTTCGAGGTGCCGCTGTCGTTTCTGATGACGGAGGAAAACCACCGCCGAGCGAGCCGGATATTCGCCGGAAGACCAAGGACCTTTTACGAAATCCCCTATGAAGGACACTATATATGGGGCGTTACCGCGGGAATCATCCGTGGTCTCTATGAGCGGATATTCGACTGATGGGCCGGCTGATCGCGTTTGATGTCATATTCTTCCTGCTGCCGTTCGGCATCTATGTCGGCTGGTTGTTCGCGACCCGCGGAAGGATCAACGACGCCGGCGACTGGCCGATGAAGACGATCGGCTGGCTCGCCGCGGGTGGTGCCGCCGTGATGATCGGTGCGATGCTGTCATTCATCCATTTCACCGGCGCGCCACCCGGCAGCACCTATGTGCCGGCCCAGTATATCGACGGCGAACTGATCCCCGGTCATTTCGAATGATCGTCCCAGGACGATGAGCAGGCACCTTCCGGATCTTGGCGATGCAGACTGGCTGAGGACGCCGGCCACCCGGAAGACATTCGCCATTCTCGACAAGGACTCGGAGCCGTCGCGGATTGTCGGCGGCGCGGTGCGCAACGCCCTTGCCGGGCTGGCCGTGGAGGAACTCGACTTCGCGACCCCGCTCGCGCCGGAGTCCGTCATGCGCCGTGCGGCGGAGGCGGGCTGCAAGGCCGTGCCGACCGGGATCGAGCATGGAACCGTGACGCTGGTCGCCGATGGCGTTCCCCATCAGGTGACCACGCTTCGGGAGGATGTCGAAACCGACGGGCGGCACGCGGTTGTCCGCTTCGGAACGGACTGGACCGCCGACGCGAGACGCCGAGATTTCACCGTCAATGCCCTGTCGGTCGATGCGGCGGGCAAGGTCTACGACCCGCTTGAAGGTTTCGCCGATATCCTCGCGCGCCGCGTCCGGTTCATCGGCGACCCGGGCCAACGGATCGCCGAGGATCGGCTTCGCGTCCTGCGCTTCTTCCGCTTCAATGCGGAGTTCGGGCAAGGCGGATTCGATCCCGAGGGGCTGTCGGCCGCGATTCGGGCGCGGAACGACCTGCGGGAACTCTCCGCCGAGCGCATAGGCCAGGAAATGCGCCGGCTCGCCAGTGCCCCAAGGGCCTTCGAGACGCTCGGGAGGATGCAGGATTCCGGCATTCTCGGCGTGATCCTCGCCGGGGTTGCCTATCTCGGCCCCTTCGAACGGCTCCTGCGGTTCGATCCCGATGCCGGCCTCCCGCTCAGGCTCGCCGCTTTTGGCTGCCGGGTAGAGGAGGACGTCGAGCGCCTGACGCAACGGCTGCGGCTCTCCAATGCGGAGCGCGACGCGATGCTGGCGGAGGTTGTCGCGGCGCGCCGCTGGAGGATGCCGACGAGTGAGCGGAATGCGCGGGCGAGCCTCTACCGCCTTGGGCCCGCTGCCTGGCCCGACGTGGTCGCGCTGGCCTTTGCCTGGGGCACGGCCGATGCCGATGACAAGGCGTGGCAGGCGCTGCGGGCACTGCCGGCGTTGTGGCCTCCGCCCCGGTTTCCGCTCAGCGGCGCCGACGTGCTCGGCGCGGGCGCCGCTCACGGGCCGGCCGTTGGGCAAATCCTCGAGGCCCTGGAGTCGTGGTGGATCGGTCAGGACTTCGTCCCCGACGCCACGGCACTGCGCCAGCGGCTTCAACAGATGGTGACCTCGGCCCAATAGGGTGGGCGCGCCCGGTGTTCCGGGGTACGGTCGCGGGACGTTTCGCGGGGAGGGAGGCAACCATGGCGGCGACACGCGGCGGACGGATCTGGCGAACGATTTCCATCTTTCTGTTCGGAGGCATCCTCGGTACGGCCTTCGGCGTCGCCGTCGGGCTCTTCATCTTTCCCTATGTCTTCCCGCCCCCACCGGCCGCCGAGACGATCAGCGAAGAGGATCGTTCGGCCCTCGTGGCGAGTGGCGACTTCATCCATGCCGACCCCTCGGATCCGGTCCATTATGGCAAGGGCAGGGTCAGCGTCTATGAGAAGGCGGTGTTCCTCGAACCCGATTTCGAGGTCGGTCCGGGCCCCGACTATCATGTCTATCTGGTTCCCAGGGCGACCGTCCGGGCCTCTGGCGATGTCGCCGACACGATGTATGTCGATCTCGGCCAGCTCCGCGCCTTCAAGGGCAGCCAGCGCTACCAGATCCCGGCGGGCGTCGACCTTGCCAATTACCCGAGCGTGGTGATCTGGTGCGAGACGTTTTCGGTGCTGATCTCCCCGGCCGACGTCACGCCGGTGGAGAAGACCTCGCTTCTCGATTCTTCCGAAACAGATTCAGGTTTCGCGTTCAAGTCGATGGCGAATAAAGAATATCCGGGTTAGTCGGCATGGAGAAAGTCAACGGGATCGGCGGGGTGTTCTTTCGCGCCAGGGATCCGCAGGCAATGGCCGAATGGTACGAGGCCCATCTCGGCGTCACCCGGGCGCCGGGCAGCTACGAGGCGCCGGTGTGGTCGCAGGAGGCCGGCTCGACCATCTTCGCACCATTCCCCAGCGACACCGACTATTTCGGCCGCGCCGCCAACCAGTGGATGATCAATTTCCGGGTCGCCGATCTCGACGCCATGGTCGCCCAGCTTCGCGCGGCGAATATCGCGGTGACCGTCGACGAGACGGCCTATCCCAACGGCCGCTTCGCCCATCTCGACGATCCCGAGGGCAACCGCGTCGAGCTGTGGGAACCCCGCCGGCCAGGCTAGGGCCACTTGGCGACCGGCGGCATCGAGGAGAGGATCGAGTCGACGTTGCCTCCGGTCTTCAGCCCGAAGATCGTTCCGCGATCGTAGACAAGGTTGAACTCGACATAGCGGCCGCGGCGGACGAGCTGCTCCTCGCGTTCGGCCGCGGTCCAGGGCGTGGTGAAATTCCGCCTGACCAGGTTCGGGTAGATATCGAGGAAGGCGAGGCCGACGTCCCGGGTGAAGGCGAAGTCGGCATCCCAGTCGCCGGTGTTCAGCCAGTCGTAGAAGATGCCGCCGATGCCGCGCGGCTCGTTGCGATGCTTGAGGAAGAAATACTCGTCGCACCACGCCTTCATGCGGCCGTAGTCGGCACCGGAGTGGGGCGCGCAGGCGGCCTCCATCGCGGCGTGGAAGTCCCGTGAATCCGGGTCCTCCTCGGTGCGACGGCGATCGAGCACCGGCGTCAGGTCGGCGCCGCCGCCGAACCACTGGCGGCTGGTGACGACCATCCGGGTGTTCATATGGACGGCCGGCACGTTGGGATTATGCATATGGGCGATCAGCGAGATGCCGCTCGCCCAGAAGGCGGGATTGTCCTCCGCGCCCGGAATCTGGCTCCGGAACTCGGGCGAGAATTCGCCGTGGACCGTGGAGACGTGGACGCCGACCTTCTCGAAGACCCGGCCCTTCATGATCCCCATCACGCCGCCGCCGCCTTCCCCGCCGCTATGGTCGGTGCGCTTCCAGGGCGTGCGGACGAAGCGCCCGGCCGGCTGGTCCGCAAGCGGAGTGTCCGGGGGCAGATCGTCTTCGATCGCCTCGAAGGCAGCGATGATCCGGTCGCGCAATCCGGCGAACCAGGCGCTGGCCTCGGCCTTCTTCTGCTCAAGCTGTTCGGGCAGTCCCGGCGGTGCGCCGTCCATCGTCCTGTTCCTCGTCACGCGGCCAATCCGCCAGTCTGTCTCAGTGCCTCGCCCGCCACCATCGCCGCTGCGCTTGCCACATTCAGCGAACGTAAGCCCGGTCGCATCGGGATCAATAGCCGCGCATCCACGCTCTCATGCACGGTCTCCGGCACCCCGGCACTTTCCCGCCCGAAGAGGAGGACGTCCGTTGGCGCGAAACCAAAGCTGGTATAAGGCGTTGTGCCATGGGTGGTGATCAGGACGAGGCGCGATCCGCTGCCTGCTTGCCACCCGCGGAACGCGATCCAGCCGGAATGGCGGACGATCTCGACCTCGCCGATGTAGTCCATGCCGGCGCGGCGGATCGAACGATCGGAGAAGTCGAAGCCGGCCGGGCCGATGATATGCACGCTCATGCCGAGGCAGGCAGCAAGCCGCAGGATATTTCCCGCATTCTGCGGTATGTCTGGCTGGTAGAGCGCGATCGAGACCATGGCGGACCGGAGCGGGGATGTCGGAAGGCGTTACCGGCCCTACCTATCGCCTTGATACCTTTGGAGTCGACACCATCTCTGTCGGCGACACGGCCGAGACAACATGCTGAACTGGCTATCCCGCCTGAGTGACCCTTTCATCGACGCGCCAGTGGTTCGGCCGCCGACCGGGTTGCTGGGATTCTATCGCCACTTCATCCAGCCGGTCCGCGGTCTTCTGGTGACGCTGGTCGTCGTGTCGCTGATTGCCTCGCTGAGCGAGCTGGCCCTCTTCGTCTTTCTCGGCAAGCTGGTCGACCTGACCACCAACAGCGCGTCGCCGGCGACCTTCTTCCGTGACAATGTGTGGCTGCTGGCAGCCATGGGCTTCGTCGTCCTTATCGTCAGGCCGGTGAGCGTCCTCCTGTCGCGCGGCCTGACGACGGTCGCTTTCGTGCCGTCGCTGACCGCGCTGGTCCGCTGGCGGAGCTATCGCTATGTGCTGCGCCAGAGCCTCTCCTTCTTCCAGAACGACTTCGCGGGCAGAATCGCCCAGAAGGTGATGCAGAGCGGTCCGGCGCTTCGGGAAAGCGTCGTCAACGTCGTCGAGGGCGTGTGGACCCTGGTCATCTACCTCGTCGGCACGATCATCCTGTTCGCCGGCCTCGATCCCTGGCTGATCCTGCCGGTGGTGGCCTGGGCATGCTGCTATGCAGTGACCATCATTCGCCTGGTTCCGCCGGTGCGGGCGCGGTCGCAAGCGGCCGCGGAAGCGAATTCCGGGCTGTCGGGCCGGATCGTCGACAGCTACACGAACATCCAGGCGGTCAAGCTCTTCGCCCATGCCGAGCGCGAGGACGCCTTCGCCAAGGAGGGGTTTGTCACCCAGGTCGATGCGTTCCGCCGGCTCGCGGCCGCGATCCTGACGATGATGGCCTCGCTGAACGTCATCAACAGCCTCCTGATCTTCGCCGTATCGGGCCTTGCCCTGTGGCTGTGGTCGATCGGTGAGATCAGCGTCGGCAGCATCGCCATGGCCAGCGCGCTGGTGATCCGGCTCAACCAGATGTCCGGCTGGATCCTGCGGACGATCACCTCGCTCTTCGAGAATATCGGTACCCTGCAGAATGCGATCGAGACGATCAGCCGGCCCCATGCCATCGTCGACAAGCCCGAAGCGAAGCCACTGACGGTGACCATAGGCGAGATCCGCTTCGAGAATATCCGCTTCCACTACGGCCGCGAGGACGGTGGGGTGATCGAGGATTTGTCGCTCAGCGTCGCGCCTGGCGAGCGAGTCGGCCTGGTCGGGCGATCGGGCGCCGGCAAGTCGACGCTCGTCAACCTGCTGCTGCGCCTCTACGACCTCGAGGGCGGGCGGATCCTGATCGACGGCCAGGACATTTCCGAGGTGACGCAGGAATCCCTGAGGAGCTGGATCGGGATGGTGACGCAGGACACCGCGCTGCTTCACCGCTCGGTCCGCGATAACATCCGCTATGGCCGGCCGGAGGCCAGCGAGGAAGAGATCAGGGCGGCGGCGGAGCGCGCCCAGGCGGGCCAGTTCGTTCCCGAGCTCCGCGACTTCCGTGGCAGGACCGGCTACGACGCGTTTGTCGGCGAGCGCGGGGTCAAGCTCTCCGGCGGCCAGCGCCAGCGGGTCGCCATCGCCCGGCTCCTGCTCAAGGATGCGCCGATCCTCATCCTCGACGAGGCGACCAGCGCGCTCGATTCGGAGGTCGAGGCGGCGATCCAGGAGCAGCTCTACAGCCTGATGGATGGCCGGACGGTGATCGCCATTGCCCATCGGCTTTCGACGATCGCGGTCCTGGATCGGCTGGTCGTCATGGATGAAGGGCGGATCGTCGAATCCGGGACGCACAAGGAGCTTCTCGAGCGGGGCGGGCTGTATGCTTCGTTGTGGAAGCGCCAGTCCGGCGGATTCCTCGGGACGGAGTCCGCGGACGGATTCGGGCAGGCGGCCGCCGAATGAGCGGCCGTCAGGCGGTTGGAAGGCTGCGCGGCCGGTTTCTTGTCCGTATGGCGTCAAGCGACCATCGCCCCGCACCCGCGGCCATGAGGGCAAAGAACGCCGCCAGGATCGTGAATTCGGCGCCGAACAGGTAGCGGCCCACGTTTGTCCCGATCGTCGTTACGAAGATAAGGTCCGCGGCCAGGGTGAAGGCGGCGAGTGCCACCGCGGTAAGCCGGGTCAACAGGCCAAGCGCCATGAAAAGGGCGCCACCGAACTCCAGCAGGATGACCAGCGGCAGGAGAATGCCGGGTACGCCGTGGCTTTCCATGAGAGACGCGGTTTCGGCGTAGCCCGAGCCGATCTTTTCCAGGCCCGCATTGCCGAAGAACCAGGCGATGATCAGGCGGGCGAGGAGGAGAAGCGGCGCGGCAAGGCCGACAAAGAGGTCGTCGATCGCGTTCAGGGCCTTGTTGAGCATCGCCGTTTTGCTCCTGCTGCCGGGGGACAGGCAAGGCTAGCCGTTGTGGCGGGAAGACAACAGCCTCTGCCCGTCGGACGTAATCCGGGGACTGCCGGTTGAAACGTCGGGGCGCCGGGTGTAGAGGACACCCATCCGACGGCAATCCCGCAAGAAACACGGAGGGGTGAATGCAGAATCGTTTCATTTTCATCCGCTCCGCGGTTGCGGGACCTCGCGTGCGACCGGGCTGACATTCAGGTTCGGCAATTCGCTGAAAACGCGATAGATCGGGACAAGGGCGGGCTGTTCTCCGGCGCCCGCATCGCCCCCAAGCCTCCGCTTCCAATGAAGAGCATTTGCCGGCGCGTCGGCGCATCTCGTCGTCCCGCCTGTCGTTTCAAGCGCTTCGAATTCGTCGTGCTTGTTAAGTCCGTAGACCGGGCAAGGACCGGAACCGGGCTTGTGATCGATGTCACAGCGGGCGCGGCCGGCGTCCTCTAGAAGCCGCCGCCGCATTCCGAAACGCCAAGTCCATCTGAAGCCTGGTCGCCGGAGTATGACGGGACCGAAGGAACCGACCCATGTTTGCCCAGTTCGAAAAGCTTGTTGATCCGTATCCCGCGGTTGAGCCTTCGATGCCACCGAAAGGCGTTCTCGCCTTCTGCTTGCACTACAGCAGGCCGCTTGCGGGTGCGCTGATCGCGATGTCGATCCTTACGGCGATCGTCTCGCTGATCGAGATCTTCTTCTTCGCCTTTGTCGGCAACCTGGTCGATTGGCTGTCGAATGCGGACCGCGCGACCTTCTTCCAGGAGCATGGCTGGGAGCTCGCCGGCATGGCAGCGGTCATTCTGATCGGCTTCCCGCTTGTGACCTTCGTCCAGTCGCTGTTCATGTTCCAGACGATCGCCGGGAATTTCCCGATGCTCGTCCGCTGGAAGGCGCACCGCTACATCCTCGGACAGAGCCTCGATTTCTTTCACAACGAATTCGCCGGCCGGGTTTCCCAGAAGGTGATGCAGACCGCGCTGGCGGTCCGCGAGACGGTGACCAAGGTCCTCGACGTCTTCGTCTATGTCGCGGTCTATTTCATCGGCACGCTGGTGCTCGTCGGCAGGTCGGACCTCTGGCTGATCGTGCCGCTGGTCGCCTGGCTCGTCGCCTATTTCGGCATCCTGTTCTATTTCGTGCCGAGGCTGCAGAGCATCTCCACCCTGCAGGCGGACGCGCGGGCGCAGATGACCGGGCGGGTGGTGGACAGCTACACCAACATCCAGACGATCAAGCTTTTTGCCCATACGCTGCGCGAGCAGGCCTATGCCCGCGACGCGATGGACGAGTTCCTGGTGACGGTGCATCGGCAGATGCGGCTGGTGACCCAGCTCACCCTCTCGCTCCATGTCGTCAACTCGCTGCTGCTGGCATCGGTCGCCGGGGTCGCGGTGTTCGGCTGGCAGCAGGACGTCGTCAGCCTCGGCGGGATCGCCGTCGCGATCGCCCTGGTGATGCGCATTCGCGCCATGTCGCAGTGGATTCTGTGGGAGATCGCCGGGCTGTTCGAGAATATCGGCACGGTCGAGGACGGCATCAACACGATTGCCCAGCCGGTCGCGATCACCGATGCGCCGGCGGCGAAGGAGCTGGTGGTGACCAACGGCGAGATCAGATTCGATCATGCCCGGTTCCACTATGGGCGGCAGACCAAGGTCATCGAGGACCTGTCCCTGACCATCCGGCCGGGCGAAAAGGTCGGCCTGGTGGGGCGGTCCGGTGCCGGCAAGTCGACCCTGGTCAATCTGCTCCTGCGCTTCTACGACCTTGAAGGCGGCCGAATCCTGATCGATGGCCAGGATATCTCCGCCGCGACGCAGGAGTCGCTGCGAAGCCGGATCGGGATGGTGACCCAGGACACGTCGCTGCTGCACCGCTCGGTCAGGGACAACATCGCCTATGGCCGGCCGGAGGCGAGCGAGGCCGACATTCTGGACGCGGTGCACCGCGCGGAAGCCGATGGCTTCATTCCCGGCCTTTCCGACATCAAGGGGCGGACCGGGCTCGATGCCCATGTCGGCGAGCGTGGCGTCAAGCTCTCCGGCGGCCAGCGTCAGCGGATCGCGATAGCGCGGGTGCTGCTGAAGGACGCGCCGATCCTGATCCTCGACGAGGCGACCAGCGCGCTCGATTCGGAGGTCGAGGCCGCGATCCAGGAATCGCTCTACCGGCTGATGGAGGGCAAAACGGTAATCGCCATCGCCCACCGGCTTTCGACGATCGCGGCCATGGATCGTCTCGTGGTCCTGGATCACGGACGGATCGTCGAGGTTGGCACCCACGATGAGCTCCTCAGGCAAGGCGGCATCTATGCCCAGCTCTGGGAGCGCCAGTCGGGCGGTTTCCTCGATCAACAGCTCGTGCAGGCCGCCGGTGCCGCGTAAAGTGCCTTCCCGGGGGGCGATCGAGCGCCTCCCGGGAAAATTTCTCCCCGCGACAATGTGCGCATTCCGCACACCCACTCTGGACAAATTCTGATCCCGCTGGCTAAACAAACCCGGCCGGGAGGGAATC
>NZ_JAGRLA010000026.1 GCF_020442045.1 Bauldia sp. | reverse complement strand
GCCGTCGACAGCCGGAATACGCAGCCTGCGCGCGGCCGACATAGGACCGCCAAACGGGCCTGCGCGGCGATCGGGGTTGGCCGATCTGCACGCCTGGACCGAGAGCCGCAGGGCCGCATAGGCCCATTGCTGGCAACTGGCGCTCTTGCGACAACTCTGGCACGAAATTACCTATGCCGGCGGAGGGCGCGCCCATGATCGACGGGTTCATCTGCAAAGTTGACCACGACCTGTACGACGAGAGCGGAAGAGTCTTCTACTCTGGACGCCGTGCCTTCTCTGACACGGCCAAGCTCTACGTCCTCGGATTGAATCCTGGGGGCGATCCCAGCACTGAGAAGGATGATACGATACGGCGGAGCGTGGATCATTTCCGCACCGGTCGAGAGCATTGGTCTGCGTATTGCGATGAACCATGGAGGGGCAGAGACCCCGGCACCCACTACTTGCAACGCCGTGTGTGTCATCTATTGACTGAGATCGGCGTTGATCCGCGAGATGTTCCAGCGAGCAATGTCATTTTCGTTCGCACGGTCGACCAAAGGCGTTTGGCCGCGAGGCGCGACGACCTACTGAAGCGTTGCTGGCCAGTGCACAGCGCAGTGATCGAAGAATTGAAGATCAAGGTGATCCTGTGCATGGGGGCGGTCGCCGGAGAGTGGACGCGCGATCAGGTCGGCGCGACGATCTGCGAAGCCGAAATCTACGAACCGAACAGAACCGGGCGGAGACGCCGAAGAGCCTACTGGCATCGGACCAGTGACCGTCGGCGCCATGTTGTCACTCTGCCTCATCCGAGTAGGAGCAATTGGTGCGGCAGGAATGCCGACGAATTCCCCTCACTCGTTGAAAACGCTCTTGCCTACTAGGTTGAGTGCAGAAGGCAATCGAGCGCGCGTGATCCTTCCCAAACTCTTCCCATTGCCTTCCCATGGGAAGAAGCGCCGGTCAGCGCCTCTCGTAAGTTATTGAGTTTTTGGGGGTTTTTGGTGGGTGTACACGGACTCGAACCGTGGACCCGCTGATTAAGAGTCAGCTGCTCTACCAACTGAGCTATACACCCGGAAGAACGCGGCTCTTCTAGCAAGTCCCGGCGCCGCCTGTCCAGTCCGCAGAAGCCGTGTCGGGCAATGCCGACCGCAGCGCTCAGTCGCGCGTCGACCGGTAGATCTCGATATGCGCCCCCGCCATCCTGATCTTGTCCTCCTTGGCCAGCGCGCGGAGCTGCTTGTTCACCGCCTCGCGGCTCGATCCCAGCATCTGGGCAAGCGTACCCTGGGTGAGCTCCAGGTCGACGATCGCGACATCGTCCTCGATCCGGCCATGGATCATCGCAAGCTGGCGGAGCAGCACCAGCAGCCGATGGCGGAGATCGTGAAAGATCGCCTGATCGACCTGCTCGTTCGCCGCGCGCAGGCGTTCGCAGAGCATCAGGATGATCTGCCGGGCAAGCCGCGGCGACGAATCGAGCATCTCCATGAACGGCTCGCGCGGAATGAAGATGAGCCGCGCATCGGTCAGCGCCGCCGCCCCGGCACTGCGCGGCAGGCCGTCGAGCAGCGCGATCTCGCCGATCACCTCCCCTTCCTCGAGAAGGTTGATGGTCGCCTCGCGGGTATCGTCGGCCGTCAGATAGATCCGGAGGATGCCCGAGACGACGATATAGAGGCCGTCCGACTCGTCGCCCTGGTCGAAAAGCGTTTCTCCGGCGGACAGGTTGCTCTCGCGCGCGATGCCCGCGAGGCGCCGCAGATCCGTATCCTCGAGACCACCGAAAAGCACGGTGCCGTCAAGTTCGTCGGCAATATCGATCGTCGCCACGGGTGTTCCCCCTACGCACAACTCATACCCGCCAGACCCGGCAGAAGCGGTAGCATCTTCCGCGTCCGAAGGCGAGATGCCGCGCCGACCTGGCCGGCACCGCCCCGCAATCCGGCATCACCGGCCAAGAGAAGGCCGGATCGAGGGTTGGCGCGGCGCCGTGCCTCTTCTAGTCTCGCCCCATGGACATCGTGGATATCCCTTCGCATCTCGGCATCGTCGCCTCGGCGCTATGGGCCTGGACCGTCGATTTCCTTCCGCGGCTGGTATCCGCCCTGCTCATCCTCGTCGCCGGATGGCTGGCCGCCAAGTGGGCGAGCCGCGCCGTCGGCGACGTCATCCACCGCACCGACAAGATCGACCGGACGCTTCGTCCGGTCTTCGCCGCCATCGTCCGCTATTCGATCCTGGTGCTGGTGGTCGTCGCAGCGCTCGGCCAGCTCGGCGTCCAGACCACGACGATCCTCACCGCTCTCGGTGGTGCGGCCCTGGCGATCGGCCTTGCCCTGCAGGGCACGCTCGCCAATATCGCCGCGGGGATAATGCTCCTCTGGCTTCGCCCCTTCGGTATCGGCGATTACGTCGAAACCGACACCGTTGCCGGCACCGTCGAGGAAATCAGCCTTTTCCACACCCGTATCCGCACCTGGGACGGCATCTTCAAATTCGTACCGAATTCGCAGCTGTGGAACGTCACGCTGACCAACTACACCCGCAATCCGACCCGCCTCATCCTGCTCGAATTCGGCATCGCCTATGAGGACGACATGGCCGAAGGCCGGCGCGTTCTCGTCGAGACAGCCGAGCGACACCGGGGCGTCCTGCAGGATCCGCCTCCCGTCGTCGTTCCGTTGTCGCTTGGCGACAGCGCCGTCGTCCTGCAGTTGCGGGCCTGGGCACGAACCGCCGATTTCTGGAATATCCGCTGGGACCTGACCCAGGAAGGCAAGCGCGACCTCGAAGCCGCGGGCATCACCATCCCCTTCCCGCAGCGGGTTGTGCATGTGGTGGGCTCCGATACGCCACCGGGTCCGCCCGGCGCCACCGTCGAGGCCCACGAAGCCGGAGCCTCCGGGAAGAGCGGCTCCTCCTGACACCCGGCGGGCCTTTCCGGCGGAATCATCCTCTTTCACATTTCTGTTACCCGACGCTCGCGGCCGTGCGTTGAGCGCCGACAGCTCCCCCTTCGGATTCGACGAAAGGGACTATCGGCAATGACCATCCTCCGCGTCGGCGCGGCAGCCATTGCGCGTCCGGCCGGCACTCCCGGCAAGGTCGGCATGCCGATGCAGGCTGACTTGATTACCTGTCGGAATGAAAAGAGGGCCCACACCGCCGCGGGTGGGCCCTCTATTGCGTGGAGTGAGGGAGCCCGGTGCCTAGACCGCCCTGAGCTCGGCCGCCGGCTTGGTCTTGGCGCGCCGGGTCACCAGCTTGTTGACCGCCGAGACATAGGCCCGGGCCGAGGCGATCATCGTGTCGGTATCGGCGCCGCGGCCGGTGACGATCTTGTCGCCTTCCTCGAGCCGGACCGAGACCTCGGCCTGGGCATCGGAATCCTCGGTGACGGCCCCGACCTGGTAGAGCTGGAGGTTCGCCTCGTGCGGCACGATCGCCCGGATCGCCTTGAACATGGCGTCGACCGGACCGTCGCCGGTCTCCTCGCGTGTCACGTGCTCGCCGTCGACGTCGAGCGTCACCACGGCCTTCGGCGGCGTGCCGGTGCCCGCGATCACGGTCAGCGCGACCAGCTTCACCTTCTCGCCGGCCTGGCTCATCTCGTCCTCGACCAGCGCCTCGATGTCCTCGTCGAAGACATGCTTCTTGCGGTCGGCGAGGTCCTTGAAGCGCCGGAAGGCGTCTTCCATCGCGTTGTCGCCGAGCTCGAAGCCGAGGGCGAGCAGCTTCTCGCGGAAGGCATGGCGGCCGGAATGCTTGCCCATCACCAGCGACGTCGACTTCACGCCGACATCCTCCGGCTTCATGATCTCGTAGGTCTCGGCATTCTTCAGGACACCGTCCTGGTGGATGCCCGACTCGTGGGCGAAGGCATTCTTGCCGACGATTGCCTTGTTGTACTGGACCGGGAAGGCCGACACCGCCGACACCAGCTTCGACGCCCGCATCAGGAGCGTGGTGTCGATCTTGGTGTAATAGGGATAGGCGTCGCCCCGCGTCTTGATCGCCATCACCACTTCCTCGAGCGCGGCATTGCCGGCGCGCTCGCCGAGGCCGTTGATCGAGCATTCGATCTGCCGCGCCCCGCCGGCGACGCCGGACAGCGAATTGGCGACGGCGAGGCCGAGATCGTTGTGGCAATGGGTCGAGAAGACGACGTCGCCGGCGCCCGGCACCTTCTCGATCAGCATCCTGATCAGCGCCTCGAACTCGTCCGGCGTCGTATAGCCGACCGTATCGGGGATGTTGATGGTCGTCGCGCCGCATTTGATTGCCGCCTCGACGGTGCGGCAGAGGTAGTCATGCTCCGTCCGCGTCGCATCCATCGGCGACCATTCGACATCGTCGGTGTAGTTCCGCGCCCGGGTTACCGAGGAAACCACGCGCTCGTAGACCTGGTCCTTGTCGAGCTGGAGCTGGAACTGGCGATGCAGCGGCGAGGTGCCGATAAAGGTATGGATACGCCTGCGCTCGGCATGCTTCAGCGCCTCCGCGGCGCGATCGATATCGGCATTGCCCGCCCGGGCGAGGCCGCAGACCACGGCATTCTTGACGACCTTTGCGATCTCGGTGACCGCCTCGAAGTCACCATTCGAGGCAATCGGAAAGCCCGCCTCGATGATGTCGACGCCCATTTCGTCGAGGAGCGCGGCGACCTGCAGCTTCTCCTCCAGCGTCATCGAGGCGCCGGGCGACTGCTCGCCGTCGCGCAGCGTCGTGTCGAAGATGACGACCTGATCCCGGTCGGCTGTCGTCGGTTGGTTGGTACTCATGAATTCCGTCCTTCTCGAAACCTTTGCCCGTCCTGCTGTCCCGTACGGGCTTTCGTGGGAATGTCCGCTGTCCGACCGTCCCCTGAGAGCCCGTCCGCAACCGGACAGTCGACGCTCAGGGGCGTCTAAGGAGCAGGCCGAGAAGAAGCAGGGAGCCAGGCGCAATCCGACGGTCTTCGGCCAGGGCCGGCGTCGGTGCGCTCAAGGGATCGCGAACGATCATAATCAGCTCCACTCGGCTCCCGAGGATCATCCGGCAGACAGGTCAGGGGCCGGTTTTCCGCGTAGCACGAGGCTTTTTAGCCAAAAGCATCGGCTTTCGGCAAGTGGAAACTCGATACGGGGAGCACTCGGCGGCCACAGGAGCCCCCGGCTATCCGGCGCGGTGACCGCCTCTCCCCGGCCTAGCCGAAGGTGAATGCCGCGAAGAAGGTGGCGAGCAGCGCCGACAGTCCGGCGATCGGCCCGAGCTTCGGCAGGCGCGCCGCGGCGGCCGTGTTTCCCTTGCGGACGTCTGCATAGGTCATGTGGATGGCGATGGCGGCCGCGGTAAGGGTCACGACGAAGATGAACTTGACCCAGAAGAGCGTCGGCAACGAGCCGATGCCGTTCCACTTGCTCCACACCATGATCAGGCCGGTGATCCACAGGACGATGACCCCGGCGGCCGAGACATTGGCGAGGACCGGCCCCAGGCCGCGAATGACCTGGCCCTGCTCCGGCGGCAGGGAAGCAGCCCGTCGCATGATGATGGCGCTCGACATCCCGCCGGCCGCGCCGAGCATCAACCCGAAGAAATGCAGGAACAGAATGAGGTCGTTGAACCAGCCCATGCTTCCCTCCCCCAGTCGCGGACGCTGTTTGCCGCCGAAGGGAATTTAGCACGATTCCATGCTTGCCGCCCTCAGATCGACAGGGTCCCCTCCGCCACGACGACGGCGTCGCCGGAAATCCGTCCGCCATGCACGGCGCCGTCATGCATGTCGATCTCGAGGCCGATCAGGCTCGGCCGGCCCATTTCGTATCCCTGTTCGATCAGATAGCGATGGCTGCCGCCCGGCGGCTGATCGAAACGGGCAATGACGCCGGCAAGCCCGGCGACGCCCGATCCCGTGGCGGGATCCTCCGGAATGCCGGCCTTCGGCGCGAACATGCGGGCATGGAAGTGATGCTCCGCGCCAACCGTCTCGCGCGTATAGACGAAGACATCGGCAAGCACATCGTCACCGAAGGCCCGATCATAGTGCGGCATCTCCGGCCGGGCGCGCGCGATCGCATCGAGGTCACGGACCGGAACGAAGCAATAGGGCACGCCGGCGTCGTAGCCGGTCGGGACATGGTTCTCGAAGCCGATATCGGTCGGCGCGAGCCCCAGTCCGGCCGCCACGAGATCGCGATCGGCCGGGTCGACCGTCGTCGCCGGCATTTTCGGCAGGTCGAAGATCACATGGCCGGCGGCGTTCCCCTTCAGCGACACGCCGCAGCGTATCGGCCCGATCTCCTCCTCGAGAACCAGCATCATCTCGTGCTTGTTATGGTTCCCGTCCGCCGCGTCCAGTGCCAGCTGCACCGCGGCGCCGATCGTCGGATGGCCGGCAAAGGGCAGCTCGTAGCCCGGCGTGAATATCCTGATCGCGGCCGCATGCGCCGGGTTGCTTGCCGGCCGGACGAAGACGGTTTCGGAGAGATTGAATTCGCGCGCGATCGCCTGCATCCGCGCGTCGTCGAGACCTTCGGAATCGTGCACGACGGCCAGTGGATTGCCCGAAAGGGGCCGGTCGGTGAAAGCGTCGAGGATGGTGTAGCGGCGCGGCATCAGGCACTCCGGATAGAGGGTGCCCGCTTTTGGCTCGGGTGTCCGGGCAGGTCAAGCATTGCCGCCGGAGGCCGTCACAATTCGTTCAGCCACCATTCAGCCGGCTTTCGTCATTCTCCCCGGCAACCTGCGGGAAGGGGTCTCCCGCCCGTGTAACCCCGCGTATCCCGGAGAAGAGAATGAAGAAGTTCGCTCTGGCCGCCATGGCCGCCCTCCTCGGCCTGGCGTCGATCACCGCCGCCCCGACCGCGGCGTCGGCCGCCTGGAAGGGCAAGAACAACAACTACCAGCACCAGAAATACAACAACCACAACACCTGGACGCCCGGCGTCGGCTTCGCGGCCGGCGCCCTTGTGGGCCTCGGTGTCGGCGCGCTCGTGACCGCGCCCCGCACCGCACCGCGCTACTACGCTCCGCCGCCCCGGCCCCGCTATTACGCGCCGCCTGCCCCGGCCTATTACCGGCCTCCTCCGCCGCCGGTCTATTACCCGCGCCGGGCGTGGAGACAGGCCCATGTCGACTGGTGCCTGGCGAACTACCGTTCCTACAATCCCGCGACGGACACCTTCATGGGCTACGACGGCTACGCCCATCGTTGCATCAGCCCCTACTGACGTCGCCCGGCCGGCGCGGCCGGTGGGAGGGCGACATGCCCGCTCCCCGCCGGCGCCGGCCCTGGTCAGTCCGGCGTCTCCGGCCTCAGCACCCGCCGGATAAGCGGCATGATCGTCAGTCCCTGGACGACGATGGAGAAGATCACCACCGCATAGGTCGCGACCAGGATCGGTTCGCGGACGTCCCCGAAGGGTATGGCCAGCGCAAGCGCCACCGAGATGCCGCCCCGCACGCCGCCCCATGTCAGGATCGGGATCGATCCCGGCGTGAAGGAATCGCGGAGCGACAGCAGGGACAGCGGCACCGTCACCGAGATCAGCCGCGCCGCCAGCACCAGCGGAATCGTCGCGACGGCGAGCCCGACCAGCGACGGCGCCAGTGTCACGATCAGCACCTCGAGGCCGATCAGCAGGAACAGCACGGAATTCAATAATTCGTCGATGAATTCCCAGAACTGGAAGAGGTGCTCGCGGGTGACCTCGCTCATCGCGGTCCGCACCCCGCGATTGCCGACCAGGATACCGGTGATCACGACGGCGATCGGCCCCGACATGTGCAGCCTGAGGGCAACGGCGTAGAGGCCGGTCACCAGCCCCAGCGTGATCATGATCTCCACCGGGTAGTTGTCGACGGCCTCCATGGCGCGCACCGCCACCAGTCCGACGACCAGCCCGAGGATCGCGCCGCCGACCGCCTCCCACAGGAAGAGCTCGCCGACGTAGAGGAGGGTGAGCTCCTCGGTCCGCGTCGCGATCCCGATGAGGAGCGTGAACAGCACGACGCCGACGCCGTCATTGAACAGGCTCTCGCCGGCGATCTTGATCTCGAGCCGTTGCGGGATCTCGATCGACTTCAGCAGCGCCAGCACCGCCACCGGATCGGTCGGCGAGATCAGCGCGCCGAAGACCAGCGCCCAGATCAGCGGAATATCGACGCCGATCAGCCGGGCGATCAGGTAGAAGCCGAAGCCGACGATGAAGGTCGAGATGACGACGCCGACCGTCGCCATCGAGCCGACCGCCCATGCCTCCGCCCTGAGCCGGCTGAGGTCGATCTGCAGCGCCCCCGCGAAAAGCAGGAAGGCGAGCATCCCGTTCATCATCGTATCGTAGAAATCGATCTCGGCCAGCGTCTGCTCGACCACGTCGCGCACGCCGAGCACCGGCACGATCTCGTCGAACACGATCAGCGCGATCGACGCGAGCAGCGCCATCACCAGGAGGCCGATCACATGGGGAAGGCCGATGAACCGCTCGTTCACCCAGCCGAAGATGGCCGAGAGCACAAGCAGGATCGCGATGATCTCGAACAGGCTGAGCATGAGCCGCCCTCATCCGCCGAACAGGTACCCGGACGGCGGCGGGAAACGTCGTGCTCCCCGCCGACCCTGGCAGAAGGACAGGATTCCCGAAGGAAAGTCGACAGGCGGCCGTGACGACCGCCGGTCGCGTCAGTTCTTTGCCTTGTCGACCAGCGCGTTCGACTTGATCCACGGCATCATGCCGCGGAGCTTCTCTCCGACTTCCTCGATCGGATGCGCGTCATTCATGCGGCGGGTCGCCTTGAACTTCGGCTGCCCGGCCTTGCATTCGCGAATCCACTCGGAGGTGAAGGCGCCGGTCTGGATGTCCTTCAGCACCCGGCGCATCTCGGCGCGGGTCTCGTCGGTGATGATCCGCGGACCGCTCTCATATTCGCCGAACTCCGCCGTGTTGGAGATCGAGTAGTTCATGTTGGCGATGCCGCCCTCGTAGATCAGGTCGACGATCAGCTTCACCTCGTGCAGGCACTCGAAATAGGCCATCTCGGGGGCGTAGCCGGCCTCCACCAGTGTTTCGAAACCGCTCCGGATGAGCTCCACCAGGCCGCCGCAAAGCACCACCTGCTCGCCGAACAGGTCAGTCTCGCATTCCTCCTGGAACGTGGTCTCGATGACGCCGGAGCGGCCACCACCGATCGCCGAGGCGTAGGAGAGCGCGAGGTCATGGGCGTTGCCGGACGAATCCTGGTCGACGGCGATCAGGCAGGGCACGCCGCCGCCCTTCTGGTATTCGCCACGCACGGTGTGGCCCGGCCCCTTCGGCGCGATCATCACGACATCGATGGTGCTCTTCGGCTCGATCAGCTTGAAATGGACGTTGAGGCCATGGGCGAAGGCGATCGCCGACCCGTCGCGGATGTTGCCGGCGATATGGTCGTTCCAGATGTCGGCCTGCAGCTCGTCCGGCGCGCACATCATGATCATGTCGGCCCAGGCGGCGGCTTCCGCCACCGACATGACCTTCAGGCCGTCGGCCTCGACCTTCTTCGCGGTGGCCGAGCCCGGCTTCAGGGCAATCGCGACATTCTCGACGCCCGAGTCCGTCAGGTTGAGCGCGTGGGCGCGTCCCTGGCTGCCATAGCCGACGATGGCGACATTCTTCGACTTGATGAGGTTCAGATCGGCATCCCGATCATAGTAGACGCGCATGACTTTCCCTTTTCATCGGAAGGTGATCGACGGCGAAAAGCCGCGGGGACCTGTAAGACCGCGCCGGTTCTAACGGGCGAAACCCGAAGGCGCAATCCGTCCGCGTCAGTCGGCGGGGCGGGATCGCCGGGCATCCGGCCCTCACAACCAGTCCTCGGCAAGAACCGGCAGGATCGAAACCACCAGAAGCAGGCCCATGGCTATGTTGAACACCCGCACCGCCCGCGGCGTCCTGAGGAAGCGGCGAAGCACCGAGCCGAACATCACCCAGGTCCAGCTCGACACGAGTCCGAGCATCCCGAATACCCCGGCAATGATCGCCATATTGAGCGGGAAGTCGGCAATCGCCGCATAGGTCGCCACCGCGCCCACCGCCATGACCCAGGCCTTCGGGTTGACCCACTGGAAGGCCGATGCCTGGAGAAAGCTGATCGGACGGCCCTTGGCCCCGGTCCCGGCCTCGGCGTCGTGGGGCTCGGCGCTGGCGATGATCCAGGCGAGGTAGAGCAGATAGGCGACCCCGACATATTTGATGACCGGGTAGAGCGCCGGATAGCTCTCGAAGACCGCGCCGAGGCCGATCCCGACCGCCAGCACCATCGCCCCGAAGCCGATCGCCACGCCGAAGAGATGCGGCAGCGCCCGCCTGAGACCGTAGTTCAGCCCCGACGTCATCAGCATGACGTTGTTCGGCCCCGGCGTGAAAAGCGTCACCGCCGCGAAGACCACAAGGCCCGCGAGCAGATTCGCCGTCATGGCCGGGCTCTAGAGGCCATATTTCCTCGGCCATTCCCTCGCCGGCCCGCCGAATTCGGTGGCCGCGGCGCGAATCTCCCCGCCGAGCAGGTCGATCAGGTGATCCCGGACGCGATCGGACATCACCACCTTCGGGTCCTTGCTCTTGCGGTTGAAGCCGGGCGGCAGCGTACCGCTCGCTTTCCCCGGGTCGCCGCCGAGGAAGCCGACGATGCTGGCCCTGAGGCCGGCCGGATCGGTCCTCAATTCGTCGAAGAAGAAGAGACCGAAGCGCCCCTCGGCGCCGGCCTCCTTCCACCGCGCGACATTCTTCGTCGGGCTCGAATGGCGAACGCCGCTGCCGGTCCGGATGAAGTCTTCGACCGTCGCGAGATCGGCTGCATTCTCGAACTTCTGCTGCCGCGCGATCATGCAGTAATGCGACCAGAAGCGCTCGATCGGCTCCCGGACGAGGTAGACGATCTTCGCCTCCGGCAGGTTGGCGCAGGCCGCCTTGACCTTCTCCTCGGCGATGATCGCGTAGGTCGGCGTGATGTCGCCGGAGAGCCGCTCGCCCTTGGGGCTGAACAGGCGCGAATAAAGGTCGAAGTCGATCGGCTTGCCGTGCAGCCACATCAGCGCCCTCAGCCACTCGACATCGACATCGTCGAGGGCCCGCATCTGCGATCGCTCGAGCTTGCGGTTGAGCCGTCCCCGCCCGTAGCGGGCCTTGCTGAACAGCGGCTCCGCCCATTTCAGATGGATGTTCTCGTTGAAGTAATGCAGCTCCTTGATCGGCGGCATCCAGAAGTCGGGATGGTGGTTCAGCTGGTCGAAGAGCCAGCGGGTGCCGCCCTTCTGCGCGCCGATGCAGATGAAGTCCGGCCCCCGCCGGTCGCCATGCGCCAGCAGCTCCGGCATCTCCGTCATGTCGGGGCCGCGACCGAGAAGGCGGTCGCCGGCCATGCGCAACGCACCGAGCACGTTCATTCCTTCCATCACCCGCGCGCGGGTCAGGTTGAGACCGGCGAGCCGGTCAGAGGCCGTATTTCGCCGGCCAGTCGACGGCGGCGCCGCCGAACTGGCGCGCCGAGGCCCGTAGCTCGTCCGCCAGATGCCGGCTCAGCCGGTCGCGGAGATCGGGCGAAAGCGGCATCTTCGCCGGATCGCTCTTCCGGTTGAAGCCGGCCGGCGCCGTGCCGCTCGGCTTTTCCGGATCCGCCCCGAGAAACCCGAGGACCCGGGCCCTCAGGCCATCGGGGTCTGCGACGAGATCGTCGAACAGATAGAAGCCGAACCGCCCTTCCGGCACGAACTGCCGCCAGCGCGCGACGATCTCGGTCTGGAAGGACCGCTTGACGACGAAGCGCTTGCGGACAAGCTGCATGAAGTCGTCGGCCATCAGGTCGCGGTCGATATCGCCGCGGCGGATATGCATGGTCAGGTGCGACCACACCCTTTCCACCGGATCGCGGGCGATGAAGACGACCTTCGCGGCCGGAAAGCGCACGGCGATCTTTTCGATGAGGCTGGCCTGCAGCGTGGAATAGTCCGGCGTGATGTCGCCGGCGATCGCCGCGCCCTTCCCGGCGAAGAGCCGGGCATAGGCGTCGAGATCGACCTGCCGCCACGGCAAGTCCGCATAGGCGTCGAGAAAGGCGAGGTCGCGCTCGTCGAGCTTGCGGAAATTCCGCTTCTTCCGGCGCCGATTGAGATGCCGGAGGTCCCTGGCCGCCTTGTCCGTCAGCTTGGCGGCGCGCGGCGAGGGCTTCTTGCGGTCGAAATAGTGCAATTCCTTGAACGGCGGCATCCAGAAATCGGGGTGGAGCTGCACCTGGTCATAGAGCCAGCGGGTCCCCCCCTTCTGCGCCCCGATGCAGAAGAAATCCGGTCCGTCGGCACGCGGCCTCGTCCGGTCGCCGGCCGGCATATCCCCGGTTTCGGTCGCCATCGCCAGGGCCGGCTCCGCCATCAAATGATCTCGCCGCAGGCTTCGCGATAGCGCAGCACCGTCTCGGCCATGCCGAATTGCAGCGCATCGGCGGTCAGGGCATGGCCGATCGAGACCTCGGCGAGATGCGGCAATGCGGCGACAAGCGGCGGCAGGTTGGCGAGCGTCAGGTCGTGGCCGGCGTTGAGGCCGAGTCCCGCGTCCTTCGCGGCATTGCCGGTCGCGACCACCTTGTCGAGCTCGCGCGCCTGGACAGCCGGGTCCATCGCGCTGCCGTAGGGACCGGTGAAGATCTCGACGCGGTCGGCGCCGACATCCCTGGCCAGCGCCGGCACGGCGGGATCGGGGTCGATGAACAGCGACACCCGCATCCCCGACTGCCGCAGCCGGGCGACGATCCCGACGAGGAACTCGTGATGCGCGGCGACGTCCCAGCCATGGTCGGAGGTCGCCTGGCGGATATCGTCCGGAACCAGGGTCACCTGGGTCGGCCGAACCGTTTCGACGATCTCCACGAAGCGCGCGTCCGGATTGCCCTCGATGTTGAACTCGCGGTCGGGGAATTCGCCGGCGATCAGCCTTGCCAGGTCCGGCACGTCCGAGCGGCGGACATGGCGCTCGTCCGGCCGCGGATGGACGGTCAGGCCGCGGGCGCCCGCCTGGAGCGCGATCCGCCCCATGCCGGTGACGCTCGGCCAAGGCAGGTCGCGGCGATTGCGAAGCTGGGCGATCGCATTGAGATTGACGGAGAGACTGGCGGTCATCGTCGGATCATCGCAACAGGAGATAGGCCGGGGCGCTTGTCGGCTCCCCGGCTACGATTGCCGGATACTTCTGGCTGCGTCGCGGCCGGCCGTCAAGGCCGGAACCGGGACTCGGCCAGCCGTCACAGGCCGGCCCTGCCCGGCCGGCAAGATCGCCGAAATGCTAACTGGATAAAGACCTTGCGCCCCGGCCTTGATTCAATCTCCGAACGTCAGTCCGCGCGACTCGCCAGCCCCGACATCGCCTCCGGCCCGCGCGACACGGCCGCGATGCCGGTCCGGCACACCTCGACCATGCCGAGCGGCGCCATCACCGCCAGGAACTGCTCGATCTTGTCGGTGCGTCCGGTGAGCTGGAAGATGAAATGCTCGGTCGTTGCGCCGACCACCTCGGCCCGGAAGGCATCGGCGATCCTGAGCGCCTCCACCCGCTTCTGGCCCTTGCCGGCGATCTTGACCAGGGCAAGCTCGCGCTCGAGAGGATTGCCGTCCGCGGTCAGGTCGTTCACCGAATGGACCGGGACCAGCCGCTCGAGCTGGTTCTTGATCTGGGCGAGCACCATCGGCGTGCCGGTCGTCACGATGGTGATCCGCGACTGATGCTTGGCGTGCTCAGTCTCGGAGACCGTCAGGCTGTCGATGTTGTAGCCGCGACCGGAGAAGAGCCCGATCACCCGGGCGAGGACGCCCGGCTCGTTGTCGACGGTCACCGACAGCGTATGCCGCTCGTAGCGTTCGTGCCGCTCCTCGATGAAATAGGCCGAAGCCGGAGGCGGCGCCGGAAGGTCCGCCTCGTGACGAAGTCGGCGCTTGGCGGGGGCCTTCCTGGCCGCCGCCGATTTCCGGGTCCCGGCCGCGGCCTTGCGGGCGGCCGGCTTGCGTGTG
>NZ_JAGRLA010000179.1 GCF_020442045.1 Bauldia sp. | reverse complement strand
GATGGCCTCGGTCAGGGATCGCGATGGAAGGCCGACGCTGTGGAAACAGGAATACATGCCGCGCCTCACCGGTATTCGGGAACGACGAAGGGGGCGTCTTCCGGTAAGGGCAGGTCCACCCAGGTTCCCGATTGCATCGACAGATAGGCGCCCTGCACGAATTCCTGGGCGCGAAGCCCGTCGACGCCGGTGATTGGAGCAGGCTTGGCTTCGCGGATGCTCTCGCAGAAGGCCTCGAGCTGCGCGCGGTAGGGACTGCGGCGCGGCGGCTTCACCGTGATCCAGCCACCCTTGAAGGTCTCCCACCAGGCATCGGGGTAATGCGCCTCGACGAGGACGTCGGGAAGGTCGGCCGCCGATCGCTCGGTATAGACGGCAAGCGGAGCCGAGGCGAAGGGCGATATCGTTTCGCTGGCGATGTGGATCGTCCCCTCGGTGCCATAGATGTCGGTCCCGTCGCCGATATTCGGCGAATAGCGGTTGCCGGCGAGGCTGCCGCGGGCGCCGTTGGCGAAGCGTGTCAGCAGGAAGACGTTGTCGTCGACCTGTTCGGGCAATTCGCTGTGGACGAGCTCGCCGAAGACGCCGGAGAAATCGCCGACAAGGTGGCGGGCAAGGTCGATGCGGTGGATGGTCAGGTCGATGATCGTCGCCCCGCCGGACTGGGCAAGGTCGTAGCGATAGCGGGTCGTCGCCGGGTAGACCGTCGACTTCTCCGAGTAGATCGACCGCATCTGATGGATCCTGCCGATGAAACCGGCATCGATCAGTTGCTTCGCGATCTGGACCTGCGCCCAGAAGCGCTGGTTGAAGCCGACCTGCAGGACGACCTTGGCCTCCTCGCAGGCCTCGACCATGCGGCGCGCCGCCGCCGCGTCGATCGCCAGCGGCTTTTCGCAAAGCACATGCTTGCCATGGGCCGCCGCCGCCAGCACCCCTTCCTCGTGGAACCGGTTGGGCGTCGCGACGACGACGGCATCGAGCCCGGGCGTTTCGAGCATCCGGTCGAGGTCGTCGTAGGCGGTGCCGCCGAAATCCTTGACGATCGCCTCGGCCCGCTGGAGATCCGCATCGAAGACCGCGACGAGTTCGGCGCCGGCGCTGGCATTGATGGTCGGAGCGTGGCTGAGGCGCATGATGGCGCCCGCGCCGACAAGGCCGATCCTTATCTTTTGTGCTGACATATGACGAGATTGTCCGACGGTTCGGGGACGACGATGGGGGGCGTCACGCGACTTCAGGACCGGTCGGAAGAAGTCGGATGCAATGGGTCGCGTTGATGAGGCGAGCCTGCCCCGGCGATGGTGCTCAGGTCTGGCTGCGCCGACTGGTGGCCAGGATGATCGCGGCAACGATTGCCAGGACCAGGGCCGGCCCGAACATGACCGCTAGAAACTGAAGCCAAGTCATTGATTGGCGATCTCCCCTCTCCCGATCCTCGCACCGGACGCCCGACCGGGCAATTGCCGCGATCTTCCCGAGGCGACCGCCATTGGCATCTTGCCGGCTGGCCTTCGCCTCGTCCATCACTGCGCCCGGAACATAGCGCCCCGACCGCCGCGGGAGAAGCCGAAGTTTGGGTGCTTTCCATCACCCGTTTGGTCGCCCCGGACCGTCGGTACCGGCCAACCCGTTGACCGGACCGGCATTTGGTGACCAGTCTTAGGAAACGCGGTCCGTTCGAAGCAGGGCCGACGGGCTCGAAGGGGCAAGGACCGATGGGTGCGAATCGCTGGGGCCGCTTCTCGGACTGGGACGAGCGCCCCCTGAGGCTCGACAAGTTCGCCGTCGAGGACGCCGAGAACGGCTTCGCGGCCTTTTCCAGCCCCCACGATCCGAAGCCGGGCATCCGGATCGCGGATGGTCGGGTGGTGGAGCTCGACGGGGTCGGCGAGGCCGACTTCGACATGATCGACACCTTTGTCGCCCGCTACCACCTCGACACGACCCTGGCCGAACAGGCGATGGCGATTCCGTCGGAGACGATCGCCCGCATGCTGGTCGACATGAACGTGCCGCGCACGGAGCTGGTCCAGCTCGCGCACGGCCTGACGCCGGCCAAGCTGGCCGAGGTGGTGGCGCAGCTGAACGCCATGGAAATCGCCTTCGCCTATTCGAAGATGCGGGCGCGGCGGACACCCGGCAACCAGGGGCACGTCACCAACGCCAAGGACGATCCGCTCCAGCTTGCCGCCGACGCGGCGATCGCCGTCGCGCTCGGCTTCGACGAGATCGAAACGACGATGCGGGTCTCGCGGAACGCCTGGGCGAATGCCATGGCCTGCGCGGTCGGCGCATCGGTCGGACGCGCCGGCACGCTCTTCCAATGCGCCAGCGAGGAGGCGGAGGAGCTGAAGATCGGCATGGCCGGTTTCACCTCCTATGCCGAAACCGTCTCGGTCTACGGAACCGAGAAGGCCTTCGTCGACGGCGACGATACGCCGTGGTCGAAAGCCTTCCTCGCGACCGCCTACGCGTCGCGCGGCATCAAGATGCGCTGCACCTCCGGCGCCGGCTCCGAGTTGCTGATGGGCTTCCACGAAAAGAAGTCGATGCTCTATCTCGAAGCCCGGTGCCTCTGCCTGCAGCGGGCAATGGGCGTCCAGGGAACCCAGAATGGCGGTATCGACGGGGCGCCGGTGACCGCGACCGTGCCCGGCGGAGTCCGCGAGATGATGGCGGAGAACCTCGTCGCGGTCTGGCTCGACCTCGAATGCGCCTCCGGCAACGACGCGCGCTCGACGGAATCGGAAATCCGGGTCGGCGCCAAGATCCTCCCCTATCTGATCGGCGGCTCCGACCTGATCTGCTCGGGCTTCGGATCGATCCTGAAATACGACAATTCCTTCAACCCCTCGCTGCTCAACGGCGAGGAGCTCGAGGACTATCTCGTTCTCCAGCGCGACTTCGAGGCCGACGGCGGGCTGACCCCGATCGGCGAGGAAAAGGCGCTCGACCTCCGACAGCGGGCCGTCGAGGCGATCGCCGCCGTCTTCGAGGAACTCGACCTCTCTCATCCCACGCGCGAGATGATGACCAGCGTCGTGATGGCGTCGGGATCGGACGACACCGACAGCTACCTGCCGGGCGAGGTTGCCCGCATCTCCGACCGCATCCAGGAGAAGGGCATCACCGTTGTCGACGTCATCAGGGCGCTGCACGCGCGCGGCTTCGACGAGGAAGCACGCAACCTCCTGTGGCTGGTCAGGCTGCGCGTGTCCGGCGACTATCTGCAGACTTCGGCCATGGTCCGCGACGGCCATATCCTCAGCGCCGTCAACGATCCGAACGACTATGGTGGCCCGGGAACCGGCTACCGCCTCTCGGCCGCCCGACGCGAGGAGATCGCGCATATCCGCGACGTGCTCGACCGCGAGACCGTGCTCGGCCAGGAGGAGGAGTTCGCGCGCCACGAGTCGCTGGGCATCGCCTTCACCAGGATGGGCGAGGCGAAGGTCGGCACCGACCCGCGGGAAGTGGTGGTCGGCGTGTCGCCGGCCTTCGGGGTCAAGCTGTTCCGGACGATGAGCGGCATACCGATCGCCGAGCTTCTCGGCGCCATTGTCGGGGGGATCGAGAGCGCCGGAGGCGTGGCGCGCATCGTCCGGCTGAAGCACACCGCCGACACCTCGTTCCTCGGCCTTTCCGCGGCCCGGCTTTCCGGCTCGAAGGTCGGGATCGGTATCCAGACCAAGGGCACCGCGGTGATCCACCACGCGGACCGCCTGCCCCACAACAACCTCGAGCTCTTCTCCAACGCGCCGATCACCACGCTCGAGCATTACCGGGGGCTCGGCCGCAACGCGGCGCTCTACGCGCAAGGAGAGATGCCGGAACCGGTGATCGTGCCCAATCATGGCGAAGCCATGGGCTCGCGCTTTCACGCCCGTGTCGCGCTGATCTACGCGATCGAGACGGCGCTTACCGCCGATGGCGCCGCGCCGGAAGAGATCAGCCTGGAAGCCGCGCGAGTGCCGGCATGAGCAGGAAGCTGACCACCGCCGACTACCCGCTGGCCGAGCAGCGCCCCGAACTGATCCGGGGACCGCGGGGCAAGCCGCTGGACGACGTCTCGCTCGAGGCGGTGCTTGCCGGCGATGTCACGCTCGAAGACCTGCGGATCACGCCGGACGCGCTGCGCCTCCAGGCCGAGGTCGCGCGCGACGCCAACCGGGCGACGCTCGGCGCGAATTTCGAGCGGGCGTCGGAGCTCGTCGACGTGCCGCAGGACTTCATCATGAAGGTCTACGAACTGCTCCGGCCCGGCCGGGCGAAGGACAAGCAGCCGCTGCTCGAGGCGGCGCGGACCCTGCGCGGGACCTATGGAGCCGAGCGCATGGCGGCCTTTGTCGAAGAGGCGGCGGATGTCTACGAGCGCCGCGGCCTCTTCACGCATCGCTTCTAGACGCGGGGACGGCTGACCGAACGCGGAAGGGACGGCCATGAACTGGAAGACGGATTACCGGTCGATCTACTATCTCGGCGCCCCCGAGCCCGACGACATCGAGCTGAAGTTCGAAGAGACCGCCCTTCTCGTCATCGACGTCCAGAACACCTACCGGGCGCGGCCGGAACGCGACCGTCTCTCGCCGGAGGAACAGCGGCGCTACGACCTGTGGACGCCCTTCCACCGCCGCCTCGACGAAATCCTGGTTCCGAACACGGCGGACCTCCTCGGCCGCTTTCGCAAACACGGCATCGAATGCGTCCATGCCCGGATCGCCAGCCACACCAAGGACGGCCGCGAACGCTCGCTGAGCCACCGCAAGCCCGGCTGGAACGACCTGCTGCTCCCCAAGGACGAGTGGGAGTCGCAGATCGTCCCGGAGCTTGCGCCGAAGGGCGACGAGATCGTCGTCACCAAGATGACCGACAGCGCGCTGACCGGCAGCAACCTGCGCCTGCTGCTCGCCAACATGGGCATCCGCAACGTCGTATGCTGTGGCGTCTTTACCGACCAGTGCGTCTCCTCGACGGTCCGGAGCCTCGCCGACGAGAGCTTCAACGTCGTCGTCGTCGAAGACTGCTGCGCCGCCGGGTCGGACGAACTGCATCACAAGGAGCTCGAGATCCTCAACATGATCTATTGCAGCGTCATGTCGAGCAGCGAGATCAAGGCGATGATGGGAATCTGAGGCCGGGATGGCACGCAATATGCAACGATCGCAAGGACTTCGGGCGGTCGGTCAAATTTGACCGACCACAAGTCAAGAGGATGGCCGGTCCATGACCTAGGCTGTGCGATTGGTAACCGCGTCTTGGGGCGCGGCGTTTGAACAGGTGCTGGCATAGACGCAATTCCGACGTCGTCTGGTCGATTTGACGAATCGACCCGGAACTGAAGACTGAAAGGGCCGGTTCGGCCCAGGAGAGGAGAGTGCTATGGGATCGAATGGCATCAGCCGCCGCAAATTCATGCAGCAGTCCGCCATGTTCGCGGGCGCCCTTGCCGTGGGCACGGGAGGAATGCTCCGCGGCGCCCAGGCGGCGCGCGAGAAGGAACTGAACATCCTGTGCTGGGAGGGCTACAACTCCGCCCAGGTTCTCGATCCCTTCCGAACGGAAATGGACGCGACGGTCAAGGCCGAGTCGCTGACCAACGACCCGACCATGATCAACCGGCTGCGCGCCGGCGAGACCAACGTCTGGGATCTGATCAACGTCAACAATCCCTGGGCGCGCAAGATCATGTATCCGGAAGGTCTGATCAAGCCGCTCGACAAGGCAACCTTCGAGCCCTACTTCGCCAACATGCTGGCGGGTTTCGAGTGGCCGTATCGCTGGTGCATGAGCGAAAACGGCGAAGACCTGCTCGGCATGATCCAGCGCTTCGGCCCTTACAGCTTCGTGGTCAACACCGACAAGGTCAGCCGGGCGACCGCCGAGGACGTCGGCTGGGATCTGTTCAACGACCCGGCCAACGCCGGCAAATACGGTGTCCTCGAGAGCGACGACTGGAACGTCTTCGACATCTGCCTGATCTCCGGCTTCGATCCGTTCCGCGAGCACACCGAGGAAGAAACGCAGAAATTCGCCGACACCGCCAGCAAGGTGTTCAAGGGCGCCAAGGTGGTCGGCGACATCGCGACGATGAACCAGGCCTTCGTCGCCGGCGAGATCGACTTCCACATGACCGGCGGCACCTACAGCGCCTCGCCGGCCCGCGCCGACGGCTTCCTCAACATCCGTG
>NZ_JAGRLA010000178.1 GCF_020442045.1 Bauldia sp. | reverse complement strand
GCCTGCCGCGGCCTGCTGCATGAAGGAAGACTGCGTTCCATGAGTGATTCCGCGACGACGTGGCACGGCACCACCATTGTCAGCGTCCGCAAGGGCGGCAAGGTGGTCATCGCCGGCGACGGACAGGTTTCCGTCGGCCAGACCGTCATGAAAAGCAATGCGAAGAAGGTCCGCCCGCTCGGCAAGAGCGGCGTCATCGCCGGCTTTGCCGGGGCGACGGCCGACGCCTTCACCCTGTTCGAGCGCCTCGAGGGCAAGCTCGACCAGTATCCCGGCCAGCTGCTGCGCGCCTGCGTCGAGCTCGCCAAGGACTGGCGGACCGACAAGTATCTCCGCCGCCTCGAGGCGATGATGCTGGTCGCCGACGCCTCGACGACGCTGGTCGTCACCGGCAATGGCGACGTGCTGGAGCCGGAAGGCGGCGTCGCCGGCATCGGATCGGGCGGCAATTATGCGCTGGCCGCCGCCCGGGCGCTGGTCGAGACCGATTTCGACGCCGAGACCATCGCCCGCAAGGCGATGAAGATCGCCGGCGACATCTGCGTCTATACCAACGACAATCTGACCGTCGAGACCCTCGATGCCGTCTGAGACGGCGCATGTCTACGATTTCCGGCCTGTCGAGCCCGCGGACCTCGCGCGGCTCGGCGCCTGGCTCGCCGAACCGCACGTCGCCCGCTGGTGGAGCGATCCGGCGACCGGCATCGCCACGATCGAGGCCCATACCGCGCCGGAGGACTCCGTCGAGCCGTTCCTCGTACTGACCGACGGCCGGCCGATCGGGTATCTCCAGAGCTACAGGATCGACGCGGAAGAGGACCATCCCTATCGCGACCAGCCGCCGGGCACGGTCGGGATCGACCAGTTCATCGGCGAGGCCGACCTGGTCGGCAGGGGCCACGGTCCGCGCTTCATCGATGATTTCGTCCGACGGCTCTTCGAAAGCGGCGTGCCGCGCGTCCTCGTCGACCCGGCCCCCGACAACACGGCGGCGATCCGGGCCTATGACAAAGCCGGCTTCCGCGCGATCGACCGACGCACCTCCATCTACGGTCCCGCCATCCTCATGGTGCGGGATCGCGAACACCGGATGAGTTTCCAATGACCACCTTCTCCCCCCGCGAAATCGTCTCCGAGCTCGACCGCTACATCATCGGCCAGGCCGATGCGAAGCGCGCCGTCGCCATCGCGCTCCGCAACCGCTGGCGCCGCCAGCAGCTTACCGGCCAGATGCGCGAGGAAGTGCTGCCCAAGAACATCCTGATGATCGGCCCGACCGGCATCGGCAAGACCGAGATTTCGCGCAGGCTCGCCAAGCTCGCCGGCGCGCCGTTCATCAAGATCGAGGCGACCAAGTTCACCGAGGTCGGCTATGTCGGCCGCGACGTCGAATCGGTGATCCGCGACCTCGTCGAGATCGGCATCGCACTGGTCCGCGACCGCAAGCGCAAGGAAGTCGTCGCCAGGGCGGAACTCGCGGCCGAAGAGCGCGTGCTGACCGCCCTTGTCGGCGAATCGGCGAGCCCGGCAACCCGCGAATCCTTCCGCAAGAGGCTCCGCCAGGGCGAGCTCGACGACAAGGAGATCGAGATCGAGGTGCGCGACGCCACAGGCGGCATGCCCTCCTTCGACATCCCCGGCATGCCCGGCGCCAGCGTCGGCGTGATGAATATCGGCGACATGCTCGGCAAGGCCTTCGGCCAGCGCACCAAGACCCGGCGGGTGACGGTCGGCGACTCGCATCCGCTGCTGGTCGCCGAGGAATCCGACCGCCTGCTCGACGACGAGCAGGTCGTCCAGGAAGCCATCGCCTCGGTCGAGAATGACGGCATCGTCTTCCTCGACGAGATCGACAAGATCTGCGCCCGCGAGGGCCGCTACGGCGGCGACGTCAGCCGCGAGGGCGTCCAGCGCGACCTGCTGCCGCTGATCGAGGGGACAACGGTCGCCACCAAGCATGGACAGGTCAAGACCGACCACATCCTGTTCGTCGCCTCCGGTGCCTTCCACATCGCCAAGCCCTCCGACCTGCTGCCCGAATTGCAGGGCCGGCTGCCGATCCGCGTCGAGCTGCATCCGCTGACCACCGAGGACTTCCGCCGCATCCTGACGGAAACCGAGGCGAGCCTGATCAAGCAGTATGTGGCGCTGATGGCGACCGAGGGGGTCGAGCTCGAGGTCACCGACGACGCCATCGATGCGATCGCCGAGATCGCGGTGTCGATCAACTCGAATGTCGAGAATATCGGTGCCCGGCGCCTGCAGACGGTGATGGAGCGGATCCTCGACGAGGTCAGCTTCACCGCGGCCGATCGGAACGGCGAAAAGATCGTCATCGACGCCGATTATGTCGAAAAGCATATCGGCGACCTTGCGCGGAACACCGATCTCAGCCGCTTCATTCTGTGAGGCCGCGGGCGAAGTCTGCCCTTCGCTTGCCTCAATAGCGCTGTTATGATCCCGTCGGCCGGCTGGAAAGCACGGCCGGCGGGGATCGCCGCCGGGCGCGTCGGCGGGAATGGCAGGGAAAACGTGGCATCATTCGACCCACGGGCGGCGTCTTGGGCGGGGATAACGAGGGTTAAGCTAAGCCAATGATGGGATTCAGGCGCTTATTCGCGGCAGGCGCTACAGCCATTGCGATCGCGGTCGCCGGAATGCTGGTGCAGCCGGTCGCGGTTGCCGCCGATGTCATCGTCGTGCCGCCCGGCAACCAGTTCAAGAAACAGCCGAGAATCTATTCGGGATCCCGTGCGCTGACGATGATGGGCGGCGGAACCTTCAAGACCAAGTACCAGAAGGTCTATCGGCTGCTTGCCAGCGATCCGAACCTGATCGCCCGGATCAAGAAGGTCTCGGCGCTCTACGGCATCGACCCGATCCATGTCATCGGGGCGATCGTCGGCGAGCACACCTACAACATCGACACCTACGACACGCTGCAGACCTACTACGTCAAGGCGATGCAGTATGTCTCCAACGACTCGCTGGTCTTCGCCAACCGCGGCGATACGGCTGCGGAGCTTTTCGCCCGGCCGCAATTCGCCAAATGCAACCAGTACAAGATGAATTACGAGGTCTGGGACTGTCGCCAGACGACCTGGGAAAACGTCTTCATGGGACGCTTCGTCGACGGGAAGAAATATCCGCGCGACAGGCTCCATCGCGTCTATTTCGGACCCGCCTTCGCCGGCCAGACCTTCGGATTCGGCCAGCTCAGCCCGGTCGCGGCGCTCGCGGTCACCGATATCGTCCACGCCAAGTCCGGCCTGCCGCTGCTGACCATCGACAATGCGCCGGAAGTCTACCAGAACATCATGAATCCGGAGACGTCGCTGCATTACGTGGCGGCCAATATCAGGGTCTCGATCGACCTCTACAAGTCGATCGCCGGCTTCGATATCTCGCAGAATCCCGGCATCACCGCGACGCTCTACAACCTCGGCAACGCGGCGACGCGGGCGCGCATCCTGCGGGCCGAGAACCAGAAGCGGGCCAAGGCCGGCAAGCCGCCCATGTATCCGCAGGAAAATTTCTACGGGTGGTTCGTCAACGACAAGGAAGCGGAGCTCCGCAAGCTTCTCTAGGCTTCCGCACCCCGCCTGGCGCGCTCAGTCCCTCAGCCGGCGGATCCGCACATAAAACGCCCCGGCGCCGCCATGGCGCCGGCCGGCCTCCGAGAAGCCGCTGACGATCGGCTGGAAGGCGCTAGATCTCAGCCATTCCGGCACCGACCGCCGCAGCACCCCGCGCTCGTGCATGCCATAGGCCGTCGGCTCCCCCGGACGGCCCTTGCCGGTAATCACCAGCGCCACCCGCGCGCCATCGGCTTGCGCGTTCTCCAGGAACCCGAGAAGCCGCCGGTGCGCCGCGCTTTGCGTCAGGCCGTGGAGATCGATGCGGGCGTCGACGCGAATCCGCCCACGGGTGAGGCGCGCGATGGTCCGCCGGTCGAGCTCGGTCGGCCTCTGCTGCACCGGGCGCGGCTCCGACGCGGGTGGCCGGCTGGCTGGCCGGGGTTCGCGTGGCTTTCGCGGCGGCGATTCGGCCTTTGCCGGCAGGGAATCCGGCTTCGCGTCATCCTTTGGGACGGCACTTCGCCGCGAAGCGGGGCGAAGCGGCTTTGCGCTGTTCTTGACCGCCGCCCAAAGCCGCTCGTCCTCCTCGCTCAGGCCCTGGCGGGGCGGCCGCCGGCTCATGGCGCGCGCCCCTCCGCCCCCCTGCGCGGCACAAAGAGGATGAACCGCCCCCGCGCCGCGAGGCCGCCGGCGATCGCGCCGGCCGCATCGCCCGAGCCGATGAAGATGTCGC
This sequence comes from Bauldia sp., assembly GCF_020442045.1. GTDB lineage: Bacteria > Pseudomonadota > Alphaproteobacteria > Rhizobiales > Kaistiaceae > Bauldia. The sequence goes on along the minus strand of NZ_JAGRLA010000178.1, from coordinate 9,123 downwards.
CCCGCGCCGCGCCGACGATCGCCGAGCCGGTATCCTGTGCGACCATCAGGTGGCGGAAGGGCTTGCGGTCGGCGAGGACGGTATCGACCCAGGCGGGCCCGTGGAAGCTGTGGATCAGCCGGTCGACGGCGAGGCTTCGGCCGGGCGTCAGCGGCACCTTGGCGGCGGCGACCGGTCCGAGCCCGGGATCATCGACCGGCGCCTCGCGGAAGAAGATGAAGGAGCGGTTCTCGGCCATGACGCCAGCCGCCTCGTCGGGATGGGCGGCGAGCCAGGCCCTGATCGTCTCCATCGTCGCGCCGCCGGAGGGGAGTTCGCCCCTTTCGATCAGCACCCTGCCGATCGGCGTATAGGGGTGGCCGCTCTTGGCCGCGTAAGTGATCCGCATGTCGCCGCCTTCGGCGAGGCGGATTCGCGCCGCGCCCTGGATATGGATGAAGAAGGCGTCGACCGGATCGGCGAGATAGACGAGCTCCAGCCCCCGGCCCTTGAGGAAGCCGGCTCCGATCCCGGCCCGGTCGGGATAGGGCGCGAATCCACCGGCGAGCCGCCGCGCGAAACGGGTGCCGGGCTCGATTCCGGCCGGCGGATCGTCCGGATCGACCTCGACGAGGTCGTCCGGCCGACGGTAGATCGGCGTCGAGAAAGCCGCCGACGGCGTCCGCGAGCCCGGCACCACCGGTTCGTAATAGCCGGTGAAGAAGCCCGGACCGGACGCCGGATGAACCTCGAAGGGGCGGAATTCGGCCTCGAAGAAGGCCCGCGCCGCTTCCTCGCCGACGTCCCCCAGCGCTTCGGCCCGGGCGATCGAGGCCGCGAGGGCGACCGGGTCGACGCCGGTGGACCGGCGCTTCGGGGGATGGCTGTCGAGAACGGCGGCGCCCTGCCGCAAGGCGGCCATGGCAGCCCGATGGTCGTCCTCGGTCCAGCCCGGAATATCTTTGAAATCAACCGGTTCGAGTTCGAAACCGGGGGCCGCGCCCGTCGCCATCTGCACGGGGGCCGAGGTTCACTCGACCGATTCGGTCGCGACCAGCTTCCAGTTCGGGTCGCGCGAAGCGACGTCGCGCGCGAAGGTCCAGATGTCGGTCACATCACCGACATGGACCGGATCGCCATCGATGACGTTGCCCTCCTTGTCGTGGGTCGCCGAGATCAGCTTGGACAGGAAGCGGACGGTGATCTGCGCCGTGCCACCCTTCAGCGAGGCATCGGTGATCTCCGCCTTGTCGATGCCGACAAAGCGGAACTCGATGGTCTCCTGGCGGCCCTCGCGCTCGGTGATCGCGGCGACGAAACCGTCATAGACTTCACGGCTGAGCAACTGCTTCAATGTCTTGCGGTCGCCTTCGGCAAAGGCGGTGACAATCATCTCGTAGGCGCCCTTGGCGCCGGCGATGAAGGTGTCCGGGTCGAAATTACGGTCCGCGGTGGCGATCGCCCGAAGCGCCTCGTTGAGCGACGAGCCTTCCGGCGCAAGGGTCTTGATCTGTGCCTCGGCCGCTGGAGCGATCACCGGCGCGTCGGTCGCGCCATTCGACCGCCTCGGCGGCAGGCTGATCACCTTTTCGTCGCCACTCGCCGTCGGCGGCGCTTCGTGGCGCGAATACGGGTCGAAAGGCGGCCGCTCGTTGCCGGTTCGCCGGCCGAGCACGTTCCTCAGGCGGAAGAAGATGACAACCGCCAGCACCAGGAAAATGATGGTGTAGATATCGACGAAGCCGTTCATACGCTCGGGGTCCTGTCCCACCCGGGGGATTTAGCACGAAAAGCCTCGAGGGGACGATGTTTTTACAATGTAGTGAACGATCGTGGCAGATGCGAGTCCATCAACCGCATTCGCTTGCCTTGTAAGCCCGCCATCCGCGTGTTAGCCCCCGGTGGGCCGGGCCCGCTTGGGGCCCGACGGGAGCGAGTGACAGGGAACGGGTACATGGCCGAAGACAATGGAAGCAACGGCGGACAGCCTGCGGGAAATGCCGCGCCGGGCGGCGCGGCGCCAGGTGGCGCAGCGCAACAGGCACCGCAGAATCTCGGCGTCCTCGCCCAGTATGTGAAGGACCTGTCCTTCGAAAGCCCAGGCGCACCACAGTCGCTCCGCGAGCGCGGCGCGGCGCCCGCCATCAACATCACCATCGATGTCCAGCCGGGCCCGGTGACCAACAACGAAGTCGAGGTCGAACTCAAGGTCGAAGCCCAGGCCCAGGCTGGCGAGAAGGTGCTTTTCGCCATCGAGCTGTCCTATTGCGGCCTCTTCCGGCTGACCAACATCCCGCCCGAGGCCGTCCAGCCGATCCTCAGGATCGAATGCCCCCGGCTGCTTTTCCCCTTCGCACGCCAGATTCTCGCCGATGCGAGCCGCAACGGCGGCTTTCCGCCCCTGCTGATCGATCCGATCGACTTCCTGGCGCTCTACCGCCAGCGCCTCGCCCAGGCCCAGCAGGCAGCGCCCAAGCCGCCGACCGAGACCGCCTGAGCACCGGGCCCCGGACGCGGGGCTTCAGCCATCAGAATTCGAAGCCGGACTGGCGGGCAAGATCGGCGAGCGATACTGCCGGCCGCGGTCCGACATGGCCGATCACCTCCGCGGCGGCGATCACGCCGAGCCGGGCGGAATCCGCGTGGTCCATGCCGCGCGCGAAGCCGAACAGGAAACCCGCCGCGAAGAGGTCGCCCGCACCGGTGAGGTCGGCGACCGTGTCGACCGGCACCGCCGGTATCTTCTTCACCCCGTCGCGCGCGACGACCAGCGCGCCTTCGGCGCCGATCGTCACCGCCGACAGCGGGCAGTCGCCGGCAAGCGCGGCGACCGCCATATCGAGGCTTGCCGTCTCGTAGAGGGACCGCAGCTCCGAATCGTTGGCAAAGAGGATATCGATGGTGCCGTCGCGCATCAGGCCGAGGAATTCGTCGCGGAAACGATCGACGCAGAAGGGATCGGACAGGGTGATCGACACCTTGCGGCCCGCCGCATGGGCGATCGCGGCAGCGCGGCGGAAGGCCTCCTTGGCTTCCGGCGGATCCCACAGATAGCCCTCGAGGTAGGTCACCGCCGCGTCCGAGACGACCGCCTCGTCGATATCGGCGGGGCTCAGTGCCTGGCAGGCGCCGAGATAGGTGTTCATCGTCCGCTCGCCGTCTGGCGTGATGAGGATCATCGAGCGGGCGGTCGGCGCACCTCCGGTGAGCCGTGCGGTGCCGAAATGAACGCCGATCGCCCGCATGTCATGGGCATAGACGTCGCCGAGCTGGTCGTCCGCGACCTTGCCGATGAAGGCAGCCTGGCCGCCAAAGGAGGCGATGCCGGCCGCGGTGTTGCCGGCCGAGCCGCCGGACGCCTCGATCGCCGGCCCCATCGCCGCATAGAGGCTCTCGGCCCGCTCGGCATCGATCAGGTGCATCGTGCCTTTGTGAAGGTCCTCGGCGACGATGAAGTCGTCCTCGGCGCGGGCAAGGATGTCGACAATCGCATTGCCGATGCAGAGCGCGTCGAATTTCGGTTCGGTCATGGTAATCCGTTGAAAAGAATGGCGGGAAAGGCGGGCGGACTATAGCGGCCGCGCCCGGCCGCGCAACCGCGCGGGCCTCACACCGTCTTGGCCGGATAGCGGCAGAGGTCGTTGATCAGGCAGGCCGGGCAGTCGGGCTTGCGCGCCTTGCAGACGTAGCGGCCGTGGAGGATCAGCCAGTGGTGGGCATGGAGCCGGTATTCGGCCGGCACCACCTTTTCCAGCCCCGCCTCGACCGCCTCGACGGTCTTGCCGGGCGCGAGGCCGGTGCGGTTCGAAACCCGGAAGATATGGGTATCGACGGCGATGGTCGGCTCGCCGAAGGCGATGTTGAGCACGACATTCGCGGTCTTCCGCCCCACCCCCGGCAGCGACTGGAGCGCGTCGCGGTCACGCGGCACCTTGCCTCCGAATTCGGCGACGAGCCTCCGTGACAGGGCGACGACGTTCTTCGCCTTGGTGCGGAAGAGGCCGATGGTGCGGATCAGCTCCGTCACCTTTTCCTCGCCGAGCGCCGCCATCTTCTCGGGTGTGTCGGCGGCGGCGAAGAGGGCCGGTGTCGCCTTGTTGACCCCGGCGTCGGTCGCCTGGGCCGACAGCACCACCGCGACCAGCAGGGTGAAGGGATTGCTATAATGGAGCTCGCCCTTCGGCTCCGGCATTGCCTTCTCGAACCGCGAGAACATCTCGGCGATGTCGGCGCGGGGCATTTTCCGCGTCCCGGTGGCCGGCTTGCGGCCCGTCGCCGGCTTCCGCCGCTTGTCCGCCGATATGCCTGGTGTCCTGGCCAATCCCGTCTCGCCCCGCCGCCGTCGCCCGCGACCACATGTGCCGCTTTGAATCGCTTCGTCCAAGTCTATACTCAGCCAACATGACCACGGGCAATGTCACAGGCGAAATCGGGAAGGAGCCGATCTTCGCGGCGCGGCTGACCCCGCACCGCTCGCTCAGCCCGACCGGCTTCGTGCTGGTCATGCTGGCGCTGGTCTCCTGTTCCTTCACCGCCGGCCTCGCCTTCTGGATGATGGGCGCCTGGCCGGTGGTCGGCTTTTTCGGCCTCGATATCCTGCTGGTCCAGCTCGCCTTCCGGATGAACTACCGGGCAGCGCGGGCATCGGAGGATGTCGTCGTCTTCCCCGACCGGCTGATGGTGCGCCGAACGTCGCCCAGCGGGAGAGCCACCGAGTTCAGCCTCAATCCTTACTGGGCGCGGCTTGAGCTCGACCGCCATCCGGAGATCGGGGTTACCGGCGTCAACCTCACCTCGCATGGCCGGCGCTACCCGATCGCCGGATTCCTCGGCCCGCATGAGCGCGAATCCTTCGCCCTGGCGCTGTCGGCCGCCCTGGCGCGGGCGCGGGCCTATCCGGCCTGAGGCGCTTTCCACGACCCTTGCAAGAATCGGGTGGCGCGCGCTTGCCGGGACCCCTAGGTCGGGGGCAGCATGAACCTGACCAGCGGGGTCGAAAAATGTCGCTTTCCACCCTTTCCGACTTGACCATCGAGGTGCCGCCGATGCCCGTCCAGCGCTCGCAACCGCGGAGCGACTACGAGATCGTCCGCCGCGCCATCGAATACATCTCCGGCAACTGGCGCGACCAGCCGTCGCTCGAACGGATCGCCGAGGTCGTCGGCATGCGGCCCCTCGCCCTGCAGCGCCTGTTCACGCGCTGGGCGGGCCTCTCGCCGAAGGCCTTCGTCCAGGCGCTGACCCTCGATCACGCCCGCTCGCTGCTCGACGATTCGGCCTCGGTTCTCGACGCCTCCTACGAGGTCGGGCTTTCCGGGCCCGGCCGCCTGCACGACCTCTTCGTCACCCATGAGGCGATGACGCCTGGCGACTACAAGGCGCGCGGCGCGGGCCTCGTGCTGCGCTTCGCCTTTCATCCCTCGCCCTTCGGCCAGTCGCTGATCATGGTCACCGACCGGGGGTTGGCCGGCGTCGCCTTCGCCGACCCGGGCGACGAGCGGACGGCGCTCGCCGACATGCAGGCGCGCTGGCCGAGGGCGCATTACGTCGAGGACGCCGTTGCCACCGCGCCCTATGTCAGCCGCATCTTCGATCCCGAGACCTGGCGGCCCGACCGGCCGCTCCGCATCGTGATGATCGGCTCGGATTTCGAGCTCAGGGTGTGGGAGACGCTGCTCAGGGTGCCGCTCGGCAAGGCGACCACCTATTCCGACATCGCCGCCCATATCGGCCGGCCGACGGCGGCGCGGGCGGTCGGCACGGCGGTCGGCCGCAACCCGATCTCCTTCGTCGTGCCCTGCCATCGCGTGCTCGGCAAGGGCGGCGGCTTCTGTGGCTACCACTGGGGCCTCACCCGCAAGCGCGCCATCCTCGGCTGGGAGGCGGGCGTCTCGACGCAGGAGGGCTGAGGCTTCTTCCCTGCGTCCTTCAAGGCCGCCCGCGGCGGCTCCTCAGGATGGCGGACCGGGCAGTTAAAAAGCGAAACCCTCCGCGCCATGCCGAGGCACGAGGGCAAAGCCCTAGCCTTGGAGCACGCAAGAGCCCGCCAGCCGCCCTATCCCGCCAGCTCGCGCTTCTCGGCGACCGTGGTGTCCTCGTTGAGGCGATAGACCACCGGCAGTCCGGTCGGCAATTCGAGCTTGACCACCTCGTCGGGGGTCAGCCCGTCGAGCGCCATGATCAGGGCGCGCAGCGAATTGCCATGGGCGGCGATCAGCACGCCCTCGCCGCGCATCACATGCGGCTGGATCAGGTGCAGGTAATAGGGCCAGACCCGCGCCCCGGTATCGCGCAGCGACTCGCCGCCCGGCGGCTGGGTGGCGTAGGAACGCCGCCAGACATGGACCTGCTCCTCCCCCCATTTCGCCCGGGCGTCGTCCTTGTTGAGACCGGAGAGATCGCCGTAATCGCGTTCGTTCAGGGCCTGGTCGCGGGTGATCGGCAGGCCGGTCTGGCCGAGCTCGTCGAGCATCAGGTCGAGCGTCCGCTGGGCCCGCGTCAGCGCCGAGGTATAACAGGCGCCGAAGGTCAGCCCCTCCGCCTTGAGCCGCTGGCCGGCGGCCTTCGCCTCGGCGACGCCCTGCTCCGAGAGATCGACGTCGCGCCAGCCGGTGAACAGGTTCTTGAGGTTCCATTCGCTTTGTCCGTGGCGGACGAGGACGAGCAGTCTATCCATGTTTACATCCCATTTCGGCTAGGGGCTTCGGGTGATCTGGCCGAGGATATCCTGCATCCGGGCCCGTGTCGTTTCGGTGAATTCGGGCGACAGCACCGCGTCGCGATCGGCGATGCTGAGGCGGCTTGCCTCGTCGGTTAGGTGTCCGGCCATGGCGGCGTCGGTGAATCCGGCGCAGCGCACGAAGTAGGAAAGCTCACGCTGCCCGCCCCTGCCGGCGACATAGGCCCAGGCTTCGGGGATGGTGTCGAAATAGATCAGCGAGATCCGGTCCGCCTCGACCGCTTCGACGACATCGACATAAACGGCCCCGATCTCCTCGGGGTCGCTGCTGAACGCCATCTTGCAGGCCTCCGTCCGCTTGTCGGCAAGCAGCGTGCAGAGGCCGGAGCCGTAGCGGAGATAGCGGATGGTGCCGTCGCTGTCATAGCGGGCGGCGTCGAGGTGATAGTTGACGAAGGAGCCGTCCGGTCCCTGGCGGAAGAAGCCGTTGGCGCAGGAAAGCCGCGTGTCGTCGAGGCTCTCGTCGGGAAGGCTGGTGGCGAAATAGCCGTGATAGGGATAATCCTCGGCGCCGGCCGGCGCCGACGGAACCATGCCGAGACAAAGCAGCGCGGTCCCGGCGGCGGCGCGTCTCATGCGCTCGCTCCGAGCCCCAGGACGTCAGCCATCGAATAAAGCCCCGGCTTCTTCTCCCGTCCCCACAGCGCCGCCTTGACCCCGCCGCGCGCGAAGATCGAGCGATCGCCCGCCTTGTGGGTCAGCTCGATCACCTCGCCCTCGCCGGCAAAGAGCACCCTGTGCTCGCCGACCACCGAACCGCCGCGCATCGTCGCGAAGCCGATATCGCCGGCCTCGCGGGCGCCGGTATGACCATCGCGCACCCTGACCGAATGCTGGGCGAGATCGATGCCCCGCCCCTCCGCCGCCGCCTTGCCGAGCAGCAGCGCGGTGCCCGAGGGCGCGTCGACCTTGTGGCGATGGTGCATCTCCAGCACCTCGATGTCGAAATCGTCGTCGAGGGCCCTGGCCGCCTCTCGGACGAGGACCGCGAGGAGATTGACCCCGAGGCTCATGTTGCCCGACTTGATGACCGGCGCATGACGCGCGGCCGCGGCGATCTTCGCCTCGTCCTCGGGCCCGAGCCCGGTTGTGCCGATGACATGGACGATCCGCGCCTGGGCGGTCAGCTCCGAGAAGGCCACCGTCGCCTGCGGGACCGTGAAATCGAGCACGCCGTCGGCCTTGACGAAAACCGGCAGCGGATCGTCCGTGACGGCGACGCCGTTCGGTTCGAGCCCGGCAAGGACGCCCGCGTCGCTGCCAAGTTCCGCCGCGCCCTCGCGCTCGACGGCACCGGACAGCACGACGCCCGGCGTCTCCGCCACCACCCGGATCAGCGTCCGGCCCATCCGCCCGGCGGCGCCGACGACGACCAGCTTCATGTCATCCATGGAAAACCCCATCCGCTCCCTGAAAGCGTATCACGGGCGCCGCCGGAGGAAAGCGGCAGGTGACCGGGGAACGGCGGCCTAGCCGTCGGCCGGCTGCGGCCCGTCATAGCCCCCGACGACCACGACGTCGACCACCGCGGAATCGCCGCGCTCGGCTATCGCATGCTGGTATTCGGGTGACCGGTAGCAGGCCTTCGCCGTTTCGACATCCTTGAATTCGAGCACGACGTTGCGCTCACGCGCCTCTCCCGACATGACCTCGAAGGCACCGCCGCGGACGAGGAAGCGTCCGCCGTATTTCTTGAAGGCCGCTGCGTTGGCCGCGAGATATTTCTTGTAGCCCTCCGGATCGTGGACATCGACGCGGACGATCCAGTAACCCTTGCTCATGCTTCCCCCTTGCCGGTGATGGCGGTTTCGATTTCGGCGACGATCGAATCCGCCGCGGCCTTCGGATCGGCGGCGGCGTTGATCGGCCGGCCGACGACCAGATAGTCGGCCCCGGCGCGGATCGCCGTCGCGGGCGTCGCCACCCGCCGCTGGTCGCCGGTATCGGCCCCGGCGGGGCGGATGCCCGGGGTGACGATGGCGATCGCCGGACCGGCGATGCGGCGTATCGTCGTCGCTTCCGCCGGCGAGGCGACGATGCCGTCCATGCCGATGTCGCGGGCGAAGCCGGCGCGCGCCGCGACAAGCTCGGCCGCGGTCGCGGCATAGCCGGCCTCGACGACGTCGCTGTCGTCCATCGAGGTCAGCACCGTGACGCCGAGGAGCTTCAGCGGCGCGTCGCCCCGCGCCTCGACAGCGGCGCGCATCGCTTTCGGATAGGCGTGGATGGTGAGGAAGGTGACGCCGAGCCTGGCGATATTCTCGACTGCGTGGTGGACGGTGTTGTCGATGTCGAGGAGCTTGGCGTCGAGAAAGACGTTCTTGCCGGCCGCGACGAGGTTGCGGGCGAAGTCGATCCCACCGGCGAAGATCAGCTGCAGGCCGACCTTGTAGAAGCCGACGCTG
>NZ_JAGRLA010000177.1 GCF_020442045.1 Bauldia sp. | reverse complement strand
GCCTCGGCTCGCCGAACCACCGCCCGGTCGATCGCCGGCGCGAGCGCCCGGATCAGGCCGACGCGGGTCAGGTCGAGCGCGGTCATGGTCCCTCCTCCTCCGCCTTGGCGACGATGTATCGCCGCCGCTCGTCCGGGTCGGTGACCACCAGGATGCGGAAGATCCGGCCGCGATGGAGGGCGCGCATGCCGCCGGCGATGTCAGCCCGGTAGCGCATGGTGATGGTGTGGCTGACGATGCCGGAAAGATGCCCGGCGACGATCTCCTCGCCGCTCGCCGTCGGCGCGATCCGCGCCCAGACCGTCGCAAACGTGTCCCAGGTCACCGCCTCGCCGCCGGCGCCGTCCGGCGCCCCCGCTGCCGACTCGATGACGAGGCGATGGCGCAGCAGGCCGGGATCGAAGCCGCCCCCGCTCACAGCGCCAGCATCCTGTAGGGTGCGACCAGCGCCTCGAAGCCGAGCGGCGCGACCAGCACGGCGAGGTCATGGCCGACCGCGCCGCGATGCTCGTACCAGTGGGCGACCAGCATCAGCACCGCCTGGCGGAGCGCCGCCGGCACGTCGACAGAGCTCGCGCCATAGCCGGCGGTGACGTCGATCTCGATGCCGTTCACCGCCCGGCCGACCGGCGTCGGCGCGGTCGCGGCGAGCACCAGCCGGGCCGGCGAGGCAATGACGTCGGCCTCGTAGTCGTCCGGGTCGACGACCTGTGGGTCGCCGGCCGAGTCGTAGACCGTCACCGTGTCGATCGAGATCAGCGGCGCGACCGGCAGCCGGACGATGCGCTTCCGCGGCCATGCGTCGTAATAGACGCGCCAGGCCTGCTCGATCAGCGCCCTCCGCGTCGCGCTCTCGACATGGACGCGGGCCGAAACGATCGCCGCGGTCAGCAACGCGTCCTCGTCGCCGCTATCGAGGCGCAGATGCGCCTTGACGTCGGCGAGCGACACCGGCTCGACGGCCGGCCCGGTGATCAGGCTTGCGGTCATTATCCACCTATCCATGTGCGTGAAGATCGTTCGTCCGGCTCGGCAGGCAGGAAGAACGCGGTGCGCCACACCCCTTCCACCCACCACAACCTGTCGTCCTCCGGCTTGACCGGAGGACCCTGGGTCAGGGCCTCGTCGGCAGCCACCACGGGCACGCCCGCGCCACCTCCGCCGTGCATCAGGAGAACGGTCCTCCGGTCAAGCCGGAGGACGACAGTGAAATTGCAAAGCAGGCGGCCCCGCCCGCGCGAAGCGCGCGGGACCGCCCTATCGGCACGTGTCCTGGGGAGGGACGCGGGGGCTCAGGCCGTGCCGAATTTCATGAGCTTGATGGCGTCGAAATCCTGGACGCCGCCGCCGACCCGCTTGGTGGTGTAGAAGAGCACGTAGGGCTTGGCGGTATAGGGATCGCGGAGCACCCGCACCCCGATCCGGTCGACGACCAGGTAGCCGCGGCGGAAGTCGCCGAAGGCGATGGCGAAGGCGTCGGTGGCGATATCCGGCATGTCCTCGGCGTCGACGATCGGGAAGTTCATCAGCGTCGCCGGCCCGCCTGGCTGGCTGCCGGGCTGCCAGATGTAGTTGCCGTCGGCATCCTTCAGCTTGCGCACCACGCCTTGCGTCTTGCGGTTCATGACGAAGTGGGCGTTCTGGCGGTAGCCGGCCTTCAGCGCGTAGACCAGGTCGATCAGGTCGTCGACCGGATCGGACGAGGCGAAGGCGCCGGCCGCGCCGGTGATGACGTAGCCGATCTTGTCCCAGGCCCAGGAAGCCTCGGCAACCGTCGTATATTGGAGGAAGCCGGTCGGCTTGTTGCTGCCGTCGCCGTCGACGAAGGCTGCGCCTTCCTGGGTGGCGAAGGCGATCTCCACCTCCTCGGCGATCCAGGCGTCGATGTCGACCGCGGCGTCGTCGAGCAGCGCGCCCGTCGCCGCCGGCATCGCATAGAGCTCCATCGCCGGGAATTGCAGCTCGTCGAGCACCGGCGCCGTGGTCTCGGGCCGGGCGGCGGTCTCGCCGACCCAGCCGGTCACCGCGCCGGTGGTCACGAAGGGCTTCTTGTAGACGTTGCCGGACACCTGGCGGACGCTGGCGATCGAGCGGATCGGCGAGACCGCGGCAAGCCGCCGGCCGATCTCCCGCTCCGTCTCATCGGGCACCAGGTAACCGCCGTCCGAACCGACGGCGAGCGCCTTCTGCTCGAAGCCGCGCAGCGCCTCCTCGTTGCCCCGGCGCACATAGGCCTCGAAGGCCGCCTTGTGCTCCGGCGAGGCGACGACGCGCCCGGCGCCGGTCTCGAGCGGCGGCCGGCGGCCCTTCAACACGAACTGGTCCATCGCCCGCTTCTGCTCGTCGAGCGCCTGGTTGATGCGGTCGACCTTTTCTTCCGTCACCACGTCGGCGCTCTGCTTCCGCTCGATCTCGCCGATGCGGCCGTCATTCTCCTGCCTGAAGGTCTCGAAGGTGCGCTGGAAGCTGTCGAAGGCGCGGGCGAGGTCGGTGTCTCCCGACTTCGCCTCCGGCGCCGGCATTGCCACGTCGGTCATGTCACTGGTCCTTTCGTTGGATGGTCGTCACACACGTATTCGTCCCGCGACCGCCGGCCGCCGGTTGCGCGAGGTCGTCAGGTCGAGCGTCTGCCCAGGGTTCGGGTTCGGGTTGTCGAGGCCATGGATTGGTCCCGTCGGCAATCAGCAGGCCTGTTCCCTTTCCCGCTCGTCCCCGCCCCCGATCGAGCCGGCGACAAGCTCCAGCGGGGACCCGGTCTTTCCTCTGCCGCACCTGGATTCCGCTGGCGTTTACCCTCGGGCGGGCCAGAGGCCCGACCCGGGGGTGGAAATGCGCGGCTGAGACGATGGTCATGGCCACCTGGAACGCCGCGGCTCTCCGCGTGGCTCCGCCCATCCGAACGCGCCACTGTCATCCTCCGGCTTGACCGGAGGATCGCTTTCCGCCCGCGATCCCTGGAAGAGGCATGCGCCCGCTCCGGCCGGTCCTCCGGTGGCGCCGGAGGACGACGACAGCGGGGATGGCCGTGGGCCTCTGTTGATCGATCGAAACGGCCGTGCTCACACGCGCCGAAACAAGACGGCCGGGCGAGGACCCGGCCGCGATTCAAGCTGTTGGTTCGTACGTCAGGCAGCGCGCTTCATCCGCACCTCTCCGACGATAGCCAAACCATGCCAGACCAGCGTCACGCTGTCAAGGATTTTTTTCCTATACCAGTCGCCCCGTTCCTGGCTCGCGGGCAGCTCCCCGCGGCGTCGTGGTTACGCGGCAGTCGACCAGCGCCGAATGGCCGGGATATGGGAGAGCAGCCGGGCGACAAACCCCCGCGAGTCGCCCGAGGTGATCACATGGGTGACTCTTGCCAGAACCTCGTCGACCGGCCGTGATCGCCTGGGCCTTCCATAGCTATCGGGCAGGAACCGGACCGTCCCATCTTCTTCTATGCGGTCAATCCGACGCAATCTCAAACCGGTGTCGGAATGCGCGGCCTTGCCGTCGACCACAACGATGTCTCCGCGTTTCAAGACGTCCCGGTTTTCAGCCGACAAGAAAGTGCCCAAGAACGTGGCGCCATCCGGAATGCCGAGGTCGGCCATCGAATCTCTAACGGCGCGGCCGATGAACATGTCGGTGACGTCCATGAGCTTGCCGTTCTGGTCCCGCACGAATCCCGGCGACCATCGCCCCTCGGCCTTCACCTCGGGCGGCAATTCCTGCGCCACAGATGCGTGAACAGCGTAACGCTTCGGCGATGTGATCCGAAGGATGGAGATCAAAACGAGAAGTGCGGCGACTATGTAGATCATGTCTCACCTAGGCCCCGTCATTGTCATCATGCGACGGGCTCATGCGCCCGCCATCCATGGGGATCGGCAGATCCGATACAGGGGTGGCCTGTTGCGGAGCGGCATATGTGAAACCTCGCGCGACGGCAAGTGCGAGGAGAGCGAGGGAGCCGGTAAACAGGCCGTAGTTCTTTTCCTGTCCGGGCGCCATGATCGGTCCCCACATCGCAGAGACAAAGAAGATCAGGAAGCATACCAGAATCGCGCCAAGCCAGTGGGTAATCCCGGCGCGGACACGCTGATCCCTGATGCACACCACCACGATCACCAGGTCGATGAAGATCAGGACGATCAATGAAAACGGGTGTTTTGCGTTCGTGGCGAACGTGGTGATCATCCTGCTCAATTTCAACGTGAACGCCTCCGTCGGGAAGGCTACGATGAGCGATCCGGTGACCCATAACAGCGCAGCGGCCGACACCAACACGACCGGCCTCACCAATCCACGTAGCTTTCGCCATTCTATCATGGCATTCCGCGACGCTTCACTTTGCCGGCGTCTTCGTTAACGCCGAGTTCGCGTGTCAACTGTTGCGCCGCCCCCCCACAACCCAGATGATATACATAATCAATTCGTATCCGCTACCCCCTGGTATTGTCGAGGAATCCCGCAAATCTGTCTGTCAATTCACCCGGCGCTGACCGGGCCCGGGCTCTCGCGCCTGTCTCGTACCGATTCGGGAATCCGTGCGGCCGCGGTGCTCGCCGGGACCCTCATCCTGACCGGCTCGTCCGAGCACGTCCCGGAGATCTCTATCGCCTCTACCCCACCCGCATCGCCGGTCGCGGCTCGGCGGCGGCATCGGAAAGGTGACGACCGATCTTCCAGAGATCGCCTGCGATGAGTTGGCATCGCCCGGCCTCGATGTCGGCGCACGGCGCACCGAATCCGCGGCCGGCCACGACCCGGGCCCGGCCGGCAACACGCTCCGCCGGCGGCGGCCAGAACCGCCTTCACCTCCGCTCGAGGCTGTAATTCGCCGGATCGTATTCTTCGGCCGCGTTGACGCCGCCCGAAAGCGTGTTGCCGAACGCAGCGGAGGTGTAGATCCCCGGCGTCCCGAGAAACTGCTTGACCCCGTCGAGGGTGATGAACTCCGCCACGCAGGTGTCGTCGGAGCAGGCCGAGATGTCGTTGCCGAGGCCGCTCAGCGTCAGGACGGGTTCGTTGAGATCGGTTCGGTCGACCAGGTCCGCGAGGCTGGTGACGAAAGACAGGGCAGGGCCGGCCACGCCGTCAAGCCGCGCATTCTCGACGGCGCTGACGATCACGGTGTCGCCGTCGTCCTGCAATTCGCCGGTGATGTCCGCTTCGAGCAGGCCGCCGAATGTGAAGGTGTAGGTGAGCCTGAAGCTTTCGGCCGCGGCCGGTGTCGCGGCGAGTGCCGCCACGGCAATGATGGCTGCAATCCCCTTGGTCGCTCGTCGCGTCATCCGACAGTCTCCAGCCGCCGCATCAGGTGATCACAGTCTACATCCATCCGCGAGAATCCCTACCCCACCCGCATCGCCGCGGTCGCGCGGCGGATCGCGGCGGTGAGCATCGCGCGGTCGCGGCTCTTCACCGCCTCGACCCGCGCCTCGGGCAGCATCGGGAAAGTGACCACCGAGATCTCCCGGAGGTCGACCTCGATCAGGCTGCGGATGCCGGTCTTGGCGTCGGTCCGGCCGCGCACCGTGCGGTAGCCTATCGACAGGCCGTCGAGCGCGCCTGTCCCATATCAACCGAGACCGATCGTGACCCTTTCCGTGGCTTGGCTGCCGTCGGTCCAGATCCTGACGCGCGTGCGCTCCGGCACACCATTCATTTCAAGGACAGTGACGGCGGGAACAGTCTCCACGACGATTGTTCCGCTTGGCGTGGGCAACACGCCATCAAAGACCAGCGCAGCGTCCGGGCTGACCTCGTCCTCCCATCCGATCGTGATCGTGGTGTCGCCGTCGCAGTCTGGAACGCAACCGACCGCAACAGCGGAGTCGCTCGACCACACCCGCCCGATCCCGTCGATTTCGAGCCGATCAACATTCGTCGGATCGCGAATAAACACCAGCGAGTTGAGGACCGGCACGGAGGTGGACTTCATCGCATCAACTTGCCCGACTCCAGCCGACGATGATCCTGTCCGTCCCAGATCTTTCGGAGGTCGGCCCCTTGAAGGCGAATGCTGCCGCCGCAAGCCATCTTCCTCATCAGCCCCCTGTGGCACATCGGTCAATGCCGAAAACGGGATCACTCAATCCGGTCGATAGACGCCGTTCTCCAGGTTCCGAAGCGACATCCCGGCCTGCATGGCCTGCGGCATCCACCGCGACTCCCGGATAGCGAGCAGCAGCGCCCTGGCCGCCTCAGGCGCGACCCCGAGCGTCGCGTGCGCGGCATTCAAGCGGACCTGCATGTTGGGGTGGTCATAGAGCTTCATCAGTGCGATGCGCTGATCGCCGGCGCGCGATTTCAACTCCGCTTGTGCCGCAATGAGGTCGTCGACGAGGCGGTTGTATTTGCTGATGTTGTCGTTGTCTTCCGCCTGGTATTGGGCAACGCTTATGGCCGCATATCGTTCGACCAGTTCGTCGACCGACAGCTTGGTGACATCGACCTTCTTCATCGCTCGAGAACTCCCGCCTCTCTGAGGCCCCGGTCTCGGCCAAACATAGCTCTGCCATCATCATCGCTCCACCCGCATCGCCGCGGTCGCGCGGCGGATCGCGTCGAGCAGCATCGCGCGGTCGCGGCTCTTCACCGCCTCGACCCGCGCCTCGGGCAGCATCGGGAAGGTCACCACCGAGATCTCCCAGAGGTCGACCTCGATCAGGCTGCGGATGCCGGTCTTGGCGTCGGTC
>NZ_JAGRLA010000176.1 GCF_020442045.1 Bauldia sp. | reverse complement strand
TCGGTCTGGATGTAGTCGATGCCGTCCTGGTACATCTGGTTGGCGATCTCGTGGCCCTTGGCAGGGTCCTGGAAGGACCCGGCGAAGGCACCGGTCACCGTCTTGTCGGCGCCGACCGCGGCCGCGGCCGCCTTCATCGCGTTGAGGTCGGCGTTGAGCGGCGGCAGGCTGACGCCGCCGATATAGCCGATCTTGCCGGTCTTCGAGACCTTCGCCGCGAACAGGCCCGACAGGTAGCAGCCGAGATAATAGTCGTAGGAGACCGTCACCACGTTCGGCATCGGCGGCTCGAAGGGGTCGCCGAAGATCTGGATGAACTTGGTGTCGGGATATTTCGGCGCGAGATCCTTGATCGGCTCCGCCACCTCGTTGAAGGTCGCGGCGATCACCTCGGCCCCGGCATCGGCGAGGCTCTGGAAGATCGACGGGAAGGTCGCCGAATCCTGCGCATAGATGGTGCGGATCGGGAAGCCCTTCTCCTCCGACAGCTTCTTCAGCGCCGCGATCATCGAGTCGATCGGGCCGTTGTCGCCGGCGGCCTGGGTATGGACCAGGGCCACCAGGCCGGTCTCCGCGGCCGCACCGCCCGGAAAGGCGAGGCTGCCCGCCGTCCCGGCGACCAGCGCAGCGCCGGCCGACGTCTTCAGGAAACTCCGACGCGACAGCGGCGTCTTCATCTCCGTCTCAAATTTCCTTGTCATCTGGCTCCCCTCTGTTGCCGCGCGCCTCGGCGAGGCCACGCGCCGTTGATGGTCCCTGTTTCAAGTCAAGCGATATCCACGCTCCACCGCGGATCGTCCGGATTCGGTCAATGGCAGGAAGATCGACGCGTGTCGAAGGAATTCGCCCGCTCGCCGGCGGCGGGGCGACATCATCAGCGTGTCGGAGCCTTGGGCTGCAATCCGCAAAACCGGTTCCCACCGAGCCGTCCTTCGTTATACGCGGCATCCGGGACGATAGCCGCATCCTGACCGAAGCGTCAACTTTTTCCGTTTCCAAAGCTGACGCCTCCGTCAACTTTACGCGGCATCGTCGACGATCGTGATTGCCTGCTCGGGGCAGGTCTCCACCGCGTCGAGCGCATCGTCCTCGAGGTCCTCCGGCAACGGGTCGATCAGCACCCGCGCCTTGCCGTCGGAATCGTCCAGCACAAACAGCCTGTCGGATGCGAAATAGCAGAGGCCGTGGCCCTGGCAGGCATCGGCATCGACCCTGACATGCTTCGCCATCGTCGCGCGCGCCCTCCGTTATGCCGCCGCCCGGCATCAGGGGTGATCGCCGCCTTGCGGCGGCCGAGGCAAGGCCGATCTTCTCGATCGCCGTCCGATCCGGGTCGTATCGAGCCGTCTCCTGCCGACGACGATAGCCGTGTCCTGACCAAATGGTCAACTTTGCTCCCGCCCGCCCGCGCCTGCCGGATGCGCCCGCCGGCCAACGCCGCGGGCTGTTGCCCGGACGGACCTCGCCGGCGCATCGCGGGAGGCGGATCAGGACCCCGCCGTCCCTTCGCCGGAAGAGGATTCAGCGTGACGCGCGCGACACCACCAGGTGCGGAACCCCGTCGCTGGTCCTGGCGTAGGAGACGCCGCCCGGCGAGATCGTTCCGTTCACCCGCCTGCGGAAATGGGAGAAGCTCTCGAAGGTGACGACGTCGACCGGCTCGTCGAGCTCGATCGTCACCTGCAGGGCGCCGCCCTCGGCGATGCTGCGCACCGCCAGCACGACCCCGGCGAAAGGCTGCTTGAGATAGTCCCCCGCGACCCGGTCGCCGACCTGGAGGGCGATCTCCGGTGAATTGGAAAGCCGCGCCGAGAAGGTGTTCCAGTCGGCATAGCCGTTCTCGGCGGCGACCCGCTCGAGCGCCGCCCCGTGGCTGATCGGACGATTGCCGGCGGCGCGCTCCGCCCGGATGGCGCGGGCGCGGGCCTTGGCCTGGTCGCGTGTGAAGATGTGCGGCGTCATGCTGCTGCTCCCGTTCTACCTTGCGCGGTCGCTTCCGAAACGGGGCTCGCCTTGCCGTCGGACCGCCGGTGGAGGAGTCGGGCATGTCGCGTTTCGCAGCCGGTCACGGCTGGGAGATCTTCACCAACGGGACTTGTCCCGGCGAGCGGCGGGCGTCTCCGGCCTCGGGCGAGACCGGTAGTGCAGCGCGCCGTCGCTGTCAATCGTCAGCCGATCGGCGGCGTCGACGCAGACGGCTTGAGGACGCGGACCTCCTGGCTCTCGATCGCGTCCATCGCCCAGACCTCGGAGATGTATTTCTGCCAGGCCGGATCGGCGGCCATCGTGGCGCGACGGCGCTCGCGGTCGTCGAAGCTGTCATAGGCCCACAGCATCACGGTCTGGTGGATGTTGCCGAATTCGGTGGTGAAGATGCCCATGTAATGGCCGAGATGGCGCTTCTGGATCGCCAGTCCCTCGCCTTCGTATTTCTTCAGCCAGGGCTGCAGCGTGCCGGGGCGGAAGGTGTAGGTGCGGTGCTCGACGATCACGGGATGTCTCCCCCTCTAGCTGGTCGCCTTCAGCACCATGTCGGCGGCCTTCTCGCCGATCATGATGGTCGGGGCGTTGGTGTTGCCGCTCGCGATGACCGGCATGATCGAGGCATCCGCGACCCGCAGGCCGGCGATGCCATGGACCCTGAGCTCGGCATCGACCACGGCGTTGTCGTCGTTGCCCATCTTGCAGGTTCCGACAGGATGGAGCGTCGTGCCGCCGGCCTGTTTCAGCCATTCGGCGAGGTCCTCGTCGCTTGCCCTGTCCGCCCCCGGCGCGATCTCCGCGCCGAGAATGTCGGCGAAGGCGGGCTGCGCCATCACCTCGCGGATGATCCGCACGCCGGCAATGGTCGTATCCTTGTCGAACTGGGTGGCGAGGTAGTTGGCGAAAATCCGCGGCGGATCGCGCGGATCGGCCGAACGAAGCGTGATCCGGCCGCGGCTTTCCGGATTGACCGGGCCGACGCGGATGGTGACGCCGTGATTGTCCTCGACACGGGCGCGATCGAACAGCTTCGGCCAGTGGAGGTTGGCGGTCTTTTCCAGCGCCGGCATGAAATGCGCCTGGATGTCGGGCGCCTCCAGCCCGGGCCGCGAGCGGACGAAGGCGCCGCCCTCGTAAGGAAAGGTCGTGGCGATGCCGCGGCCGAACAGCGTCCCCTCGATCACCGCCCGGGTCAGGCGGTCGACCCTCAGCTCGCTGTAGAGGGTGACCGGCCTGGTCACCTCGTAGATCAGGCAGACGTCGACATGATCCTGGAGGTTCTTACCGACCCCCGGCAGGTGGTGCACCGTCTCGATGCCGTGCTCGCGCAATTCGTCGCGATCGCCGATCCCGGACAGCATCAGGACCTGGGGCGCGTTGACGGCGCCGGCCGAAAGCACGATCTCGCGCGAGGCCCGGGCGACGATCGTCTCGCCGCCGCGCTCGTATTCGACGCCGACCGCCCTGCCCTTGTCGATGACGATGCGCCGGGTCAGCGCATGGGTCGCGACGGTCAGGTTCGGCCGCTTCATCGCCGGCCGCAGGAAGGCGCGCGAGGTGCTCCAGCGCTTGCCGTCGCGGATGGTGAAGTCGTAGCGGCCGAAGCCTTCCTGGACGGCGCCGTTGAAGTCGTCGTTCCGCGCATAGCCGGCCTCGACGCCGGCTTCGATGAAGCGGTCGAAGAGCGGGCTGTCGCCGCGCGCCCGGCAGACCGTCAGCGGACCGTCCGAGCCGTGGAAATCGTCGGCGCGCTCGACATGGGATTCCGACTTGCGGAAATAGGGCAGCACCTCGGCATAGGACCAGCCGGGATTGCCCATCTGCGCCCAGCGGTCGTAGTCGGCGCGGTTGCCGCGCACATAGATCATGCCGTTGATCGTCGACGAGCCGCCGAGCGCCTTGCCGCGCGGCCAATAGACCTCGCGGTCGTCGAATTCGGGCTCCGGCTCGGTGTGATAGGCCCAGTTGTAGATGCCGGAATGCATCAGCTTGCCCATCAGCATCGGCAGCCGCACCAGCGGGTGGCTGTCCTTGCCGCCGGCCTCGAGCAGCAGCACCTTGCGGTCCGGATCGGCCGACAGGCGGTTGGCGACGACGCAGCCGGCCGAGCCGGCGCCGATGACGATATGATCGTAGGTTTCGGCCGCCGCCATCGGTCGCGCTACCACGAGACCGGCCCGGCGCCCATCGCGCCAAGCATGCGATTGGCTGCGACGAACGGGTTTTCCAGCGCAAGCACCGCCGCCGCGTCGGCGGGATGGGCCCGCACGACGCAGCCAACGCGGCCGCGGACGCCCTCGGTGATGCCGGCCAGGCCCAGCACCGTCGCGGCCTGGTCGCCGAAGCCGATGAAGACGACCGGCGTCCCGCGCGCCGCGAGATAGTCGAGAATCCGCGCCACCAAGGGTCGCCATAGCGGCAGATGGCCCCGGACCTGGTGCGGATCGCCGGTCACCGCGAAGCGGCTCAGCGTGAAGGAGGAGTTGAGCAGCAGCGCGCCGCTCGCCACCCAGCGTTCGGCGATCGAGGCCGCCGGCTCGAGATCGAGGCCTCCCGTCTCGGCGTCGCCGATCAGGCGATACCAGCCGGCGGTCGAGCCGACATAGCCCGGATCGCCGGTTCGCGCCTCGGCGATCTGCTGCATGAAGGTGCGGACGCTGGTCGAGAACATCTTTTCGAGCTCCCGCCAGTCGGCGACATTGCCGGCCTCGAAGGCGCGGCCGGTGGCAAAGGCGGGACAGGGATAGGGGTCCTGGCCCAGGATCACGCATCGCACCTGGTCCGGTGCGATGTCGTCGAAGGCGCGGAAGACATGGGCGCCCTTCGGGGCACCGGGAAAGACCCGCCCCTTGCGCGGCGGGAAGATCGGCTCGCCGGCCGCGAGCGTGAGGCCGGGATCGATATCGGCGAAGCCGAGCCCGGTCTCCGCGACGACGGCGCGCCAGGCGGGATCGAGGTCGTCGCGCCAGCCGGCGAGGAATTCCTGCATCGCTTGGTTGAGCGCTATGCTCATGGCGACCGCCTCCAATGGCCGGCAATCTAGCCGAAAGTTGACCGAAGCGTCAACTTTTTCTTCGATCGTTCCTGACGGCAGCGTCAACTTTTCCATGGACAGCATCGCGCCGCTGCGCGACATTCGCCGGAGCAGGCACGGGGAAGTGATGGCGCGACGATCTCGGGACAGGCCGGCCGACGGGGCCAATACACGGATCAGCGCGCGCAACCGCAAGACGATCCTCGACGCGGCGATCCGGGTCTTCACCGAAAAGGGCTATGACGGCGCGAGCATCGCCGAGATCGCCGCCCTGTCGGGGCTGCCGAAAGCGAATGTCTATTACTATTTCGGCTCCAAGCAGGCGATCTACCGGACCCTGATCGCCGACGTGCTGAGCGAATGGGACAAGGCGCTCACCCTTCTCAGGGAGGAGCGCGACCCGGCGGAGGCGCTTGCCGACTATATCCGCGCCAAGCTCGATTTCACCCGCCGCCACGCCGCCGAATCGCGGATGTTCGCCAACGAAGCGGTGCATGGCGGACGGTTCATGAGCCGCGGCGACCGCGCCCATATACGGGCGGCCACCCTGTCGCGGGTCAAGGTCCTCGAAGCGTGGATGGAGGCGGGAAAGATGGACCGGGTCGAGCCGATCCACCTGTTCATCATGCTGTGGGCCTCGACCCAGTATTACGCCGACTTCGACATCCTGGCGCGCAGCGGCCTGGGATCGGGCCGGATCACGGCGGCCGATTATGATCGCGCCGCCGAAACCATCACCCGGATCATTCTCAAGGGCTGCGGCCTGGCCGGCTGAGCCCCGCTCGCGGTGACGGACCGGGCGCGGCGGCCGGGGCCGCCGCGCCCGCCGCCGCCTAGGCGTTGGCGCGGAGCACGTCCTCGGTGATCTGGATGTCGTCCGCCAGCGGACGCACCGGCTTGATCCCCTTCTTGCCGATCTCGTCGTGATAGACCTTGACCGCCTCTTCGGGGGTCACCTCGCGGGCAACCACCCGGCGCATCAGCGTGACGATGTCGATCGGCGACTCGGCGAGATGGATCTTGCGTCCGAACAGGGCGACTCGGGCACCGTAGCGCTCGGCCTGGCTGAGCAACTCGAAGGTGTCGCGCGCGGTGCCCGCCGAACCGCCGAGGATGCCGACGATGAGGTGGCCGGGATCGAAGGAGGCGAGTTCCTCCATGGCCCGCGGGCCATTGTACTGGAGCTTGAGGAATTTCGGGTAGTCGACCTCCATGACGCCGGCCAGCGTCCGTACGATATTGTCGTTGATGAAGGAGCCGATGTCGGCGCCGTCGGCCAGCCTGATGTCGAAGGCCGGATTGAAGACCTCGAGGAAGTGGCGCATCTTGTGGTTCGCCGCCTCGGCGCGGAAGGCCGTATAGGCCTCGGCATTCTCGGCATCGATGTCGCGCTGGTTCGAGAAGGTGATCGAATAGAGCCCGATATCGGCGATCTGCCGCGCCTGGTCGACGCGCGCGGTGCGGTGGTGGCGGGACGGCTCTTCCTTGTAGCGACCGCCGCGGGCCGACCAGATGTCGGTGGTGTCGTTGAGGCGGATCGCCGGAGTCACGTCACTGTCCGTGAACAGCCCTTCCTTCGACAGCCGCTCGGCGGTGGAGGCCGACATCAGCATGATGTCGACGAGGCCCGACTCGGTCATCTCCCGGATTGCCTGGAGGTGGGTCTCGCGGGGCGTGTGGGTGCCGGGCTTGTCGGGGTCGGCGACGGGGGCGGCGCGGCCGAACCCGATGTCGCCGTCCTTGGCGTCGGCGATGATGAAGTCGGCTGGCGTGTAGCTGCCGGCCTGGATGCTTTCAAGCTTCTTGTCGAGGATGGGCATGACGGACTCCTGGGCGAACGGTTTTCGGTCGGACCGGCTGCGGGGGCCCGCCCGGAGCCCCCGCGCCGTGATGGCTAGCTAGGGCTTCGTTCGAATGGCTCGCGCCAGCCCCAGCGGTCGGCGAGAGCAAGACAATCCGACCACGACTCGATCGCGCCGGTGGTCGATATCTGGCGAAGCGATGCGGCGGCGGCGGCATGGGCGAGCGCCACGATGCGCTCGACGTCCCAGCCCTCGTGGAAGCCGTAGAGGAAGCCGGCGGCAAAAGCATCTCCGGCGCCATTGGCGCCGGCGACCTCGTCCGGCGGAACGCGCACCGAGGGGCGGCGCGTGACATCGCCGTCGCGACCGACGACCACCGCGCCCTCCGGAAAATGCACCGCAACCAGCTCCGGCGTCCCGAGGCGAAGCGCCTTGCGCGCCGCCGCGACACAGGCTTCCGGATCGGTCTTCCCGTCGTGGATCGTCTCGATCCCGGCAATGCCGCCGATCTCGGCGTCGTTGACGACGAGCAGGTCAAGATGCGGCAGGCAGGGCCGGACCAGCGTCGCGTTGCGTTCGCCGGCGATGCTGGCGAGCTCGAGATTGGTGATCATCCCGGCGCCGCGCGCCTTCTTCAGCGTCGTGACCCAGCCGTTGGCATCGTCCTGCCAGGGCGCATCCATGATCTCGTGCACGCCGGGCAGGCCGAGATGGAAGATGCGGTGGGTGAGGCCGGTGAAATCGAAATGGTCGGGCGTCAGCAGATTGCTCGTGCCGAAATAGCTGATATGCGTGCGCCGGCCGGTCGGCAGCGACGCGAAGGCGATGGTGTAGTCGGTCTTGGCTTCGCCGGTGGTCTGCATCCGCGACCGCCCGACGCCGTTGTCGTCGGCGAGCTGCATCAGGAAGCGCCCGTCCTCGTCGTCGCCGACCAGCGCGATGGTCGCCACCGGCAGCGCCGGATCGAGCTTGTGGATATCGATCGCGAGGTTGCAGCCCGAGCCGCCTCCGGCCTGGTCGGCCTCGAGGATGTCGGCGCGCCCGTTCTCGGCCGGCCAGTTGTCCACCAGCAGGTTCCGGTCGACACACCAGGTCCCGCCGGTGAGTATCCCCTTGCGTGTCATCTTATTGGCGCGGTTCGAGCTTCTTGGCTTCGCGGGCCGGGCGACAATGGCGACAATGACGTCGTTTGCCTCGGCCGGAATTCCGGGAAAGAAAGGAGGGAGGGCGACCTGTGCTTGGGATCGCCCTCCCCGAAAACGCTGCCGGTCAGGCCGGCAGCGTCGGGAGGAAGATCAGCCCCAGCACTTGGTCAGGCCTTCCGCCGAGGTCTCGGACGGAACGCCATCGACCGGCTTGTCGGTGATCAGGGTCACGCCGGTGTTGAAGAAGTCGAGGCCCGGGCTCGGCTCGGGCTTCTTGCCGGACTTGGCATATTCGGCAACCGCCTCGACGCCCAGCGCGGCCATCAGCAGCGGGAACTGCATCGAGGTGGCGCCGATCACGCCGGCCTCGACATTCTTGACGCCCGGGCAGCCGCCGTCGACCGACACCACCAGCACCGAGCCGTCATCCTTGCCGACGGCCTTGAGCGCTTCCCAGGCACCGGCCGCGGTCGGCTCGTTGATCGTGTAGACCACGCTGATGTCCGGGCATTTCTGGAGAAGATTCTCCATGCCGGTGCGGCCGCCGTCCTCGGCGCCCTGGCCGTATTGATGGCCGCAGATCCGCGCGTCGTCCTCGTCGAGGTAGCGGTTCGGATCCTTGATGTCGATGCCGAAGCCCTTCATGAAGCCCTGGTCGCGCATCGCGTCGACGGTCGGCTGCTGCTCCAGCGCGTCGAGGAAGGCGATCTTGGCATTCTCGACGCCTTCCGGCCCGAGCGTGCCCGCGGCCCATTCGCCGATCAGCTCGCCGGCCTTGAAGTTGTCGGTGGCGAAGGTCGCGTCGGCCGCGTCGGTCGGATCGAGCGGCGTGTCGAGGGCGATGACCAGCACGCCGGCATCGCGCGCCTTCTGGATCGTCGGAACGATCGCCTTGGTGTCGCTCGGCGTGATCAGGATGCCCTTGGCGCCGGCGGCGATCAGGTTCTCCACCGCCGCGACCTGGGTGTCGTTGTCGCCGTCATACTTGCCGGCGAAAGCCTGGAACTCGACACCGATCTCCTTCGCCTTGGCCGAGGCGCCTTCGCGCATCTTGACGAAGAAGGGGTTGTTGTCAGTCTTGGTGATCAGGCCGACGAGCACGTCATCGGCGCTCGCCGAGCCGATACCCGCCACGAGGGCGAGGGCGACACCGGCCGCGGTCCATTTCAGGCTTTTCATTCTCTTCATTTCTGGTTCCTCCCAGACAAAGATCGAAG
This sequence comes from Bauldia sp., assembly GCF_020442045.1. Lineage (GTDB taxonomy): Bacteria > Pseudomonadota > Alphaproteobacteria > Rhizobiales > Kaistiaceae > Bauldia. Next base: position 10,549 of record NZ_JAGRLA010000176.1, on the reverse strand, counting down.
GGTCGCCGCCGGCCGGTGCGAGGCCGAGGCCCGCTTCGGTGGCGACGTTTCGTTGCACGCGACTCCTAGGCAAACCGCGAGCGCTTGCCCGACCTAACTTGCCGAAACTTCTGTCTCGAATCAAGCAAATACTGATTCAGTAATGTCTATTTTTAGGCAAAAGTCGCCGTCCGGCTTCTGCTCGTGTCGCCCGATGGCCGGTCGACACCCTGCGCCGCCCGCGCCGTCAGCATCCGGTCGACCTGTTCTGGCGCGAGCCGGGAATCGATGGTCAGCAGCGCCGCCCCGAGCAGGCCGTCATGCTCCTGCGGGCGGACCAGGGTGATCTGCAGCTTGCGGGTCGCCAGCGGCAGGCAGCGCTGGTAGACGAGCTCCCTGATGCCGGACAGCAGGTGGTCGCTCGTCCCGGCAAGGGTTCCGCCGACCGCGACGACGCGGGGATTGAGGATGCTGACCACGTCGGCGATCGCCTCGCCGATGACCTGGCCGGAGCGGCGGACCAGCGTCACCGCCTCCGGCCGGTTCTGCTCGACCAGCGCCAGGACGTCCTTGGCGTCCCGCGCCTCGATGCCCTGCGCCCTGAGGTCGCGGGCAATCGCCCAGCCCGCGGCTCGCGCCTCGACGCAGCCGAGCTTGCCGCAGCGGCAGAGCGGCCCGTCCGCCGATCCGAGCTGGATGTGGCCGATGTCGCCGCTCGCCCCGTCGGCGCCCCGGTAGATCGCACCGCCGGCATAGACGCCGCTGCCGATGCCCGTGCCCGCCTTGACGAAGAAGAAGTCGCCGACGTCGCGCCAGGCGAGGTGATGGTAATGGAGGGCGAGCAGGTTGACGTCGTTGTCGGCGACCGCCTCGACGCCGAGCCGGGCGGCGAGCCAGCCCCGGATGTCGAAGGCATCCCAGCCGGTCATGATCGATGGCCCGACGACATGTCCCGCGGCGAAATCGACCGGCGCCGGCAGCGAAAGCCCGATGCCGAGCACCTTTTCCTTCGGCTGGCGGAGCTGCCGGAGAAGCGCCTCGGCCTGGTCGGCGATGAAGCCGAGGGTCTCGACCGGCCCGCGACGCAGGTCGAAGCGCGTCAGCGTCTGGGTGATGACGGACGGCCGGAGATCGGTCACCGCGACGCGGACCTGGTGCTCGCCGATATCGGCGGCAAGCACGACGCCGAAATCGGTGTTGAGCCTGAGCGCGCGGGCCGGCCGGCCGCCGCTCGGCAGGGTCTCGTCGGCTTCCGCGACGAGGCCCGCATCGAACAGGTAGGAGAGCCGCTGGGCGACGGTCGCGCGCGACAATTGCGTCGCCTCGACCAGGGCCGCCCGCGACGAGGCGCGTCCCGACATGATCAGCGACAGCAGGTGTCCCGTCCCCGCGAAGGGATTGCCGGTCCGGCGCCGGTCCGGATCCTGGGGCTTTTCGGGTCGCTCGCTCACGAGAGGTCGTATCCTCCGGTTGCTGGATGGTCCGCCTTCGCGGCCAGGCAGCGACCCGTGTCTTATCACACTTGCCGGAGATGATGCGCCCGTGGCGGTCGACATCGCCTAGAATGACCGCGGATGCGACGGCATTGGCCGGTGGAATCCCCTATTCGGGAGGGTGCGACATGACCGACGAACGCGGTGAGGCGGTGTTTGACGAGGTGCGCTGGGAGCGGATGTTTCCCGACCAGCTCGAGCGGCGCTTCGCCGAATGGCCGGTGCTCTACCAGACCTACGGCCTCTGCGAGCCGCACGGGCCGCAGAACGCGGTCGGGCTCGACGCACTGAAGGCCCATGCCATTGCCTGCCTCACCGCCCGGCGGCATGGCGGCATCGTCGCGCCACCCGACTACGGGCATATCCACGAGATCGGCGACTATGCGATCTGGGCCCTCGACATGATCGGCGAGGTCGAGCGCGACTGGCTGTCGGCGGTGCCGCCCTGGCATCATTTCAGGACGGTCTGCTGGCACCTGCGCATCGCCGACCGGCTCGGCTTCAAGGCGGTGGTGCTGATGACCGGCCACTACGGCGTCAACTATCGCGACCTCAAGACGCTGGTCGACCTCGTCCAGCCCTATGTCGGGGCAAGGCTCTATTCGCTGGCCGACTTCGAGGCCGACGCCGCCGGCTTCGACGGCGACGGCGACATCCATGGCGATCACGCCGGCAAGATCGAGACCTCGCAGCTCTGGGCGCTGGAGCCGGCCGCGGTCGACATCTCGCGGCTGCCGGCGCGGGACGCGCCCGGACCGCATTTCGCCATGGGGCCGGACGCCCATGAGGCGAACCGCCTTGCCGGCCAGGCGATGGTCGGGCGGCAGGTCGCCTTCCTCGCGGAAAAGGCCGGGGACCTCGTCGCCGAATTCGACCGTCTCACGCCGGCGAAGCGGCTCACCTCCTTCGCCGATGTCGAGGCGATGTGGGCGGAGGCCGTCGCCCCGGCCCTGCCGGATTTCCTGTCGATGCGGCGCGACCCGCACGGCACCGGCATCGCGGTGCCCGAAACCAGCCGCTGGGCGGTCAACTGGACGCCGCCGGCCGCGTGAGCCGTTGATCTGGCGCAAGGCGCGACGTCGCTGCTCGGCTATTCCTGCGGGGAAACCGAGGCCGACCGCCTTTGGCCGCCGGCCCGGCGACGATCGCCAATCCGAAAGATCAGCGCGGCGGCCCGATGGGGCTGCCGGTCAGATCGTGTCGGTCCAGGTGCGGTCGTTGTCCTCCAGCCATTTGTTGATCGACTGCTTGTTGTAGATCTCGTGGCCGTTGACGACGACGCGGACGCCCTTCAGCTTCCAGCCCCCGGCAAAGCCGTCGGACGATTTGTGAATGCGGACCGAGTGAATATCCGACTCGTAGAGCCCGATGCCCGGATCGAGATCGAAGATGTCGGTGTTTCCCCGCTCGAAATCGTCGTGACCCTCGTTGTCGAGGTCCCAGTTTCGTCCGGCAAGGGTCAGGGTCACGTCGTCGTCGGTGCCCGCCCACATCACATTGGCGGTGCTGACCTCGACCCGCAGCTTCGAAACGATCGCCCGGTCCGAGATGCACCCGACCCAGACCCGGTGATCGTCCTCGAGCCAGCGGTTGATGTTGTCGACATCGCAGATCAGCGAACCGCGGTGCCAGACGCGAGCCCCCTTCAGCTTCCAGCCGCCGGCAAAGCCGTCCGGGCTCTTGCGGATAAGGATGCGCTTGATGTCGCTCCGCTGCACGCCGGGCGCCCACAGCGCATAGCCTTCCTTGTTGTTGCGCTCGCGATCGTCGTGATCCGGGGTATCGAGCACAAAGTCGCGATCGCCGATATCCAGCCACACGGTGTCGTCGGTGCCCGCCCAGAGTTCGTCGGCGGTCGTCGTCTCGACGAAGATATGCGACCAGCCGATCTGACCCCGCGTGTAGGCGCAGAGCCTGCGGGAATTGGCGTCCATGATGCAGGCCTGATGCGGATGGCTGCAGGCGCCGCAATTTCCGTTGGGGATGTTGTCGCATCCGTGCGTCGTGTCGCAGCTCGAACACGGCGTCCCGCTGCCGGTATACTCGTCCGCCGAACCGAAGAGATGGCTGGTCTCGTGGGCGGTGATCGCATCGATGGTTCCGCGTCCCCAACCGCCCCAGTTGTCCTTGTCGGCAAGCGTGATGCGGCCGCCACCGGCATAGGCGTGCCAGGAGTTGGCGTAGGGCGTGACGAAGATGACGATGGCGTGGGACGAAAGGTTGCGGATTCGCATCGCCTCGCGATAATCGGCGATGCCGCTCCAGGCGGCGTCGAAGGTCTGGCCGTGGTAGGTGACCTTCCCCATCGCCGGGTCGCGCCAGTAGGGCTCGTCGGGATCGCCCGAGCCGTTGGCGACGTCGATCTTGATGAACTGGAAATCGTAGACCCAGGAGAGGTTGCCGGAGGGGTGCTGCTCGGTGAGCCAGCGATGCCCGTCGAGTATCTCCTGGCAGATTTCGTTCCGCTCGGAGGTGCCGAACTTCGGCCCGCCAGAGGCTGAGGACTCGACGAAGACGATGCCGACCGACATTTCGCCGGTCATCCGCCAGCAGGCGGCTTCAAGAAAAAAAAGCCGCAGGATCTCTTCGATCAGGTCCCGCGGAAGCCGGAGCATGCCCTGATAGGACCAGGGGCCGAGGCGAAAGGCGAGGCGCGCGAGGTGATAGGCGAGCGTCCGGTCCTTGTAGACCTCGGCAAGGCGCCGTTCGAAGTCGGCGAATTCGTCCGGCGACATCGGCTTCGGGTCTCGCTGCCTTCCCTTGCCCCGCGGGGGGCGGGGTTCCGGGCCGAGGACGGTCTCGCCGCTGCGCTTCTCGTAGTCGGCGACGAGCCGCAGGAAGTCTTCCGGTCCGATGGCGCTGTAGGGCAGCGGCTCTTTCTTGCCGTCGCCATTCCACGGCTTGCCGACGTCGCCAAGGGCATCCTTGGTCAGCTTACGGTACTTGCCGGTGAATCGGGTATTCCACTGCCGGACGATCGCCAGCTGGTCGGGGTCGAGCTTTTCGAGGTGCTGGCGGCCCATCGCTCCCTTCAGCCGGGCCGAGAAGATGCCGAGCTGCGATGCCGCTTCCGCCTGGTCGGGTGTCGCCAGGGCCTCGATGGCATGGCTTCCGTAATGCGCCACCACGGTCATCGACAGCTCGCGCAGTCGCTCGGCGGCTTCGCGCCGGGCTTCGAACGAGGGACGTTGCATCAGAAACAGGTAAGGCCTCTTGTCCTGCTTTGACATGGCTTCCTCCGCCGCTGGATGTTTTCGCGTCGTCTATTCCAATCGCAGATGCCTTTTCTCGGATGGAGACGGAATTGTATCCGCAAATCCCGCCTTTTTGTGGCGAAAGAGGCCGTGCCCGACCGGCCCTGTCGACCAACCAGTGCGCGCGGCAAGGCATGTCGGCCCATCAAGGAGACGCGGAAAGGCGTGTCCGTCGTGCCGCGTCAGGCCGTGGGGAAACCGGCCGGCCGCCTGGGCTCACCCGGTGACGGTGAAGCTCTCTCCGGCGAGCCTGCGGCCCTCGCACCAGACCTCGACGGTCGCGGTGCCGGGCACGACTTCCCAATCGTTGTCGAAGCCGTGGCCGGTACAGGTCGGCTCGCCCGACCTTCTTCTCCCGGGCGACGCGGCTCTCCAGCACCGGCCCGGCGGCTTCCGGGTCCTTGAGGCCGGGCGACGGATACCGGCAGGCCGCGCCGGCGACACCCCCCTCCCGCTTCCCGAGCGGCGTCCTTGCCACGGCGGGCCGCCGGCCTCAGCCGAGCCGGGCCTCGATCGCGTCCCAGACCAGGGCGGCGATATCGGCGCCGCCGAAGCGCTTGACCTCGCGGATGCCGGTCGGCGAGGTGACGTTGATCTCGGTCAGGTATTCGCCGATCACGTCGATGCCGACGAAGATCAGGCCGCGCTCCCTCAGCGTCGGGCCGATCGCGGCGCAGATCTCGCGGTCGCGCGCCGTCATCTCGGTCGGTTCGGCGCGCCCGCCGACATGCATGTTGGAGCGCGCCTCGCCGGCCGCCGGCACCCGGTTGATGATGCCGGCCGGCTCGCCCTCGACCAGGATGATGCGCTTGTCGCCCTGGCGCACCGCCGGCAGGTAGCGCTGGACGACGAAGGGTTCTCGGTAGACGTCCTCGAAGATCTCGAGCAGCGCGGCGAGGTTCTCGTCGCCGCCGGCGATGCGGAAGACGCCGGCGCCACCATTGCCGTAGAGCGGCTTGATGATGACGTCGCCATATTCCTCGCGGAAGGCGACGATCTCCCGCCGGTCGCGGGTGATCAGCGTCGGCGGCGTCAGGTCCTTGAATTCGGTGACGAAGAGCTTCTCCGGCGCGTTGCGGACATGGGCCGGGTCGTTGACCACCAGCGTCTTGGGGTGGATGCGCTCGAGCAGGTGGGTCGTGGTGATGTAGCCCATGTCGAAGGGCGGGTCCTGGCGGAGCTGGATCACGTCGAAGGTGGAGAGATCCCGCGTTTCCGCTTCGCCGAGCGAGAAGTGGTTGCCATCCTCGTCCTGGACCGTCACCGGCTCGACACGCGCCTCGACCCTCCCGTCGCGCATCGCCAGCCGGTCGGGGGTGTAGTGGTGGAGCCGGTGGCCGCGCCGCGCCGCCTCGAGCATCAGGGCGAAGGTCGAATCGCCACGGATGACGAGGTTGGCAATGTGGTCCATCTGGAAGGCGACATCGAGCGCCATGGCGGGTCTTCTCCGGGCAACAGGATCGAGGCGCTATATCCCCCGCCGGACGGGGTCAACGCAATGCCCCCGTCGCGATTGGTGGAAGGAACGGGGCCGCAACGGCAGCAGGTCAGGCAAGCCTGTATGCACTCACGCCTTGCGCAGGCGCTTCGCCTCGCGGCAGAGGACCGTGTTCATCCGCGTCTGCCAGCCCCGGCCGGTCGACCGGAAGGTCTCGAGGACGTCGGCGTCGACGCGCAGCGATATCCGTTCCTTCGGATTTTCCACCGGCGGCCGTCCGACCGGCCTTGGCGCCGGCAGGCCGATTGCCTCGAAAACCTCTGTCGCCGGGCGGAGCTGTCGCACCTCATCACCTGTCAGAGGCGCGGTGTCGTCATCGACCAGATACGGATCGGGTTTCCTGCGGCTGGAAGCCATGGCGGCGGGCCTCCTTTTCGTGGGAACAGTACCACGCCCCCGCCTCACCAGCTCCGGCCCTCGCTGTCGAAGACCGAGACGAGGTGCCTCGGCAGCTTCCCCGGCACCGCGACCACCACGTCGAAGCGGCGGTCGAGGCCGGCAAGCGCCGGATGCCGGGCGATCCACATTTCGGCGGCGCGGGCGATTCGCCGCCGGGCAACCGGCCTGATCGCGAGGATCGCCGCCGTCTCGTCGGCGCGGCTCTTGACCTCGACGAAGACGATCGTCCGGCCGCGGCGGATGATCAGGTCGATCTCCCCGGCGCCGGAACGGAAGCGGCGGGCGAGGATGCGATAGCCCTTCAGCCGCAGCCACCAGGCGGCAACCGTCTCCGCCCGCCGGCCGCGGATTTCCGCCGCGCGGCGGCGCGGATCGGGTCCCGCCCCGCGTTCACCCGTCGCCGTCATCTGCGCGGTTTTTCAGGGCGAGTGCCCGCTGGTAGAGGTCGCGGCGCGGCAGCCCGGTCAGCGCCGCCGCCTCGTCGGCGGCCGAGCGGAGGCTTTCCGTCGCGAGCAGCCCGGCGAGCAGCTCGTCGATGGCGGCAGCGTCGGGCGCGGCCGCCTCGCCGGGCGGTCCGACCACGACGACGATCTCGCCCTTCGGGGTCGCTTCGGCCGCGAATCCGCCGGCAAGCCCGGCGAGCGTCCCCCGCCGCACGGTCTCGAATGTCTTGGTCAGCTCGCGGGCAACCGCCGCCGGCCGGTCGCCGCCGAGCACCTCAGCCATGTCGGCGAGGCAGGCGGCCAGCCGCTTCGGCGATTCGTAGACGACCAGGCTGCCGGGCACCGTCGCCAGCGCCGCCAGCCGCTTTCGCCGCGGCCCCTGTTTCTGGGGTAGGAAGCCGGCAAAGTAAAACGCGTCGGTCGGCAAGCCGCTGGCGACCAGCGCCGCCAGCATCGCCGAGGCGCCCGGCACCGGGATCACCGCGAATCCGGCCTCGATCGCCTCCGCCGCCAGCCGGTAGCCGGGGTCGGAGATCAGCGGCGTGCCGGCGTCGCTGACCAGCGCCACCGCCTTGCCGGCGGCGAGCTCGGCGAGGATGCGCGGCCGCTGGATCGCCGCGTTGTGCTCGTGATAGGGGATCAGCGGCCGCGATATCGCATAGCGGTCGAGGAGCACCCGCGTCACCCGCGTGTCCTCGCAGGCGATCAGGTCGGCCGCGGCAAGCGTAGCGAGGCCGCGCAGCGTCATGTCGCCGAGGTTGCCGATCGGCGTCGCCACGACATGGAGCCCCGGGGCAACCGGCCGCGCCGCAACGGTCATCCCGTCGATCGCGAAGGCCGGCGCCTCCTTCTCCCGGTCGTGGCCGCCGCTAGCCATGCCGCCGCCCCGATCGCCCGCCGCGACCGGCCGCAAACTTGACAAATCCGGCGCTTCTCTTTTGACAGGGCACGGATCAACCTTATGATTTATCCATCGTTACCGGGTTTTCGGGCCGGTCCGGGGCGGAGTGTAGGCGCTTTCTGGCGCTCCGAGGCCGAAGAATCGAAGAAAACCGGGCGGGGTCGCGTCGACAAGGCGCCGGACCCGGCGCGGGGCGCGATTGAGGAGTAACGTTTGTCGAGCCTGTTCCGTCTTCTCGCGGGCCGCACGCGGGTGTGGGCCATCGCGACCGCCGGTGTCATCCTCGCCGCCTGCTCGCCGTCCACCATGCTCAATCCTCCCGCGACCGGCGTCGCCGGCGGGCCGGTTGCCGGCGAGACCCTCGGCACGGGGCCGGTCCGGGTGGCGATGCTGCTGCCGCTTTCGGCGACCGGCAATGCCGGCCAGCTCGCCAGGGACATGCGGAACGCCGCGGAGCTTGCCCTCAGGGAGTTCCAGGCCGCCAATATCCAGATCCTGATCAAGGACGACCGCGGCACCGCCGATGGCGCCCGCGCCGCGGCGACCGCGGCGATCTCCGAGGGCGCCCAGATCATCCTCGGTCCGGTCTTCTCCGAGGCGGTCCGCGCCGCCGGCTCCGTCGCGAGGCCGGCCAAGATACCGGTCGTCGCCTTTTCCACCGACACCACGACCGCGGCGAAGGGCGTCTACCTGATCAGCTTCCTGCCGCAGAGCGACGTCGACCGGATCATCCGCTTCGCCGCCAGCCAGGGCCGGAACTCCTACGCCGCCCTGCTGCCGGCCAACGCCTATGGCACCCTGGTCGAGGCAACCCTCCAGAAGGCCGTCGCCAGTACCGGCGGCCGGGTGGTTGCCTCGGAGAAGTATAATCTCGACCGTAACTCGATGCAGTCCAAGGCGACGGCGATCGCCGGCATCGTCAAGCAGGGAACGGTCAACGCCGTCTTCATTCCCGACAGCGGCGACGCGACGCCGTTTCTTGCCCAGGTGCTGGCGGCGAACGGCGTCAGCCCCGCCCAGATCAAGTTCCTCGGCAGCGGCCAGTGGGACGATCCCAGGATCATCCGCGAATCCAACCTCAACGGCGGCTGGTTCCCCGGCCCCGATCTCGCCGGCTTCCAGGCCTTTTCACAGCGCTACAAGGCCGCCTACGGCTCGACGCCGGTCCGCAACGCCTCCCTCGCCTATGACGCGGTCAGTCTCGCCGCCGGGCTGTCGGGCCGGTTCGGAACCCAGGCCTTCACCGAAAAGGTGCTGACCACGCCGAGCGGCTTCGTCGGCGTCGACGGCCCCTTCCGCTTCCTCGCCAACGGCACCAACCAGCGGGCGCTGGCCGTCTACCAGATCGAGCGCGGCCAGCTCGGCGTCGTTTCGCCGCCACCGAAGAATTTCTCGGCCGGTTTCTAGGCCATTTCCGGGTGGGCGCGCTGCCACGGCTACTCACTCGGCGGCCCGCCCACCAATCCACCGCACCCCCTTGCCCGGGGCCCACCTCAACACCCACCCCCGCCATGCTGAGGTGCGACCCCGGCCTTGAGCCGGGGGAGCCTCGAAGCACGCACCGCCACCTCGGGATGACGGCACTGCGATCCTATGCGTGGAGCCGGGCGCCCTTGACCGCCTTGTCGACGTCCTTCTTCGGGCCGCGCACGGCAATCCCGACGAGATCGGCGGCATCGGCCGGTTCCTGCCTGAAGACCTCGCGATTGGCCGCATCATGTCCGGTCGAGAACATCGCCCTGACATAGGCGGCACAGGCAAGACCGCGATCGAAAGCCTGGCCCCGGGCCCGAAGCAGGATGTCGGCCGGCGCCGCGAAGATCATGATCGGCTGCCCGAGCAGCGGCGCATAGGCGCGGCCGGCACTGTCCTCGTAGGGGAGCCCCATCGCGTCCGGGGCGGTGCCGGCGATCCCGGTCGCCAGGAAGGCGGTGACATTCAGCTTCTGCCAGACCGGAAGATCGTCAAGCACCAGGATGGCGACTTTGGTGTCGAACACGGCGGACCTCCGTACTGAATAATGTTAAGTCTCTTTCTCAATACACCGACATTCATTCAGTCCGGTAGCGGGAGTTGCACCTTGGCGGAAAATGCAGAAACCGTTCGGTCGAAGCGGCCGCGCGCGGCCCGCATGGACGCGACGGACCGAAAGTTATTAGGCCTTCTCGCCGAGGACGCGGGCCGCAGCTACGCGGAACTCGGACGCCTGCTGAACCTTTCCGCCCCTGCCGTTCATGAACGGGCCCGGCGGCTACGCCGGGACGGCGTCGTCAAGGCGACCGTCGCCCGGCTCGACGGGGCGATGCTCGGCCGGCCGCTCCTCGCCTTCGTCCATGTCGATACGGCGAGCTGGCAGGTCACCCGCGAGCTGCTGGCCCTGCGGGCGCTGCCGGAAGTCGAGGAAATCCATACGGTAACCGGCGAAAGCGCCATGCTGATCAAGGTCCGCACCCGTGACACCCAGTCTCTCGAAAAGCTTCTGGAGCGGATTCACGGCACCAGCGGCTTCACGCGGACGCGCAGCTACATCGCGCTCACCACCTATCTCGAACGCGGCCCGAGCCCGGAGCTCGAACCTCCCG
>NZ_JAGRLA010000175.1 GCF_020442045.1 Bauldia sp. | reverse complement strand
CGCTCTACGTCGTCGCTGCCGAGGAACAGGGCGTCGCCCAGGCGGACCTCACCGGGACCATCCAGAACGACATCCTTAAGGAATTCATGGTCCGCAACACCTTCATCTACCCGCCGCAGCCATCCATGCGGCTGGTCGCGGACGTGATGGCCTATACCGCGGAGCATATGCCGCGTTTCAACCCGATCTCGGTCTCCGGCTACCACATGCAGGAGGCCGGAGCGACGGCCGACCTCGAGCTCGCCTACACCCTCGCCGACGGCCTCGAATACATCCAGGCGGTTCGTGATCGCGGCCTCGATGTCGATGCCTTCGCGCCGCGCATCTCCTTCTTCTTCGGCATCGGCATGAATTTCTTCATGGAGGTGGCGAAGCTCCGCGCGGCGCGCCTCCTCTGGGCGCGGCTGGTCAGGGAGCGCTTCGCCCCCGCCGATCCGCGCTCGCTGACGCTCAGGGCGCATTGCCAGACCTCCGGCTGGTCGCTGGCCGCCCGCGACGTCTTCAACAACGTCACCCGCACCGCGATCGAGGCGATGGCGGCGACGCAAGGCCATACCCAGTCGCTCCACACCAACGCCCTCGACGAGGCGCTGGCATTGCCGACGGACTTCTCGGCCCGCATCGCCCGCAACACCCAGCTCTACCTCCAGAAGGAATCCGGCACGACCCGGATCATCGATCCCTGGGGCGGCTCCTATTACGTCGAGTCCCTGACCCGCGATCTCATCGCCAGCGCCCTCGACCACATTGCCGAGGTCGACCGGCTCGGCGGCATGGCCAAGGCGATCGAGGCCGGCGTGCCGAAGCGGCGCATCGAGGACGCGGCGGCCCGTACCCAGGCGCGCATCGATTCCGGCCGCCAGGTGGTCGTCGGGGTCAACCGCTTCCAGCCCGACGACGAGCCGCCGCTGGAGCTCCTGAAAGTCGACAATTCGGCCGTGCTCGCCGCCCAGGTCGACAAGCTGAAGCGCCTGCGCTCGACACGCGACGAGGCCGCCTGCGCCGCCGCGCTCGACGCGATCACCGCCGCGGCGCGGTCCGGCGAAGGCAACCTCCTCGCCCTCGCCATCGAGGCCGCGCGGGCACGGGCGACCGTCGGCGAGATGAGCAGCGCGATGGAGGCAGCCTTTGGCCGCTTCCGGCCCGACGCCAGGGTGGCCGCGGGCGTCTATGCTTCCGAAGCCGGCGACTATGATGCGGTTACGGCGGCGCGACGCGTCGCGGCGCGCTTCGCCGAGCATGACGGCCGCCCGCCGCGCATCCTTGTCGCCAAGATCGGCCAGGACGGGCACGATCGCGGCCAGAAGGTCATCGCCTCGGCCTTCACCGACCTCGGCTTCGACGTCGTGCTCGGGCCCCTCTTCCAGTCTCCCGAGGAGGCGGCGACCCTCGCCATCGACAACGACGTCCACATGATCGGCGTGTCGACCCTCGCGGCAGGCCATCTCGTCACCGTCCCTGCCCTGAAGCGGGCGCTCGAAGCCGCCGGCCGGCCCGACATCATGGTCGTCGTCGGCGGCGTCATCCCGCCCCAGGACTACGAAGCCCTGCGGGATGCCGGCGCCTCGGCCATCTTCCCGCCCGGCACCCCGGTCGCGGAATCGGCGGTCGCCCTCGTCGACGCCCTCAACCAGCGCCTCGGCTACGAGCCTTCGACGCTGCGCAATTTCCCCGCCGGCGGGCTGGACTCGGCGGGATAGGCGCCCCATATACCAACTGGTTGTCTAGTTGGTTGGATAGGCGCATGACCGTCACCGTTGGTGCATTCGAAGCCAAGACCAAGCTCTCCGAGCTGCTCGATCGCGTCGAGAATGGCGAGGAGATCGTCATCACCCGCCGCGGCAAGCCGGTCGCGCGGCTGACGATGCCGGCCGCAGTCGACAGACAGGCCATCGATGTCGAAGGGCTGTTGGCGATCTCGGACCGGTTTCTCGAGACCCTCGACGAGCCTTTCAGTTCCGCGGACATCAACGACGTGCTCTACGACGAAGACGGCCTGCCCAAGTGATCGTCGACACGTCGGCCGTGATGGCGATCCTTCTCAAGGAAGATGACGCCCGGATCTATCTCGAAGCGCTGAAGAATGCACCGGCGAGGCGCATGTCGGGGGTCAGCCGGGTCGAGCTGACGATCGTCGCCGCCCGCAAGGCGAACCCCGTTGCGGAGCGACTCGTGGAGACGTTCCTCCACGAGGCCCGGATTACGGTGGTCCCGATCAGCCTTGACCAGATCACGGCGGCGCAGGCCGCGCACCTGACCTTCGGCAGGGGACGTCATCCGGCGAAACTGAACCTCGGCGACTGCTTCGCCTATGCGCTGGCCAAGGAGACCGGCGAGCCGCTGCTCTTCAAGGGCGGCGACTTCGCTTTGACCGACGTCGTCCCGGCGCTCTGAACCGTCCCGTTGTGGCACATCCGGCGCGGCACGATCCTTGATCCATGGCGGGCCAAAGGAGCCGATATGGACAGACGCAGCTTTCTCTCGGGCGCCATCACCGTCGCGGCGCTTGCCCCGGCCGGCGCCGACGCCGCCGAACCGCCCGCCTTGCGCGGGGCGGTCGATGCGCGGGCGCGCGGCCTGACGCCCGACATCCCGAGCAACCAGGGCCGCCTCCTCCAGGCGATCCTCCAGGAGGCAGCCGCCGAGAACCGTCCGGTCTTCCTGCCTCCCGGCAGCTATGCGGTTTCCAATATCGTCCTGCCGTCGAACACCCGGCTGCTCGGCATCGCCGGAGCGACCCGCCTGATCTTCGCCGGTGACGGACACATGATCAACGCCGAAGGCGCCGCTCTGGTCACGCTCGACGGCCTTGTCATCGACGGCGCCGGCCTGCCGCTTGCCGACTATGTCGAGGGCGTCGTCCACCTCGTCGATTGCGGAACCGTGCGGGTTCGCGACTGCGACGTGACGGCGAGCGCGAAGAACGGCCTGGCGCTCGACCGCTGCGGCGGCCGGGTCGAGGCCAACCGCATTATCGATGCGAAGCTTGCCGCAATCCGCGCCATCGAGTCGACGGGGCTGACACTTGCCGGCAACGACGTCGCCGATTGCGGCAACGGCGGCGTCCTCGTCTGGCGCTGGTCGGAGGGCGAGGACGGGACCATCGTCACCGGCAACCGCATCGCCCGGATCGGCGCCGCGGATGGCGGCACCGGCGAGAACGGCAACGGCATCAACGTCTTCCGCGCCCACGGCGTCATCGTCGCCAGCAACCATATCAGCGACTGCGCCTTCACCGCGGTCCGCGCCAACGCCGCCGACAATGTCCAGATCACCGGCAATACCTGCCTGCGGTCCGGCGAGGTCGCCGTCTTCTCCGAATTCGGCTTCAGTGGCGCGCTGATCGCCAACAACATCATCGAGACGGCGGCGACCGGCATCAGCGTCGCCAATTTCGACGCCGGCGGCCGGATGGCGGTGGTCGCCAACAACATCGTCCGCGACCTTGTCGACGAGGGGCCCTACCCGGCCGACGAGCAGGGCTTCGGCGTCGGCATTTCGGTCGAGGCCGACGTCACGGTCAGCGGCAATGTCATCGACGGCGCGCCGCGCTTCGGCCTGGTCCTCGGCTGGGGGCCGTATCTCCGCGACGTCGCGGCGACGGGCAACGTCATCCGCGACGCGCCGGTCGGCATCGCCGTCAGCGTCGTCGAGGGCGCCGGCGCGGTGCTTATCAACGACAACCTGATCTCCGGCGCCGGTCAGGGAGCGATCGTCGGCATGCGCTGGGCGGAGCGCGCCTCGGGCGACCTCGCGCTGTCGGGCGCCGAGGAATTCCCCCACGTCACCATCGCCCGCAACCGCGCCTGACGCGCCGGTCAGGCGTCCGGGTCCTCGCCGCGCCGCTCGACCCAGCGCGCCAGCCGCTCCAGCGCCTCGTCGATCATCGTGTCCCGCTTCGAGAAGCAGAGGCGGATGAAGTTCCGCGGCGCGTCCGACTGGTAGAAGGCCGAAACCGGCACCGCCGTCACCCCCGCCTCGAAGGTCAGCGTCTCGCAGATCGCCGTGTCGGCGGCATCGAGGCCGAGGGGGCCGGTATCCACGGTCAGGAAATAGGTGCCGGCGCAGGGGACGATACCGAGGCCGGTGCCGGCAACGCCCTCCGCCAGCCGGTCGCGTTTCGCCTGGAGGTCGCCAGCCAGGGACTCGTAATAGTCGTCGTCCTTGCCGAGCCCGTAGGCGACCGCCTTCTGCAGGCCGGGCGGCGTCGTGAAGGTCGTGTACTGGTGCGCCTTGGTCACCGGGTCGAGCAGGTTTGGCGCGGCCGTGACATAGCCGACCTTCCACCCGGTCAGCGAGAAGGTCTTGCCGGCGGAGCCGATGCGGATCGTCCGCTCCCGCATGCCCGGCAGGGTGATCAGCGGGATGTGCTCCCGCCCGTCGAAAACGATGTGCTCGTAGACCTCGTCACAGATCGCATAGGCATCGTGCGCGACGACGAGCTCGGCGATCGTCGCCAGCTCTTCCCGGTCGAAGACCTTGGCCGCCGGGTTCATCGGGTTGTTGAGGACGATCGCCTTGGTCTTCGGGCCGAAGGCCGCGGCAAGCGCTTCCCTGTCGAGCCGCCAGTCCGGCGGCGTCACCCGGACGAATTTCGGCGTCGCGCCCGCCCGGCGGAGCAGCGGCAGGTAGCAGTCGTAGAGCGGCTCGATCAGCACCACCTCGTCGCCCGGCTCGATCAGCGCCGCCATGCAGTCGGACAGCGCCTCCGTCGCGCCGGAGGTCACCAGCACCTCGGTCCGCCAATCTACGTCGAGGTCGTAGAAGCGCTTGTTCGCCTCGGCGACGGCGGACCGGAGCTCCGGCACGCCCATCATCGGCGGATACTGGTTGCGGCCACCCGACAGGATGTCCTCGGCCGCGAAGCGGCGGATATCCTCCGGTCCGTCGACATCTGGAAAGCCCTGGCCGAGGTTGATCGCGCCATTCTCCTTGGCGAGCCGCGACATCACCTCGAAGATGCTCGTCTCAAGCCCCGTGTAGACAGGATTGGTGGATTTCATAGGCCCCCCGGCTGCTCCCCTGACGCCGCCGATCCTAGCAGAAGCGCGCCCCCGGCTCAGTCAAAACCGTCGCCGCCGAGAGGACGTGCCGTCTTCACGCTCTCGTGATCGAAAACGGCGCATCGCCCGAAACTTCACGCGCGCCCCCTCCGTAGCTGTCCCTGACCTCCCGGAGAGGGGCGTCAGCAACAGTCAACAGGAGAGACAAACGATGACCAGCACCATCCGCAGCCTGCTTCGTGCCACCGCCGTTGCCGCGGTTGTCGGTGTCGGGGGCTCCTATGCAGCCATCCCGGCGGCCGCCGAAATGACCGTCGAGGTCGGCGGGGCGCCGATGTATCCGTCGAAGACCATCATCGAGAACGCGGTCAATTCGAAAGACCACACCACCCTGGTCGCGGCGGTCAAGGCCGCCGGCCTCGTCGAGACGCTCCAGGGCGATGGTCCCTTCACCGTCTTCGCACCGACCAACGCGGCCTTCGACAAGCTGCCCGACGGCACGATCGAGATGCTGCTCGAGCCCGGCAGCAAGGACACCCTCGTCAAGATCCTGACCTGCCACGTGGTCGCCGCGGATGCGATGTCCGACGCGATCATGGGCATGATCGAGGACGACGGCGGCATGCATCAGGTCAAGACCCTCGGCGGCTGCTTGCTCGACGCCAGGATGGACGGCGGCAGCCTCACCCTGACCGACGAGAACGGCAACGTCGCCACGGTCACCATAGCCGACGTCAAGCAGTCCAACGGTGTCATTCACGTCATCGACACGGTGCTTCTGCCGAAGATGGGTTGACGTCGCCCCCCGTCTCACGTGGAAGAGGACGGCCCGCTCCGGCGGGCCGTCTGCTTTTGTCAACCTCTCGCCTGAGGATAAGGCGCTCGAACCGAGCCGATCACTCCGCCGGGACGAGCTGCCCGCTGAACACGACAGGCCCGGTGGCGACGCCGGTCGGCGAACCGCCTTTCGGCTCGAGGCTGATCGCCAGCGTCAGCCCCTCGGGAGCATGATCGAGGGCCCGCGAAAGGTTGGCGCCGTCGTCGAAGACGCCGAGCGAGACCGGCTGCGCGTCCGGTTCGACCGCCCACAGCTCGTAGCTCTTGTCCTCCGGCGGCGCTGGAACGACCTGGCGCACCGATATCGTCCCTTTCTCGACATTGACGGTCGCCACGAAGGCCGGCGAGGCGCCTTCCGACGTGAGGATGGCGACGAATTCCGATTGCTGCGCCGAGGGCGGCCGAACCTGCTCGACCACCACGACGGCCGCCAGTACCGCCGCGGCGGCGCCCGCGACAAGCGCGGTCAGGCGCCAGCGCCCCACCTCGCGGCGAAGGGCGACGACGTTTCCGCCGTCGGACGCCGGTGCCGGTGCCGCCGCGGCGCCGATGCGCGCGTCGATCGCCTCGAAGACCGAGGCGGGCAGCGGCAGGTCTCCCGCCGAATCGGCCAGCGGCTGGAGGCGCTTTTCCCAATCCGAGACCAGACGCCTGAAATCCGCATCGGCGGCATAGCGCGCCTCCGCGGCGCCCCGCTCGTCCGCGGAAAGCGTGCCGAGCACGTATTCGCCCGCCAGGGCGTCCAGTTCATCGCGATCAGGGGCCATCGCCGAGGCACTCCCTCAACGCCATCAGGCTTCGCCGCAGGATCGTCTTGATGGTTGCCACCGGTCGGTCGAAGCGGGCGGCGAGCTCATCCCTGCTCCAGCCATGGCAATAGGCGAGGATCACCATGCCGCGTCGGTCGGTTTCGAGGCTCTCGAGGCAACGCGCCAGGCCGCTGCCCGCCGCGAGCCGCTCGGCGCCCGCCGACGGATCGGCGATCGTCTCTGCGATTGCCGGATCGGCCGACGCCGCCGACACGCGCTCGGCGCCCCGCCGGGTCATGTCGATGGCGGCGTGCCGCGCGATCGTCGCCATCCAGGCGATCGGCGAGGCGATGGACGCATCGAAATCGCCGGCCCGGCGCCAGATCCTGACAAAGGCTTCCTGCACCGCGTCCTCCGCAGCTGCATCGCTCTGCAAGATACGTCGGGTGACCGCATGGAGTTTCGCCCCGCTCCTCTCATAGAGCATCCTGAAAGCGCCGCGATCGCCCCTGGCGACGGCTGTCAGCAAATCCACCAGTTCCTTCTGGGCTTCGCTCACGCAGCGGCCTGCCGTTCCCGTCGTCGGCTCCGCCCGGTCTGGCGGTTGGCCTTGGCTGGGGCGAGTTTCACCTTTGGCCGGCTCGAATGCAAACTGTGCCTCCGGCGCAACAACAGACGATTGATGTGCCCTTTCCGGCTCATGCCGTACATTTCCCGCAATTCTACTGACAAGGTTGGTAGGATATTTCGCCGTTGTTTGTTCAATTCCCGCACGGCAGTCGCTATATCCACGCAATTGAATTTCGCGCGGCAAGACCTTCTGGGTGAATTGTCACTTATTCCGGGTGGAAAGCGATGGCGTCCATGTTCAAGCCGAGCCGGATCATTTCCGTGCTCCTCGTCGCGGGTGCGGCCGCCTGGATTCTCTCCGGCGACTTGAATCCCGCCGTCGAGGAGCCGACGGCCGAGCCGCCGCCCACGGTGGTCGAGGAACCGCAGGAGGTCGCCACGCGCGTCAGCGTCGTGACCGCGACGCCGGAGGATCATCAGCGGCAGATCACCCTCTCCTGCACCACCGAGGCCGACCACCAGTCGGTCGCGGTCGCGCGGGGGGCCGGCGTGATCATCGCGCTCAATGTCGAACGCGGGAGCAAGGTGAGGTCCAGCGACGTCATCGCCGAGATTTCCGATGAAGGGCGCGAGGCCGCCGTCAAGCAGGCCAAGGCCCTGCTCGAGCAGCGCCGGGCCGAATACGAGGCCCGAAAGAAGCTGATCGACAAGGGCAATGCGCCGAAGAACGATCTTCCCGCCCTCGAGGCGGCGGTTGCGGCGGCGGAGGCCGCGCTTGCCAACGCCGAGGCGGAAGCCGACCGCTCCAAGATCCGCTCGCCCATCGATGGCGTTGTCAACAGCGTGCCGGTTCAGGTCGGCCAGGCGATCCAGGCCGGCACCACCATCGCCGAGGTGATCGACCCCGATCCCATGCTGGCGGTCGGCGCGGTGAGCGAGCGCGAACGCGGCCAGCTGGCGGTCGGGCAGAGCGCCTCGGTCCGCTTCATCGACGGCCTCACGGTGGACGGAAAGGTGTCCTACCTCGGTCTCAGCGCCGACGACGCGACCCGCACCTACCCCGTCGAAGCGCATATGGCCAATCGCGATTCCCGGATCCCCGACGGCGTAAGCTGCGAGTTGACGGTCGATACCAAGCCGGTTCCGGCCGCTTCCGTGCCACGCTCCGCCCTCGTCTTCTCCGACAAGGGAGAGCTTGGCATCCGCATCGCCGATGACGAAAGCCGGGTCCGCTTCGTACCGGTCTCGATCGTCGATGACGGCCGCGAGGACGTATGGGTCACCGGGATCGACGGCACCACCCGGGTGATCGTCGTCGGCCAGGAATTCGTCAAGGACGGCGACCTGGTCGAGCCCGTCTCCGAAGTCGCCGCCGTGGAGTAGGCCGGCATGAGACGCATCGTCGACTACGCCATCGAGCATGCGCGGCTGACGCTCGCGATCCTCATCCTGCTGCTGCTAGCCGGCGCCAACGCCTATACCAACATTCCCAAGGAGGCGGAGCCGGACATCGCGATTCCGATCATCTACGTGAGCCTGTCGCAGCAGGGCATCTCACCGGAGGACGCGGAGCGGCTGCTTGTCCGACCGATGGAAAGCCAGCTCAAGGATGTCTCCAACGTAAAGGAGATGCGCGCGGCGGCATTCGAGGGTGGCGGCTATGTGCTGCTGGAATTCGAAGCGGGCTTCGATTCCGATATCGCGCTTCAGGATATCCGCGCCAAGGTCGAGGACGCCAAGGCGGAACTGCCGGCCGACGCCGACGAACCGCGCGTCGAGGAAGTCAATCTCAGCGAACAGCCGGTGGTGCTGGTCAGCCTCGCCGGCAACCTGTCGGAGCGCACCCTCAACCGCATCGCCCACCAGGCCCAGGACGAGCTGGAGCTGATTCCGACGGTCCTTTCGGCCGAGATCAACGGCATCCGCGACGAGGTGATCGAGATCATCGCCGAGCCGATGCTGCTGAGGAGCTACGGCGTGTCGCTGGAGAATTTCGCGCAGCTCATCGCACGCAGCAACGCGCTGGTCGCCGCCGGCGCGCTGGAAGGCGATCAGGGACGATTCGCCGTCAAGGTGCCGGCGCTCATCGAGACGCCGGAGGACGTGCTCGCCATTCCGCTTGCCGCCACCAGCACCGCGGCGGTGACGCTGGGCGACGTGGCGCGGGTGCTGCCGACCTTCAAGGATGCGACATCGATCACCCGTGTCGACGGGCAGCCGGCGCTGGTCATCGCGGTCGCCAAGCGCTCCGGCGCCAATCTCATCGAGACGGTGGATGCGGTCTATGCCGCGATCGACCGGCTGCGGCCCGAGTGGCCGGATGCGCTGGAGGTCCGCTTCCTGCAGGACAAGTCCAAGTTCATTCGCTCGATGCTCTCCGACCTGCAGAACTCGGTGATCACCGCGGTTCTGCTGGTGGCGGTGATCATCCTGTTCACGCTCGGCGTGCGCGCCTCGCTGATGATCGGCATCGCCGTGCCCTTCTCCTTCCTGGTCGGCGTGCTTGGCCTCTACATGGCGGGACTGACGATGAATATCGTCGTCCTGTTCAGCCTGATCCTCGCCGTCGGCATGCTCGTCGACGACGCCATCATCGTCTCGGAATTCGCCGAGCGGCGAATGGGCGAGGGCATGCGGCCGCGCGAAGCCTATGCCTTCGCCGCCGACCGGATGACGGGCCCGGTTGTCGCCGCCACCCTGACGCGGGTTGCCGCCTTCTCGCCGCTCCTGTTCTGGCCCGGCATCGTCGGCGAGTTCATGGGCTACCTGCCGCTGACCCTGATCGCGACGCTGAGTGCCTCGCTGGTGGCGGCGCTGATATTCACGCCGACGCTCGGCGCGCTCATCGGGCGGGCGCAGCAAGTGCATCACGACAGGGCGCCGCGCGAGGGTCCGTACCTCAAGACCGTGCGGCTCGCCGTGCGGCACCCGGGCATGACCATCATCGCAACCCTGATCGTCCTGTTCGGGGTCATCTTCGCCTACGGCAAGTACGGCGCCGGGCAGGAGTTCTTCCCGGATGTCGAGCCCGATGCCGGCCAGGTGCTGGTTCACGCGCGCGGAAACATGTCGCTCGGCGAGAAGGACGCGCTCCTCAAGGAAGTCGAGGACCGCATCCTCGACATGGACGAGCTGTCGACGATCTACACCCGGGTCGGCGACAGCCAGCGCGGCAACGAGAACGTCACCGAGGACGTTATCGGCACCATCGACTTCGAGTTCATCGACTGGCAGGAGCGCCGGCCGGCCGGCGAGGTGATGGACGAGGTGCGCCAGCGCACCGGGGACCTGCCGGGCATCAAGGTGGAGGTGACGGCGCCGAATGCCGGCCCGCCGACCGGCAAGCCGATCCAGGTGCAGCTGTCGGGCAACGTGCCGGAGGCGCTGGAACGCGCCGCCCGCGAGGTCACCGCCCGGCTTGCCGCCTATGACGAGATCCGCGACCTCGATGACGGGCTGCCGCTGCCCGGCATCGACTGGCGGCTCGAGGTCGACAAGGCGGAAGCCGCCCGCTACGGCATCGGCGTCGCCTCGGTCGGCGCGATCGTCCGGCTGGTCACCAACGGCCTTACCGTGACCGACTACCGGCCGCAGACCAGCGATGATCCGGTCGACATCATCGTGCGGATGCCGGAAGACCGCCGAACCCTCAACCAGATCGACTCGCTCCGCATCCAGACGTCCGCCGGCTCTGTTCCGATCAGCAACTTCGTCGAGCGTGTGCCGGCCCAGCAGGTCGGCCTCATCAACCGGGTCGACGGCAAGCGCATCGTCACGGTGACGGCCAACGTCGCCGAAGGCGTGCTCTCCGCCGACGTCCAGCAGCGCATACGCGCCGAGCTGGAGAAGACCGACTTCGGCGGCCTGGTAACCTGGAAGCTTGGCGGCGAGGACGAGGAGAGCGCCGCGGCGCAGGAATTCCTCGGCAACGCCTTCCTGGTCGCGGTGCTGCTGATCTTCCTGATCCTGCTGGCGGTCTTCAACAAGCTGTCGAGCGTTTTCCTGATCCTGTCGGCGATCGTGCTGTCGACGATCGGCGTCATCATCGGCCTTCTGGTGATGGGCCAGCCCTTCGGCATCGTGATGACCGGCATCGGCATCATCGCGCTCGCCGGCGTGGTCACCAACAACAACATCGTGCTGATCGACACCTATGACCGCCTGCGCCGCGAGGGCGTCCCGGTCGAGGAGGCGATCCTGCGTACCGGCCGCGAACGTGCCCGGCCGGTCATGCTCACCGCCGTCACGGCGATCCTCGGCGTGCTGCCGATCGCCTTCGCGGTGACGATCGACTTCCTCAACCGCGAGGTGACGCAGGGCGCGCCCTCGGCGCAGTGGTGGGTCGGCCTGTCGACGGCGATCGTTTTCGGCCTCGGCTTCGCCACCGTCTTGACGCTGGTCGTGACACCGGCATCCCTCGCCTTCCTGGCGCTCGGTTTCCGCGAGGCGATGACGCGAATCTTCGCCATGGTCCCCTACATGGTCTATGGCTGGCTGATCAGCCTGGTTGTCTGGCTGGTATTCGGCGGGAGCTGGAACGCCGGCTGGAAGGCAGCGCGATGGCCGATCGACAAGCTGTTTGCGGGGATCGCCCGGCTGCTGCGTCTTGTCTTCCGTCGCGGCCGGACAGGCGGCGGAGCGTCGTCCGGCGGTGGCTCGCCCGCCCACGCGCGGGGGTCGGATACCGCTCACTGACACGCGGCACCGGGGCCACCTGTCGGTCGGCGTCGCGACCGTAACGCCCTGGTCCCGTACGACCGGATCGGCGGCCGACTTGCGGGAACTGTTCCGCCGACCATGACTTATCTATAATTGCCTTATTCATGTATGCACTCTAAAGTGGATAGATAATGCACTTCGTGTAAAGGAGACGAAAATGCTCTCTCTACGCGTTCTTGCATGTCTGCTTTGTGCCACCGTTCTTATGGGGACGACCGCGTCCCATGGCCAGGAACCGCGCTTCGTCCGGGAAAGTCTTCAAACATTCGTCAAGGATCCGGCGAAACTGACCAGCCTGCTCCGCGGCGTATGGGTCATGAAGAGCCGAAATAGCGCGCCGAAGGACTCGCCTGAATACCGAACCAGCTGGGAATACTGGTCCGCGATTCACGGGTATCCGGGCTCGACCTCACCGTCGGGCACGTTGGCCGCCGTGAAGGCGGGATTGACATCGAGGTTTCCCGACGATGCTCCGCTGTTGGCGGGCTACTTTGCCGGTCTCAAGGACCTCGTTCCCCCGCCCGACCCGCCTGGCCTCGCCGACGGTGTCTGGGCCACGTGCGAGCATTCGACGCCCTTCTTCCTGGCTTGGCACCGTATGTTTCTCTATTACTTCGAACGAGTCCTGAGAGACGCATCGGGCGATCCTGGCTTTGCCCTTCCCTATTGGGACTACACCAACGACAGCGTTGATCCGAGCCAGCCGGCCAATGCACCGGCGCGCATCCCCGTCATCTTTGTCGCTGAACGCCTGAAAACATCGGGCGGCGACATCGACAACCCCCTTTTTGAGCGCAGGCGTACCCCCGGATTCGGTTCGGCCGTCCACCTCGATGTGCTGCAAACGGACGTCGACAGCACGCTCCTGATCGACGATTTCCTCGGATTCCAGAATTCGCTCGACGGAGGCCTTCACGGTTTCATCCACTGTGCCGTCGGGAATCGCTGCCTGGCCCCGTATATCGGCCTGGTACCCTTCTCCGGGAATGATCCGGTGTTCTGGCACCATCATGCGAATATCGACCGCTTGTGGGATTGCTGGATGGTCCTGCACGGAGCCGACAAGCTCCCCCGCGACGTTCCGGCTTGGATGGATAGACAGTTCGAATTCGTCGACGAGCACGGATCGCCGGTCTCGATGCAGGTCTCGGAGCTGTTCGACCCGGATGGTCCGATCGACTACACCTACGATAACATCGACCATTGCCTCCGGGATGAGACCTCCGCACCCAGCGATGGCATCGCTTTCATCAATGACGTGGGCGAAGCAACCACAATGGAAGTGGCAAGTCGCGAGGAAGTCTCCATCAGCGGCACCGACCAGACATTCCTCCTGGCCAACGCCTTCCCCGAAGGCAGCGACGCCTTCCTGTTTGCCGAGCGTCCAAGCATCCTGCAGCCAACCAGGAGCACCCTCCGCCTGGAGGGCGTCCGGATTGAGGGACCTCCCGGATCGACCGTCCAAATCCAGCTCGTCAACGAGGGAAGTTCTCAGCGGGCCTTTGTCGGGGTGCTTAGCTTCTTCGCCGACTTCGACCATGCTCAACACGGAGCAAGCGAGGAAGGGCGCAATTTCGTTTTTGATGTTTCTGCGCAAATTCAGCAGTTGTCGGCCGAACGCGTGACGGGTGGTGGAATTGGCGTTGCGTTCGTAGCCTCAAACGGCGTCGTCGGCGACGCTCCGGGGGTCGATGCCGCCGGATATGAGGCCGCGCAACTGAGAATCCGGAAGATCGCCATCGACGTTACGTCCACGTCCGAGCCGATCGACCTGAAATAAGCGTAGCGCCCGGGTCCTATCCGGCCGCCTCGGCGACCGACTTGCCGGGGCTGTTTTGCCGCCCCTTTCGCGCCGCCGCCCGCTGGCGATGGACCTGGAACTGCTGGTCGGCGATGACGCCGATCAGGATCACCGTACCCATCACCGCGAAGTTCAGCGAGCTGGGGATGCCGAGCAGGTTGACGAGGTTCTGCAGCACCTGGAGCAGCACCGTGCCGAGCACGACGCCGACGATCGATCCCTCGCCGCCGCGCAGCGAGAAGCCGCCGAGCACCGCCGCGGCGATCGCGTAGAGCTCGTAGAAATTGCCGTGTCCCGAGGGCAGGATCGAACGGGTATACATGGCGAAGAAGATCGCCGAGAGCGCCGCCAGCGTCGCCGAGATCACATAGGCGGCGATGATCACCTGTGTCGTGCGGATGCCGGAATAGCGCGCCGCCTCCTCGTTCTTGCCGACCGCGTAGAGGTAGCGGCCGAAGACGGAGCGATGCAGCACGAACCACATGATCACCGCGATCACCAGCATGATGAAGAAGGCATGCGGGATCGGAATGGACTGCACCGTCCCGCCGGTGATCAGCGAGACGATGTCGGTGCGCCCCGTGGTGATCCATTCCAGATCCGGGAAATTGACGCCGAAGGGAAAGCCGGCGGTCGCATCCTTGGTGTAGAAGCGCGCGATGCCGCGATAGATCAGCAACCCGCAGAGCGTCACCACGAAGGGCTGGAGCTTCAGCCTGGTGATCAGCAGCCCGTGCACCAGGCCCATCACGACGCCGAGCCCCAGCACCAGCACCGCGGCAAGCGGCCACCACACCTCGTGGTTGGCGATCAGGTCGATGAAGATCACGCCGAGCAGGGCGATGATCGACCCCACCGAGAGGTCGATGCCGCCGGTGATGATCACGAAGCCCTGGCCGATGGCGAATATGCCGAACAGGCCGACCAGGTTGGCGGTATTGGCGATGTTGATCGGCGAGAGGAACCGCGGGTTGATGATCGCGACCACCGCCCCCACGACGATGATCAGCGTCAGCAGCCCCAGGTCTTTCTTCAGCATTCCCTGCCCCGTTCCTAGATCGACCGTCCGACGGCAAGCCGCAGGATGTTCTCCTCACTGCACTGGGCGCGGTCGAGAGTACCTTGGATATGCCCCTCATGCATCACCGCGACGCGATCGGAGACGCCGATCACCTCCTCCATGTCCGACGAGATCATCAGCACGGCGACGCCGGCGTCCGACAGGGCGCGCATCAGGCGGTAGATCTCCGCCTTCGCGCCGACATCGATGCCGCGGGTCGGCTCGTCGAAGATGATCGCCCGTGGCTGCATCGCCAACCATTTGGCGAGAACCACCTTCTGCTGGTTGCCGCCCGACAGGGCGGAGGTGCGCTGGCCGACGTCGGGCGCGCGGATGTCGAGCTCGACGCGGCTGCGTTCCGCCCGGGCGAACTCGGCATCCCGCGACACCAGCCGCCGGCGCGCATAGGCGTGCAGGTTCGGCAGCGTGATGTTCTGCGCGATCGGGAAGTCGAGCAGCAGGCCGGCGCCCTTGCGGTCTTCCGGGACGAGGAAGACGCCGGCCTCGACGGCGGCCGAGGAGGTCGCGAAATGCACCTCCCTGCCGTCGAGCACGACGCTGCCACTGCCCGCCGCCGGCCGGTCGATACCGAACAGCACGCGGGCGAGTTCCGTGCGGCCCGCGCCGACAAGGCCCGCCAATCCGAGGATTTCCCCGGCGCGGAGGTCGAGGTCGATCTCGTGGTCCGGATAGGTCGAGGTGCGCACCTTCCTGATGGAGAGCACGACCGCGCCATCGGTTCTCGCCGGGGACACGTAGTCGACCTTGAGGTCGCGGCCGACCATCAGGCGCACCATCGTATCGTGGTTGATGTCGTCGCCTTCGAGAGTGCCCACCAGGTTGCCGTCGCGCAGCACGATGACGCGGTCCGAGGCCTGGACGACCTCGTGCAGCCGGTGCGAGATGAAGATGACCGAGATGCCGTGCGCCTTGAGGCCGGCGATCACCTCGAGCAGCTTCTCGGTCTCGGCGATCGGCAGGCTGGAGGTCGGCTCGTCGAGGATGACGAGGCGCGACCGGAGACTGAGCGCCTTGGCGATCTCGACGATCTGCTGCTGGGCAAGCGACAGCCGAGACACCTGCGTCCCCGGCGAGAAGGTCGCGCCGAGCCGGTCGAGCAGCGGCTGGACGGCCTTGTGGAGCTTGTCGTCGTCGACCAGCTTCAGAAAGCCGAGCTTCCTGGGCTCCCGTCCCATATAGACATTGGCGGCGACGTCGAGATTGTCGAACAGGTTGAGTTCCTGATGGACGAAGGCGATGCCGGCCGCCATCGACTGCGCGACGGACAGTGACGGGTGCGCCACCCCGTCGATCGTGATCGTGCCGTGGTCGGGCTCGATCACGCCGCCGAGGATCTTCATCAGGGTCGACTTGCCGGCGCCGTTTTCGCCGACCAGGCCGATCACCTCGCCCGGCCGCACCTCCATGCTGAAGTCGGCCAGCGCCAGGACTCCGGGGTAGGTCTTGCGGAGGCCCGACAGCCTGAGAAAGGGCTCGGCGGAGGCCGATGCCCCGGCGGCAGCGGTTGCGGACATGGTCATTGCGGCAAGTATCTCACCGGTGCCGGTATGTCGGCAATGCCCGCGGCCGGAGCGAACCGGCCGCGGGCGTCGAGGACGTTGCTAGCCGCCGGAAAGCTTCTTCTTGAAGTCTTCCTCGAACTGCTTGACGTTGTCCTGGGTGAGGGTCAGGCCCTCGATGATCATGATCCCGTCAGCCGGGATCTTCGACTTGTCGCCGTTCAGGTAGTCGGCGATCAGATGGGCGCCCTGGTAGCCCCATTCGTAGGGCTGCTGCACCACCGTGCCGGCGAAGGACCCCTCGGCGACGGCGCCGAGCGTGATCGGATTCTCGTCGAAGGCGACGACCGTGATCTCGCCGAGCTTGCCGGCGTCACGCAGCGCCTCGTACATCCGCGGCGGATTGTAGGAATAGAAGCCGACCATGCAGTTGACTTCCGGATTGGCGACGAGCACGTCGTCGACATTGGCGCGGGCGCGGGTCTGGTCGATGTCGTCACCGCGGACGTCGATCAGCTCCAGCCCGGTGCCGGCGACGGCCTCGTTATAGCCGTTGATGCGCTCCTTGGCATTGTCGGCGCCGGGAAGGCCGACGAAGCCCATGCACTTGCCGTCCTTGCCTTCCATCGCCTTCTTCATCAGCTCGCCGGCCATCTTGCCGAGCTGGGTGTTGGACGAGCCAATATAGGCGATGCGGTCCGACTGGGTCGCATCGGAGTCGAAGGTGAAGAACGGGATCTGGGCGGCGACGCTGTTGATGGCGTCGGTCGAGGTCGGCGGATCGACGACCGACACGGCGATCGCATCGATGCCGGCGGCGACCAGGTCGTCCATCATCCGGCGCTGCACGGCGGCGTCCGCGCGCTCGGGATATTTGAACTGCAGGTCGAAGTCCGGCAGCTCCGTCTGGGCCTTGGCGACGGCCGCTTCCATGATCTTCCAGAAGTCCGAAGGACCGTTCACGACGAACGCGATCGTCTTCTTGTCCTGGGCAAAGGCAGCACTGGATGCAGCGAGGGTCAGGGCGGCCGCAAGCCCCGTAATCATCATACGCTTCATCTACTTTCCTCCCGATTTCCTTTAGGTGCCATTCGCCGGCCACAGTCCTCCCTGCAGCCGGAAATGCGCCATTCACGCTATATAAACAGCGCAGTTCACGCAATGCCTGTTTTTCCTGGGCCGGCTTTTCGCCCCTGGCGGGCGGCTGTCCGATCTGCCGTCCGCCGGCACCACGCAAGCCCGAAAGGCCTCTTTTGTCTTATGATTTACGCATATCAGAGGATCGAAGCATGTCGACGCGCCTGCCGCGCACGTCGCCGCGGCGCCCGTCCGGCCCCGATCCAAACCGCTGGCAATCGCCCGGGAATCACGCTTAAGATATCGTTACTGCCAACGAAGCCACGGGGCATGGTCGGCAGGCCGCCAGCTACGTCGAGATAATCGGCACCCATGGGAGGCGGCAACACAGGCAGACCCGCGCTCGCGAAGCAAGCGAGATGTCATGGTCTCGAGGGGAGAGGTCGAAACCTCGTCCGCGGACGTCCGGTGGAGCGATGCGATTCCCGTTTTTTTGCGGCGTATCGTTCGGACCGGAGCAGGATCGAGCGAGTGCAAAGCGCCGGTAGACCTCTCCCCGGCCTGCCTTTCATCCCCGGCGACAATACAGGCGAGCACCCGGCCGGCTGGCGATCGCGACGTTGGGCGCCGGCGTCATTCCGCCGGCGCGCGGGCGCCCGCCTCGCCGAGCTCTTCCGGGGTCGGCGTCATGCCGCGCGGCTTGGTTTCCGCTTCCTGCAATTCGCGCTCCAGCCGCTTCTGCTCGGTGATGCGCGGCCTCGAGAAGCCGGCCAGCAGGCTGAAGACCACCGGCGTCAGGAACAGGGTCGCCAGCGTCGCGAAGCCGAGGCCGCCGACGATGATCCAGCCGAGCGCCTGGCGCGCCTCGGCGCCGGCCCCGGTCGTCAGCAGCAGCGGCAGCCCGCTCAGCACCGTCGAGATCATGGTCATCACCACCGGCCTGAGGCGGATCAGCGAGGCGTTGTAGATCGCGTCGCGCACCGACTGGCCCTGGTCGCGGAGCTGGTTGGCGAATTCGACGATCAGGATGCCGTTCTTCGACATCAGCCCGACCAGCAGCACGAGGCCGATCTGGCTGTAGATGTTCAGCGATCCGCCGGTCAGCAGGATGGCAAAGACCGCGGCCGCCAGGCCGAAGGGCACCGTCGCGATCAGGATCAGGGCGCTTATGAAGCTCTCGAACTGGGCGGCCAGCACCAGCAGCACGATGACGAGGGCGAAGACGAAGGTCTGCGCGACGCCGGAGGAAGCGCGGTCGAGCTCGCGCGCCTCGCCGGAGAAGAGGATGCTCATCCCCGGCGGCAGTTCGGCATCGGCGATCTCGCCGAGACGGGTCATCGCCTGGCGGAGATCGACGCCCTCGGCGAGGGTCGCGGTCATCGGCACGGCCCGGCGCTGGTCCTGGCGCTGGAGGTTGGGCGCCACGGCCGACTCGCCGAAGGTCACCAGCGAAGCGAGCGGCACCATCTTGCCGCTCGACGAACGGAGCTGGATCCGGTCGAGGCCGGACGGGTCCTGGATCATGCCCTCCGGCGCCTGGAGGCGAATCTCGATCGGGTCGTCCCCAATATAGAAGTTGCCGAGGTCGCGGCCGTCGAGCAGCGCCTGGACGACGGAGGAGATGTTCTGGATCGAAATGCCGAGGTCGGAGGCGCGCTCGCGATCGATGTTGATCGAGAGCTGCGGCTGGGTGGTGTCGTAGTCGAGCCTGACGCTGCCGAAGGCAGGATCGTCGCTCATCGCGGTCAGCAGCCGGTCGGCGGCGGCCGCGATCTCGGCATAGTCGTTGCCGGCGACGGCGAAGCGCAGCCCCTGCCCGCCGCCCCGGATACCGAGGCTGTTGGGCGAATAGGCAAAGACCTGGATGCCGGGGATGCGGCCAAGACGCGCGTTGAGATCGGCGGTGATCTCCTGCTGGCTCCGTTGCCTTTCGTCCCATGGCGCGAGCGACACGAACATGAAGCCGCCACCGCCGAAGCCCCGCGCGCGGGCGAAGATGTTGTTCACTTCGCCGCTTTCGATGAAAGGCTGGACCACTTCCTCGGCCGCCCGTATCTGCTCGGCGGTATAGTCGACCGTGGCACCCTGCGGCGCCCGAACCGCGATCGGGATGAAGCCGCGGTCCTCGCTCGGCGTTAGCTGCGTCGGTATCTGGCTGAAGGCGAAGGCGGCGGCGCCGGCGAAGAGCAGCGCCGCGACCACGACCACGATCGGCGCATCGAGACAGGCCCGGAGCAGGCGCGCATAGAGCCGCTCCGCGCCCCGGCCGACCGCGCTCACCCCGCGTCCGATATAGGTTGCGGGCGGGCGAACCTCGCCGCCGATCCAGCGCGACGCGAGCATCGGGACAAGCGTCAGCGCGATCACCGATGAGAGCAGCACCGCGAAGGCGAGCACGAATCCGAATTCGGAAAAGAGCCGCCCCGCCGTGCCGGGAAAGAAGGAGATCGGGATGAACACCGCGGCAAGCGTCACGGTGGTCGAGATCACCGCGAAGAAGACCTGCTTGGTGCCGATCACCGCCGCGGCGCGCGGCCCGAGGCCGAGGTGGCGCTGCCTCGATATGTTCTCGACGACGACGATCGCGTCGTCGACCACCATGCCGGTCGCCAGCACGAGGGCGAGCAGGGTCAGGATGTTGATCGAGAACCCGGCGAGGTAGATCGCGCCGACCGTGCCGACAAGCGCGATCGGCACGGTGATCGCCGGGATGAAGGTAATCCGCACCGAACGCAGGAAGACGTAGATGACGCCGACGACGATCGCCGTCGCCATCAGCAGCGTGAAGATCACCTCGTCGATGGCGCCGCGGATGAAGGTCGCGTCATCGGAGGTGATGGTCAGCGACACGTCGTCGGGGAGCGACACCTGAAGCTCGGCGACCGCCTCGCGCACCCGCGAGGAGATGTCGAGCGTGTTGGAGGAAGCCTGCCGGACCAGCGCCATGCCGACGCCGGTCATCCCGTTCATCCTCAGCGCGGTATTCTCGTCGGCCCGCCCGAAGACGACGTCGGCGACGTCCCTCACCCGCGTCGTGTCGTTGACCCGCACCGCGCCGATCTCCTCGGCCGATTTGGCGCTGGCGTCGGCGCGCACCAGCAGCGTCTGGGTCGCGTCCGACACCCGGCCGGCCGGCGCATCGAGCGAGATGTCGGACAGTGCGGCCATCAGGTCGCCGGCGGCGAGCCCGCGCGCGGCCATGGCGTCCGGATCGACGACGATCCGGATCATCTGTTCGCGGTCGCCATAGACATTGACGTCGGCGACCCCCTCGATCGCGGCGAGCCGGTCGACGACGACGTCGTTGACGATCTTGGTCAATTCGTCGATCGGCCGGTGGGTGGAGGTGACCGACAGGCGCATGATCGCGTCGGAATCGGCGTCGGCCTTGATGATCACCGGGGCGTCGGCATCGTCCGGCAGGCTTCGCAGGCTGCCGATCGCATCGCGCAGGTCGTTGGCGGCGACGTTGAGGTCCGTCGATTCCGAGAACTCGATGGTGATGCGGCTCTCGCCGGCGCTGCTGCTCGAGGAGATCGAATCGACACCCGGCGTGCGGGCCACCGCGCCCTCGACCACCGCGGTGATCTCCTTGTCGATCGTCTCCGGCGTCGCGCCGTCATAATTGGTCCGGATGGTGATCACCGGCCGGTCGATATTCGGCAACTCGCGAACCTCGACGCCGAGGATCGCCGCCAGGCCGGCGACCAGGATCAGCAGATTGAGGACGATGGCGAGCACCGGCCGCCGCACGAATAGCGACGCGAACCCGGCCGTCCCACCCGACAGGCTGGCACTGGTGTCGCTCATCCGACGGTCAGCTCCCGCGCTCGGCCGCCGCCGCCGCGCCGGCCTCGGCCGCGGGACGGCCGGACACGCCGGGCGCCTCGTCTTCGGCCGGCGGCCCGGCCTCGTTGTCGCCGACCTTCTCGACCGTGACTCCGTTACGGAGCCGCAGCACGCCCTCGACCACCACCTCGTCCCCCTCGGCGAGGTCGCCGGCGATCGATACCGCGCCGCTCCGCCGCGAGACGATCTGCACCGGCAGACGTTTCACCTTGTCGCCGTCGAGGGCCCAGACGAAGGAGCCCTCGCGATCCCACTGGATCGCCAGCGACGGGACCGAGGGACGCTTCACGCCGGGGATCGAGAAGGAAATGCTCAGTGCCATTCCCGGCCTCAGGGCGGCCGCCTCGTTGGGCAGCGTCGCCTCGACCTTCAGGGTCCGGGTGGTCGGATCGACCATGTTGTCGATCGTGCTCAGCTTGCCGGTGATCGTCGTGCCCGGCAACGCCGGCGTCGTCGCGGTCACCTCCTGTCCGACGGCGACCTGGCCGACCGCGCGCTCGGGAACGGCGAAGGAGACCGTCACCGAGGACATGTCGGCGATGGTCGCGATCTTGGTCGAGGAATTGACCAGGTCGCCGACCGCGATGTCGGCGAGGCCGATGACACCGTCGAAGGGCGCGCTGATCGTCCGTTTCGCCAGCTCGATCTCGGCGCTGCGGAGATCGATGGCGGCCTTCCGTTCCGCGGTCTTCGCATCCGACAGGGTGACCGCGGTCACGTTTCCGGTCTTCGACAGGCGCTCGGCCCGATCGACCGCCTCCTTGGCCGACTGCAGCGTCAGCGTCGCAAGCTCGACGGCGATCTGCTGGTCGTCGTCATTGAGGTGGACGAGCTCGGCGCCGGCGCCGACCCTGGCGCCCGGGGTGAAGGCCACGTCGGTGACGACACCCGTCACCTGCGGGTAGAGGTCGACCTCGCGGGCCGCCTCGGCGGTGCCGATCGCGCGGATGTCGGTGCCGGTCGCGACGAAGTCGACCGGCGCCGTCACCACGCGGGCCGCGCCGCCGAAGCCGGGCCTGCCGCCTCCGGGCCGCCCGCCACCGGGCGGTCCGGAGGCCTGCTCG
>NZ_JAGRLA010000174.1 GCF_020442045.1 Bauldia sp. | reverse complement strand
GCGAGTGAATCAGCGCGGTGCCGACCAGCCAGGGCATGAAGCTCGCATTCTCCACGGGGTCCCAGAACCACCAGCCGCCCCAGCCGAGCTCGTAGTAGGCCCACCAGCTGCCCAGCGCGATGCCGAGTGGATTTCCGGCGAGCGCACGTCCGAGGGCTTCTTCAAGCTGAAGCAGGGCAAGACCCACTCGGTCGGCCATGCCATCGCCCGCAGCCTTTCCTATGCGCCCTATGCCGATCTCCTGTGGTGGGAGACGTCGGAGCCGGATCTCGGCGAGGCGCGCGAATTCGCCGACGAAATCCACCGTCACTTCCCCGGCAAGCTTCTCGCCTACAACTGCTCGCCGTCTTTCAATTGGCGTGCCAAGCTCGACGAAGCGACGATCGGCAGCTTCCAGGAACAGCTCGCCGAGATGGGCTATCGCTTCCAGTTCGTGACGCTGGCCGGCTTCCATGCCCTGAACCTGTCGATGTTCGAGCTGGCGCGTGCCTATCGCGATCGCGGCATGGGCGGCTATTCGGAGCTGCAGGAGCGCGAATTCGCGGCGCAGGACCACGGCTTCACCGCCGTCCGTCACCAGCGTGAGGTCGGCACCTCCTATTTCGATGCCGTCGCCATGGCGATCTCGGCCGGCCAGTCCTCGACGACGGCCATGGCCGGCTCGACCGAGACCGAGCAGTTCCTGAAGACGACAGAACCGGAAACCGCCTGAGGAAAGGGCGGAACACGATCGAAGAAGGAGAATGACAATGCAGGATGAATTCTGGGTCGTCGGCGGACGCTACCGCGACACGAGCTTCACCACGCTGGCCGATGGCGGCGCCGAGGCTTATGGCCCCTTCGCCCGCTACGAGGAGGCGCTGCGCTCATGGTCGGACCGCAGCGACGGCAGCCGGTCGCTCGCCTCGGTCCGCTATTCGATCGTGGTGACCGCCTCGCGGGCGCGCGCCGCCTGAGGCCGGGAAGGCCCGGCGAAGGCGACGGGCGGTCTCGCCTCAAGGCAACCGCCGGTCGCCTTCTTCCTGCGTGTCAGGGGGCGATCGGGGTTTCCTGGTAGAGCTGCTGCTTCCAGGTCCCGCCCTGCTTCAGCCATATCTCGGAGACGAAGACGTGCTCCGGCAGCGGGCGTCCCCGGAACGTGCCCTTGTAGAAATTCTCGAAGGTGATCATCGCCGCGTCGGGCGAGAAGACCGTCACATCGCCCTCGGTGAAATCGAAATAATCCGCGACGAATTCGGTGATGCCGGCCAGTTCGTCGGCGGTCGTGAACGGCTTCCCGTAATAGGTCGTCACCGCGAGGTGGTCGGCGGTGACCATCTTTTGGATGGCCGCGCGGTCGTGCCTCTGGAAAGCCTGGTCCAGCGCGATCCTGGCCGCCTTGATCTCATCGGCGACAGTCATGTCCTCGGCACCGGCCGGGAGTATCTGGATCAGAATCGCGACACCGGCCGCAGCGGCGATTCGGCTGAATTGCATTTGTCCGTCCCTCCTCGTTCGAGCCGGTCATCGACCGCCGTCTATGGGCTGTCGATCACCGTCTCCTGATAGGCTTTTTCGAGCCACCGGCCGTCGGTCTTCACCCAAATCTCGGAGACGAAGACCCGGTGAGGCAGGGGCTTGCCGCGATAGGTGCCGTCGAGCGACGTTTCGTAGGTGACATACGCGCCCTCGGCGTCGAACAGCGTGATCATGGGCGCGCTGACGTCGGAAAAGGCCACCTTGAGGTCGCCGATGGAGGCAATCTGCGCGTCGAGGTCCAGCACGCCACCATACGCGTAGGTGGCTGCAACGTGGTCTGACGTCATCAGGCTGCGGATCGCCTCGGCGTCTTGATCGACGAATGCCGTCTCAAGCTTCGCCCGCGCTGCCTTGAGATCGGCAAGATCGCCGGCATTCGCGGGAGCGGCCGCGAAAGCCGTCACGGCAGACATGACGGCAGCCGTCGCAGTCACAATGCGCATCCTGATCCTCCTCGTGTCCCCGTCGGCGGATCGTCGAAAGGATAACTGCCTCCATTCGGCGATGTAAGGCTGGCGGCTCGGCGGCGGCGCATGGTCCTCACAGGCCGCTTATTCCTTCGCCCGGCGCGCCACCTCCTTCGCCAGGGCCCTCACTTCCTCGGCCGCGATGCCGTTCGGGTCGGTTTCGATCACGGTGCTGCCCGATCCCATGCTCGACGGAAAGGCGACGCGGTTGCCGAGCTGCGCCCTGGCGACGCGATAGCCGAGGCCGCCCGTCGCGTCGGCCATCTCGGCGGTCAGCAGGGCGCGCCGGACGACCCGGTTCAGCACGAGAAGCGCCTCGTTGCCTTCCTTCGCCACCATCTGCAGGGTCGGTTCGGTGGCCCAGAGGTCGACCGGCGTCGGCTGCAGCGGGACGACGACGAGGTCGGCGATCTCGATCGCCGGCCGCATCTCGATATCGGATTTCGGCGGCGTGTCGACGACGACGAAATCGTGGTGCCGCGCAAGGTTGCGGGCTTCGCGGCGGGCGCCCCAGCCGCTGGCGGTCCGGAATTCGAGGTCGATTCCCTCTTCGCCGAGGCGCTCCTCGCGTCGCTCGAACCACTCGCCGAGGCTGCCTTGCGGGTCGACGTCGACGATCGCGACCGATTTGTCGCGCGTGCCGAGGGCGACGGCGAGATGCGCGGCGACCGTCGTCTTGCCGGAGCCGCCTTTTTGCTGGGCAATGGTGATGATGACACCAGGCATGGGCTGTCCTTTTCGCGGAGCATGACCTCCCTAGCGGGCAATCATGACATCGAAGCAATCGCCTTGCCAAAGAAAGGTCGGGGCATGCCGGCGTTATGCACAGGGCCGGCGATGCTTGCCGGCGCTCACTCCGACAACCTGGCGAAATTGGCGGACGCCACGACCTGCCAGGCCCCGGGGGTGATCCTGAAGACGATCAGCTGCGGGGCGTCGCTCTCCGCCTTCTTGCCGTCGAGCTCCTCCTCGATCCGCAGCCGGAAGCGGGTCACCACGATATCGCCGTTGCGGGTGACCACCAGGTTGTTGATCGCCGGTTCGCTGTCGATATGCGGGATGCTGCGCGCCAGGTATTCCTCCTTGTCATAGGCGGCGCCGTTGGAGCGGACGAGCTGGAATTCCGGCGCCAGCAGGGGGCGGACCTGTCCGGCATCGCCGGATGCGAGGGCGTCGAAAACCGTGACGATGGCGGCCCGCGCATCGGCTTCGAGGCCGGCATCCTGTGCCCATGCATGGTCGATCGCAGCGTTGAAAGCGAGCGCGAGCGTGATCAGCCCGGCGCGCGCCCATGCCTTCCCGCCCCGTCGGGCTGTCTTGACCGTCGTCATTGTCATCTCCGCGTCTCGCCTTGTCCGCCTGCCTACTCTGCCGTCAGGTCGTCGGCGCCGCAACGACCGACCATGGGTACCGATAGGGGCCGCGCCTCACGCCCTTCTTTGTCGGCGAAAGTGATGATAAACGCGGGTGGCTTTCGGGGAGATCGATCAATGGCTACCTGGATCGTCCTGGCGATAGCCGCCGTTGTCGTGGTCTATGGCATCGTCCTTTTCAACCGCCTCGTCCGGACGCGGCAGATGGCCGAGGAGGGATGGAGCGGCATCGATGTGCAGCTCAAGCGGCGGGCCGACCTCATTCCCAACCTCGTCAGCACGGTGAAGGGCTACGCCGCGCACGAGCAGCAGGTGCTCACCCAGGCGACGGAGCTCCGTGCCGCGGCGGGCAAGATTCCGGAAGGCGACGTCGCCGCGCGCTCGCGCGCCGAAGGAAAGCTGTCGGCTGCGATCGGCAAGCTGATCGCGCTCGCCGAAGCCTATCCGGACCTCAAGGCGAGCGACAATTTCCTGGAGCTGCAGAAGACGCTGGCCTCGGTCGAAGACGAGATCCAGATGGCGCGGCGCTACTACAACGGCGCGACGCGGAATCTCAACGTCCTGGTCGAATCCTTCCCGAGCAACATCATCGCCGGGTTGTTCGGTTTCGGCCGTCGCGATTTCTTCGAGATGGAATCGAGCGAACGGGCGGTTCCCGGCGTGGAATTCGGCGGGGCCGCGCGATGAGGGCGCTTCTTGCCGGCCTTGCGGCGGCGCTTCTCGTCGTTTCGGTTCCGGCCGCCGCCGAAGAGGTCATCGAGCGCTTCGACGCCAACGTCGAGGTCCGGCCGGACGGCGTCCTCGATGTCGTCGAGACGATCAGGGTCCATGCCGAAGGTACGCAGATACGGCACGGCATCTTCCGGGACGTCCCGCTGACCTTCGTCGACGAGAATGACAACGTGCACAAGGTGAGCTTCTCGATCCGCGAGATCACCCGTGACGGCCGGCCGGAGCCCTATCACACCGCGAGCAACAGCGAAGGCATCCGCATCTATGTCGGTGACGGCGATATCTATCTCGATCCCGGCACCTACACCTATCGGATCCACTATGAAACCGGGCGGCAGATCCGCTTCCTGCCTGAGCATACCGAGCTCTTCTGGAACGTCACCGGCAACGACTGGTCCTTCCCGATCCTCGAGGCGACGGCGCTTTTCACCCTGCCGGACAACCGCGCCCCGGTTCGCTGGACGGCCTATACCGGCCGCTACGGCGAGGAGGGGAAGGCCGTCACCGGCGAGATCACCGGTGACGACAGCCTGAGGGTGACAACGACGGCGACGCTTCCGCCGCGCGAGGGACTGTCGGTGGTGCTCCAGATTCCGGATGGCCTGGTCTCTCCGCCAAGCGGGATGCAGGCTTTCCACTACTGGTTCCTCGACAACCGACGCTTCCTCCTCGGCGGCATCGGCCTGGTCGGTGTTCTGGTCTTCTACCTGATCTCGTGGAACGCGGTCGGACGCGACCCGCCAAGGGGCACGATCATCCCGCTCTTCCATCCGCCGAGCGGCATCTCCCCGGCGCTCGCCGGATACGTTCGCGACTTCGGCTGGAGCGGCGGATGGCGGGAGTTCACCGCCGCCGCGCTGTCGCTTGCGACGAAGGGGCTGCTGATCTTCAACGATTCGGGCGGCGACATCGTCCTCAGCCGCACCGAGACGCCGAAACCGGCCGCGAAGCTGCCACCGGGCGAGAATGCGATCTTCAACTGGGTCGCGGGGAAGGGCGGCAAGGTGACGATCGACAAGGCGAACGGCAAGAGCCTGGCCAGCGCGTTCAGTCGTTTCAAGAGTGCTGTCGAGGGCGAGAACCGGAACCGCTTCTTTCGGCGCAATCTCGGCTATTTCGTCGTCGGCCTGATCCTGACGGCGCTCGTCTGCGCCGGCGTTCTGTTCTTCGGTGACCTTCCGGATGCCGAGATCGGGCTGCTCGTCGCCTCGGTCATGGTCGGCGTCTTCCTCGGCGTGTTTATCATTCCCCTCGTGCGCGCCCTGTTCGGACCGCGGAAGGTCGGCTCGATCTTCGCCATCGGCTTCAACCTGCTCGTCCTCGGCTTCATCGGATTCGGCATCCTCTCGACCTTCGGCAACATGGTGAGCAGCCTTCCGACCGGCTTCGGCGAAAGCGTGCTCTCGGCGATCGCCCGCAACGGCTTCCCGCTGGTCCTGGTCGGCGGTTTCGCGGCGATGAACGGGATCTTCTTCTACCTGCTGCGGGCACCGACGGCGGCCGGCCGGGCCGTGATGGACCAGATCGAGGGCCTCGAGCTCTACATCCGGACGGCCGAATCGGAGCGCATGAACTACAAGGACGCCCCCGATCTCGACACCGGGCAGTTCGAGCGGCTGCTCCCTTATGCGGTGGCGCTGGATGTCGAGAAGCCGTGGTCGGAGGCCTTCGAGACGGCCTTTGCCCGCACCAATCCGGGCAAGACCGTCACCAGCAGCTACAATCCGGTCTGGCATGGCGGACATGGATGGAGCGGCCACAGCTTTGCCAGCTCGGTCGCTTCGACGGTTTCGTCTGCCCAGAGCTCGTTCGCCAGCTCGATCCCGGCGCCCAAGTCGTCATCCTCCGGCTTCTCCGGCGGCGGCGGAGGAGGCGGCTCGGGCGGCGGCGGCGGCGGAGGTGGCGGCGGCGGCTGGTGACGCCCTGGTCCTAGTTCGTCTGTTCCGCGGTATTCGCGTTCTCGGCGACCATGACGAAGAGTTCGTAGTCGACCGGATCATTCTTCTCGCCGAGCACGCGCACCGTCAGCGTCTCGTTCGCCTCGCCGACGAATTCGACCGTCGCGAAGGAGGTTCCCGTGCCGGCGAAGCCGACGGCCTCGTCGCCCCTGAACAGGCGGATCGAAAGCGGACGGCCGAGCTCGCCATAGGCGACGATGCTGTAATGCTTGCCGGGCTCGACGCTGATCTCATGCTCGCGATAGAGCACCGGACCGGCCGCGACCGCATCGCGGTCACCGAGCGAAGACTTGAGGTGCAGCGTCTCGACGGCCTTCTGGCCGGGCGCGGCGTCTTCCAGCGCCGCGGCGGCATCGGCGACGATCTGCTGGCGATGGCGGCCAAAGCGGGGCAGGACCGTATCATGCCAGTAGGCGACCGCGTCTTCGACGTTGAAGGTGACGCCGGGATCGAGGCGGGCATTCAGCAGATCGGCGCGCTGGGCGAAGTTCTCGAGCACGGCGCTCGGCTGCCGGGCACCGCCGGTGTCGAAGACGGTTCCGCCGGAGAGAATCGCGACGACGTGGCCCTGCTCGTTGAAGATCGGGCTGCCGCTGGCGCCACCCGTTGCCGGGATGCTGTGGCGAATCAGGTAGGCTCGCGCCGGATCGGTGTTGAACAGGAAGAAGTCGGTGATCGAGCTGGCATAGCCGAATTTGGCCAGCGGCTCGGGATTGTCGGCCGCCGTCCGCTGCCCGGTGGTGCCCTCCACCGGATAGCCGACATAGGCGAGCTTGGCGCCGGGCCCGAGCGCGGCGATCTCTTCCGGAGAGGCGAGTTCCAGCGGCGCGCCGAGCTTGTCGGCGTTGTCGACGTCGAGCACGGCGACGTCGAAGCCGGACGGTTGCGGCAGGCCCTCGAAGGCCGCCTTGAAATCGGGATCGGCCCGGCTTTCCTTGGATCGGAAATCTTTCAGCGCCGCGTAACCGGGATGGATCCAGGCGGCCGTTACGGTGTGGACGATGGTGTTGCCCGGATGGATCACGAGCAGCTTCCGCGTTCCGCGCGGGTCGTATTGGGCGGCGACATGGGCATTGGTGGCGACCATGCCCTCGCCGACCGGCCATGCGGTGCCGAGCAGGGTGCGGGAGCCATCCTTGCCGACCAGCACGACGGCATAGGCCGAATCCTTCATGCGGGCGACCAGCTCGCTGCTGAAGTCGGCCGAGACCTTCTTGCCGATCGCCTCCTGCAGCGTCGCCAGCGCATCGAGCCGGCCGGCCTGCTGGTCGAGATAGAAATAGCCGCCGACGCCGGCGACGAGCACGACGATGGCAAGCGATCCGACGACCCGGCGCAGTTGCTTGAACTGGACGCCCGAGCGAACCACCTTCGCCTGGGTCAGCGTGCGGTCCATGCCGCCTGCGTCCGCGACCTCCTTGAGGCGCAGCTTAAGCTTCGGGCCATCCTTGCTGCCGAGCTGGAGTATGTCTCCGTCCGAAACGTGCTCGCCCGAGCTGGCTGGCGTGCCGTTCAGCGCGACATAGCGGTTGCCGAAGACCTCGATCGCGTAATGGCCCGACGGCTGCCGGTAGAGACGGAAATGCTTGCGGCTGACGATCCGGTCCTCCGGCGCGAAGACGACATCGGATGCCGGCTCGCGGCCGAAGACGATTTCGTCCTTGCCGGGATCGAAACCGATTCCCCCGGAGCTGTCGGCCGGCGTGCCCGCCGGGCCCTTGACGATTGCGCCGCCGCCCAACGACTCGATGCTGACGCTGAAATCCATCTCATATGCTCCGTCTCGTGCGCCCGAGGCTAGTAGGTGCCAATACCGGCGCTGTTGGGGCTCAAGCGTGCCGAAAAACCGGCAATCCGGCGGCTCTTTCTGCCATTTTTCAGATTCCCGGCAAGCCGCCCAGCGTTAGCGCGTTTCGCTTGCGAAACCAAGGATATCGGGTAGGCTAGGCACGTTCCAATCGCCTGGATGGACCAAAGGAATTCGGCAGGCCATGGCGTTTGTGCCTGGTTATCAGAACGATGTCTTCATCAGCTACGCGCACGCCGACAACGAGGTCGACGTCTTCGGCGGCGCGTGGGTCGACAAGCTTGCCAAATATCTGGGCATCGCGCTGAAGCAGCGTCTCGGGCGCGGCGACGAGGTGAAGATATTCTTCGATTCGAAACGCCTGCGCGCCAACCATCATCTCGACGAGATATTGCAGAACGTCCGGGGCTCGGCCGTGTTCCTGGCCATCGGTTCGCCGAGCTATATCAATCGCCAATGGACCAGGGACGAACTGGCGGCTTTCATCGAGACTTCGAATGATCCCCGGCGGCTCTTCGCCGTCGAGCGCCTGCCGCTCGATCCCGGCGATCGCTATCCGGACCCGCTCAACGACTATTACCGGATCAATTTCTGGCAGCGCGACCCCGCCGACGATATCCCCCTGACGGTCACCCAGCAGCTCAACAGCGATCTCTACTACGTGCTTCTCCAGAAGCTCGCCGAACAGATTCGCAGCCAGTTGGTGGCGATGCGGAAGCAGGGAGCGGCGCCGCCGCTTTCGCCGATCGCGGTCCCGACCACGCCGCAGGCGCCGGCGGAGGAAACGGCTGTCGCGCCGCCGCCACCGGCGCCCGCCCCGGCCATGATGCATCCCGCCGCGCCCGAGCCCGTCCCAGCGGCGCCGGCCTATGCACCGGCGCCCGAAGAGGCGGCCCCCGGCGGCCCCGCGGCGGACGAGAACGTCAAGACCGTGATGATCGCCCAGGTCACGGAAGACCTCGAGGCCGATCGCGAGCAACTCGTCAGTTATCTCGACCAGTGCGGCATTCCGAACCTGCCGACCGATTTCTATCCGCAGGGATCGGCCGACTTCAAAGCGGCGGTCGAACAGGATCTGGCGAAGAGCGACCTGTTCGTCCAACTGCTCGGCCGGACCTCCGGACGGCGTCCGCGCGACATGCCCGAGGGCTATCTCGCCGCCCAGTACCAGCTCGCCGAGGCGGCCGGCCGCAGGATTCTCCAGTGGCGCTCGCCTGACCTCGTCGCCGACGACGTCGCCGACGAGGCGCACCGCGCCTTCCTGTTCGGCGAGAAGGTCGCCGCCATCGGCTTCGAGTCCTTCAAGGCCCAGATCCGGAAGCTCGCGACCGAGCCGCCGCCGAAGCCCGAGCCGGTGGTCGAGGATTTCGACGACGCGCCGATCTTCATCAATGCCGACGCCACCGACCAGTCGGTCGCCGAGGCGCTGTTCGAGAAGATGCGGAACCAGAAGGTGCCGGTGATGCTCTCCCAGCCCTATGGCGACGCCAAGGATGTCCGCCAGGACCTCGAGCGGAGCTGGCGCGAATGCGGCTCGGTGGTGCTGATCTACGGAGCGGCGAAGAACTTCTGGGTGCGCAACCAGATCATGCTCTACAACAAGCTGAAGCGTGATCGCGACCGGCCGCCGCGGAAATTCAAGATCCTCAACTGCCCGCCGGCGGAAAAGCCGCCGCTCGGCATCGCGCTGCCCGAGGTCGACGAGATCGACGCCCGGGCGGGCCTTTCACCTGAACTCGTCGATAGCGTGGTCCTGGACCTGGCCTCATGATCGAGACGATCACGGGGCGCATCGCCTACCCCGGTCTGCGGCCGTTCACCCGCGACGAGTTCGATCTCTTCTTCGGTCGCGAGGACTGCGTCGACCAGATGGTCGACACCCTTGCCGCGAGCCGCTTCCTGGCGGTCCTCGGCACCTCCGGCAGCGGCAAGTCGTCCCTGGTGCGCACGGGTCTGCTCAACGCGCTGGAACTCGGCTTCCTCGCCTCGGCCGGGTCCGACTGGCAGATCGCCGATCTCCGTCCGCGCGGTCATCCGATCCGCTCGCTCGCCGTCGCGCTTCTCGGGCTTCAGGGCATCGAGGAGCCGGACGAGGGGGAGATCGAGATCCTCTCCTCCTTCCTGCGCCGGGGGCCCCGCTCGCTGGTCGAATGGTACGAGGCCGGGCATCTGCCGGACGGCGCCAACCTCATGGTCCTCGTCGACCAGTTCGAGGAGCTCTTCCGCTACGAGGATTATTCCGGGCGCGAGGAGGCCGAGGCCTTCGTCGCCCTGCTGATCGAGGCGGCGCGCGAGGCGCGGCTGCCGCTCTATGTCGTGATCACCATGCGCTCCGAATATCTCGGCGCCTGCACGCTGATCGAAGCCCTGCCGGAATTCATCAATCGCGGCCTCTATCTCACCCCGCGCATGACCCGCGAGGAGTGCCGCCAGGCGATCGACGGACCGGCCGGCGTCTGCGGTTTCGAGATCGAGGAAGCGCTGGTCAACCGGCTGCTCAACGACCTCACCGATTTCGCGCCCTGGGATGCCGGAGGCGGCGCAGACCAGCGACGGCGGCTCGGCCGGCGCGCCGACCAGCTGCCACTCATGCAGCATGTGCTCAACCTGCTGTGGCAACGGGCGCGGTCGCGCAACGAAGAGAATATCGTCCTCACCCTGGCCGATTACGAGGCCGCCGGGCAGCTTGGCGGCGCTCTCGACCGTCACGCCGACGAGGTCGCCGCGGGCATCGATCCGGCCCATGCCGACGTGATCGACACCGTCTTCCGCAGTCTGGTGACGGGACGGACGGTGATCGACGCGGTCCGCCGGCCGACCCGATTCGCCGAACTGGTCGAGCTCGCGGGCGACCGGCGCGATTCGGTCGCCGCTGTCGTCGATGCATTTCGCGTTCCCGGGGTCAATTTCCTGACCCCGCCGGAACCCGAGGCGCTCGACGACGACACCATCATCGATATCTCCCATGAGAGCCTGATCCGTCAGTGGCGGCGCCTCTCCGGATGCCTTGATGACGAGGCCCAGTCGGCCGACGCCTGGAACCAGCTCCTGTCGCGGGCCGAGCGCTTCGAGGCGGGCGCCGGCGGTCTGCTCACCGGGCTGGACCTCGACAACCTCGTCGCCTGGTGGACGCGGGCGAATCCGAGCGAGGCCTGGGCCGCGCGCTACGGCAACAATTTCGAGGAAGCGAGGAAGTTCCTCGAAGACAGCCAGACGGCCGAGGCCGAGCAGAAGGCGCGCGAGGAGGAGGATCAGCGCAAGCTCATCGAAGCCGAGGAGGCGGCGCGAACCGGCGGGCGGTTCAAGCGGTTGAGCGCCGCGCTGGCGGCGGCGGTGGTGCTGGCGGCGGTCGGCGCCGGGGCCGCCATCTATCTCTGGCGCGAGGCGAACCAGCAGGCGACCATCGCCACTGAACAGGCCGATATCGCCGACGAACAGCGCCAGGAGGCCGAGCGCCAGCGCCAGCTGGCCGAGGACCAGCGTCTGGAGGCTGAGCGCCAGCGCCAGCTGGCCGAGGATCAGCGTCAGGAAGCCGAACGGCAGCGTCAGCGGGCCGAGGAGCAGGCAGCGATTGCCCGCCAGGAGAAGGCGGAGGCCGAGCGCCTGCGCGTCGTTGCCGAGGAGAAGGCGCTGGAGGCCGCGCAATCGGCGGCCGAGGCGAGGCTTGCCCAGGAAGAAGCCTCGCGCGCCAATGCCAAGCTGATCGCCCAGCAATTTGCCGGCCGGATTGGAACCTTCCATGTCGGCGTGGAGCAATCGACCAGCGCTATCCCGACCGCAGGGAGCCTGCTGTCGCGCGCCGCGGAATCGGCCTATGTCAGCGACTCGAGCGACGCGACCGTCGAGAATCTCGCGACGGTCGAGTTGCTGCGCCCGGCCTTCGCGTTCCAGGCGACCATGGCGAATGCGACAATTCCCGAGACGACCCTGCCGGGCTGGGGCGATGTCAGCCGCTGGCGCAATCCACCGGGCGGACCGGGGCTCTCGATCGTCATCAACTGGTCGGATGTC
The DNA here is from genome assembly GCF_020442045.1 of Bauldia sp. GTDB lineage: Bacteria > Pseudomonadota > Alphaproteobacteria > Rhizobiales > Kaistiaceae > Bauldia. The sequence continues at coordinate 27,027 of NZ_JAGRLA010000174.1, read as the reverse complement.
GACAACCAGACCCCTTATCTCCGGGTCATCGACCTGCTCGGCCGGGTCGTCGCCCGATACCCGATGCCCGACTCGCCGACGGCCTACGAGAAGACGCCGGTCGGCGCCGCGCTGATCGGCCCGGACATTCCGGTTGGCGTTGTCGTGACGGGTGATGGAAATCTCTGGGCCGCCTTCGGCGAACGCGGCGATTTTGCCCGCTACACCGACGGGTCGGAGGGCGAGGCCGAGCGCATCGACGATATCGGCTACGACCCGGTCGGCGAGCGGATTTACATTGTCTATGCCGCCAAGGCGTTCGACGGCACCAACAGCATCCCGCGCGTGATGATCCTCGATCGGGAGAGCGATGACTGGTCGAAATGGTCGAGGGTTGTCGATCTCGAGCTCGCCGATCCGGCAATCGGCATGCCGCCCCTGCGGATCGCCGGCATCGTCGACGACGTGCTCTATGCCGTCGTCGACGGACAGTTGATCGGCATGGATGCCGAAGGGAGCCGGACGGCGTTTGGCGGTCTGGGGAGCGTCGATGACGCCGTCGTCACCGTCGACGGCCGCTATATCGCTGTCCATGCGACAGCCGGAGACTGCGATAATCCGACGCCTGGCCCCGCGGTCGATCCGCTCTCCTGCCTCCTCCTGGTCGATCGCAACGACGGGGAGGTCCTCTGGCATGGCCGGACCCAGCCCCGGATACGGCTGCATACCGCGCACAGCACCGGCGGGGTCCAGCCGTCGATCGAGATCGTCGTGGAGATAGCCTCGGACGGCAAGGCGCGTCCGGCGGATGCGCCCTGGGTGCTGAACGACCTCTGGACGCGCAAGCTTACCCGCGTCAACGGCGAGTGGACCGACACGCTCAGGCGCTTCGAGCCGAAGCAATGGGGGCCCGAAGGATTCGGGACGCCGTATGTGACGGTAGCGACGACCGGAACCGGATATCCGGCCGAATTGACCCGGGAGCACGTCGCCCAGCTTTTCGCCGCCCGGGCACTGCCGCGAATAGCCAAGCTCGAAGCTGATCTCGATCCCGGGATCGACGTCAGCGAGACGATCCTCACCAGCCATGTCGGCGAGGAAAGTTTCAGGGTGGTCCAGATTTCGGAGACCGAGGCGCTTGTCTATCTCTATCGTCCGGAGCTCGGGAAATTCGTTGTCGACGAGAGCTACACCCCGGTCCCGATCTTCTGCCGCGCCGGCCCCGACAAGTCACTTGGCGATTGCACCTTCGTCTCCGCCGCTTTCTCGCCGGATGGCGACACGCTGCTGCTGACCACGAACCACGGCGAACATGCCTTTGTCGCGCGCGGCGGCGAGGTCGAATGGCGGGCGAGCACGCTCGGCGGCGACAATGCTCGCCGGATCAACGCGCTGTCCGGCCTGTCGCCGCTCGATGACGCTGGCGGGAGCTTCATGGCACGTGGTCCGAGCGGGGCGTTGCTCAGGATCCGCCAGGGAAGCGGGACGGAGGGCGCCATTGACCAGGTGGTAGTGGCCGACGACCTTTGGCAGGATATCGGTGAGCTGCGCGGCTTCACCACCGACCCCTCGACGGCCGCCCTGTTCGTCTGGGGCAGTACCGGGCTGCTGGTTCTTTCGGTCGAGGGTGACGATGCCTTCCAGTTGCGGCGGCTCGGGCAGATCGAGAACAACGCGATTGCCGACATTGCGGCCCTTGGCGATGGGCGGTTCGCGGTTGCCGCCACCGACGGCCGGATCACGGTCTACGCGATCGAGAATGGCGGGCCGAAGGAGATCGGTCGGGTCGAGACCGGTCTCTCGAGTTTCGGCGCGATCAGGCTATCGGCGGCCAATGGCCGCCTCGTCGCGAATGCCGGCGACGATCGCGAAGGCCTCGACTACTGGAAGCGCTCGGTCGGCTATGCCATCGGCGACGACGGCCGGCTGACCCAGGTATTCGCCGTTCCATGGATCAATCTGCTCGGGCAGCTTGGCGACGGCGAAGCGGTATCGGTGGATTACGGGCCGGAGGTCTTCGTCGAACCGCCCGCGCTGCCTGCCGACCGCGACCTCCTGGCCCTGACGATCATGCGGGAGCAGCGCTCGCCCGATGACGCCGCCGGCCAGTTCCAGAATGTCTTCCAGATGCTTGGCAAGCGTCGCAACGGTGGCGCGGATGCGGGCGGCGCGACGGCGTGCCGGACCGCGCTCGCGATCATGGCCCGTGCCGCCGACAGCGCCGAATTCGGCGAGGCCCTGAACACCGCGCGCCGCTCCTGCCGGACAACGCCGGAAGGCGAGGCGTTGGTCGAAGCGGCGAATACCGAAGGCAGGGAAGGGGTGCTGGACCTGCTGAAGCTGGCGCCGGCGGACCCCTATGCGCTTGCCCGGTTGATCACCGTCCTGTCGGCAACCGCGCCTGACACCGCCAACGCGATCGCCGCGCATGATCCGCGGCTTGCCGTCTTCCCGACCGAGGCGATGATACAGCAGCTGACCGCGGGTGCTTCGATCCCCGACGACCTGGCGTCGATCTATGCCAACCGGGCAGGCGGCTACGATCCCTATGATCACTGGTTGCTGGCTGTCATGGCCGAGCGGAAGCTCCCCGACGAATCGACGCTTGCCGACGCGCTGCTTCACTACGCCCGGGCGGAGAACCAGTTCCGCCTCGCGGGCGGTGCGCAACCGCGCATCCCGGTGCCGATCGTGGCGCGCCGCGCGGCGCTCGCCCGGATCCTCTCCGACGACGTGGTCGTCGACGTCTACGACAAGCTGACGACGGAAGCGCCGGCGGCCGGACCGGCGCTTGGCGATCCCGTCCCGCTCGCCGAGGTTTCGTCCTGGCTTTCGGGCCTTGAGCAGGCGGGTGCCGATCCCGACGCAATTTCCGTCCTTGCCGCCGTCGTCGAGGAGGAACTCGGCAACGAGACCGTGGCGACCGATCCCGGAGCGGCCGCGGAGCACTATCGCCGGGCGCTGCGCATGGCCGCCGGGTCAGCGATAACGCTTTCCGACGAAGCCGGAATGGCCGGGCGGCTCGCGACGGTCGAGAGGCTGCGGAGCAAGCTGCGGGCGGCGGGCGCGTCGGACGCCGATTCCGCCGCGGCATCCGCGGTGCTTCTCATCGTCGATTCGGAAGCCGGAGCGCCCCTGGAAGGCGAGGCAAATGCCGCGTTGCGCGACGCCTTGCGGCAATCCGTCGAGACACTGGCCGCGGCCGATCCGGCAGGGATCGACTTCGCGGCTCTCGGAGACCTGAAATTCGATTTCTGGGACTATGATTGGCAGAGCCACCTGAACGCCGTCGGTCAGGACGAAGCGGCGGCCCATCTCGACGAGCTGGCGGCGGCCGAACGGTTCCTCTCGCTTCTTCTGGATAACGCCGCGGGCGCCGAGCGCGACCGCCTGTCGGTGATCCGCGGGCGGCTCCGTTTCTGGCTGAGCACATTGGCCGACGAAGAGCTGGCTTCTCCCGATCCTGCCCGGTTCGAGGCCTGGCTCGACGGCGCTATCGCCGATTTCGAATTCGCGCGGGACACGGCATTCACGCCATGGGACCGGGCGGTCCTCGGCAATGCCTATGGCCGCAAATTCGCGGCCTCGGCGAGTGGGCCGCTGTTGACCAAGGCTGTCCAGGCATTCGAGCAGGCGATCGCCGATCCCGCCTTTGCCGATCTCGGCGAATATCGGCGCCGGCTGGTGATGGACGGCGAGGTTCGGGTGCTCGAGAACGCCATGGCCCGCGATCTTCGCGATCCGGCGCTTACCGGATTCGGTCCGCAGCCGGGCGACCCGGACTATGATGCCGCCCGGCTCGCCGATCTCACGTTCGACGCGTTCTCGCTCGCCCGCCAGCGGGAGTCGGTGCGGGACCGTGCCGCGGAACGCGGCCTGCTTCGCGAAGGGTCGACCTGGCCCCTCGATACGCGGGCCGACTATTATTGGGGCTTCACCGCGGCGCAGGCCGGCGCGCCGCTCCGCATCGCCGACGGCGCCAATGGCGACCCGACCGAATGCGACCGTCTTGCCGCGCATCCCAATGACGTCACCCGCACCACGCGTCCGGTCGGCTTCGGCGAGATCGACGTGGGGCTGGTGATGGCGGCCTGCGCCGGCGATTCTCCGCGCGACATGTTCAATCGCGCCAGGGGACTGAGCAAGAGCGCCGAGCCTGACCAGGCGGCAATCCTTGGGCTCCTGATCCCGGCGGCCGAGGCCGGGCTCCCGGTTGCCTACAACAACCTGGCGATCATGATCGGCTCGGTTCGTCCCGATTTCGTTTCGGCCAGCGACCTCAGGACAACGTTCTCGGCGCTCAGCCTCAAGGAGGCCTATGGCGAAATATCGGATCTTCTGCGGCCGGAGATCGGCAACGACGACGACTGGCGCAAGACCTTCCTTTGGCTTGCGTCCAAGGCGGCGGCGCTCGATGTCGCGGAGGCGCATCGCGACCTCGCCGAACTGTCCGGCGATCGACTGACGCGCGGCATGCATCTCTCTGTCGCGGCCGAGCTCTTCGCGGCGGAGGGACGCAACCAAGAGGCGGATGCCGCGACCGCGGAGCTAGCCGCGCTCGATCTGGCGAGCGACGAGATCCTCGCGGTTCAGGACGCCGCGAAGAATCGGAAAAGGACGAACCTCGTCCTTGTCGACCAGGCGCTGGCCGACCGCATCCTCGGCCTCTGGTAGCGCAAAAAAAGACGCGGCCCCGGTGGGAGCCGCGCCTTGTTCTCGCAAAAGCGAAGGGATCGTCGCTCAGTTGGCGTCCATCTGCTCGTGGACCCAGCCGCGGAACTGCGACAGCCGATTATAGACGCCCGGCAGCACCGGGTTGCCGCACTGGCTGCCCCAGCTCACGACGCCGACCTGGATATAGCCGAGCTCGTTATCCGCCTTGGCAACCAGCGGACCGCCGCTGTCGCCGTAGCAGGAGTCCTTGGCGCCGCTCGGGCTGCCGGCGCAAAGCTCGGTCGGCGCGATGGAGAAGGACGTGTCGGTCGCCGCGCCATAGGCTTCGTAGGCGGCCTTGCATTCGTCGGACGAGATCGCCTGCACCGTCACCTGGTGCAGCTGTTCCGGCGACATCAGCGCATTGGCGTTGAGCAGCTCGTGGGTATCGACCTCGGCGCGGCCGCCGCGGCTGTAGAGCGCTTCCTCGAAGCCCTCGAAGTCCCACAGCGCCCCCCAGCCGGTGACGGTGAGCTCATCGCCCGGCGCGACCAGCTGGTCTTCGGTCGACGGGTCGGCGATGTCGATGAACGTCGCGCCCGAAACCGGCTCTGCCAGCTTGATCAGGGCGATGTCGGCGTGATTCTCCTTCTGATAGTTGGGATGGACGATGATCTTCTCGCTCCCCACCATCTTCAGGTCGCTCTGGTAGATGCTGCCATAGCCGATGACGACGCTGTCGACCGTCTGGCCGCCCTGGACGACGCAATGGGCGGCGGTGAGCACCCATTGGTCGGCGATCAGCGAACCGCCGCAAAAGCCGGAACGGACGTCGAAATCATCCAGAAGGCGGACCTGCCAGGGCCACGCACCTTCCTGCGCGGGCGTGCCGCCCACGATGAAGTCGGACGAAATTTCAGCAGTGGCCAGGCCCGGAACGGTCAGCATCGCTGCAACCAGCGCTGCCGAGCCGAACCCCAGATACTGCGCTTTGTTCATAGTCTTCTCCAGTTGGTGGGTCGAAGGGAATTGCCCGCCTGGCCGCCGCCTTAGCCCGGCTCGACGGCGAAAAAACGGCAGCGGCCCGTGCTTGTCAATCTCTCCGCCCGAGATCGGCGGGGCATGGTTGCGCCATGAATTCCGTCACGGCTTGCGGTCGAGCCTGAGAAAGCCGCGCGTGACGATGGCTTCCGACTGCTCCATCGAGCGTCGTGCCATCTCCATATGCTCGCGCATGATTCGCCGGGCGGATTCGGCGTCCTCGTCCTTCAGCGCCCGGATCAGGCTGATCTGGTAATGCAGCCCCTGTTCCCGGAGATCCGGGTTGGGCGAGGCGTAGATCTGTCGGCAGATCGTCAGGTTGCGCAGCAGGTTGTGCATGAAGCCGCAGATGAAGCCGAGGATCGGGTTGGGCGACAGCTCGGCCAGCACCGAATGGAAGTCGAGCTCGGCGAGCCGCTGCCGGTATTCCTCGCCCCGGTCGCGCGGCGGCCGCTCGTAGAGGTTCATCGTACGCTCCAGCGTTTCGTAGTCCGCGCTGGTGAGATGGCCGACCACGCTCGCCGCCAGTTCCGGCTCAAGCTCGATCCGCACCGCATAGATGTCGCCGATCGATGGCTGGCGGAAGAAGAAATAGTTGCCAAGCAGCTCCATCGCCCGGCTACGCGACAGCTGGCCGACGAAGGTCCCGCCGCCGGGGCCGGTGCGCGAGCGGATCAGGCCTTGCGTCTCGAGCGACTTGAGCGCTTCGCGGACCGTGCTCTTCGACGCCTTGAACTGGTCGATCAGCTCGCGTTCGTTCGGCAGGCGGTCGCCGGGCGACAGCGACTGCTCGACGATGAGGTCCTTGATGCCTTCGGCGATGTCGTCGGTGCGCTTCAGCCGCCGTTCCGGTTGCGGGCGGGGCGGAACGATGATGGAGCCCTGATCCTCGACGCCTATCGCCATCGCGGCCTTTCCTTGCTCGCGGTCCTTCGATTCCGGAGCTTTCATCTGCGGACCGGGAAAAAGCAAGCCGCGGAATGCCCCCGCGAATAACGATGCGAGTCGAGGTCGGGTCGTTCGGTCCGGCACCGTTCCCGGGCATTCGGGCAACGGGGCGCAAAGGCGCAGCCGGGCGGTGGCGCGTAGGGGTCGGGCAGCTCGGCCGGCTCCTCCTCGCTGCGGACGCTGCGCTTGCCCGGAACCGGCGCGGCATCGAAGAGGAGCCTGGTATAGGGATGACGAGGCTCGCGGAAGAGGTCGCGCGCGTCGGCATATTCGACGATTCGCCCGAAATACATCACCGCGACGCGATCCGATACGCTTTCGACCACCGAAAGGTCGTGGCTGATGAAGACGTAGGTCAGGTCGAAGCGGCTTTGCAGGTCTTCGAGCAGGTTCAGGACCTGCGCCTGGACGGAGACGTCGAGCGCCGACACCGGTTCGTCGAGGATGATCAGCTCGGGCTCCGCGGCGAGCGCCCGGGCGATGCCGATGCGCTGGGCCTGGCCACCGGAAAATTCATGCGGATAGCGATCGAGGAATTCCGGCGAGAGCTTCACCGCCTGCATCAGTTCGGCGAGCCGCGCTTCGCGCGCCGGCTTGTCGAGGCCGCGGAGGTGGACCATCGGGATTTCGAGGATCGTGCGGATCGTCTTGCGCGGATTGAGCGAGGAGACCGGATCCTGGAAGACATACTGGATCTTCCTGGCCAGCGCGCGCGCGTTGCCACGCTCGAAATCGGTGGGGTCGACGCCCTCGATGCGGATCGAGCCCGAGGACGGCCGGTCGAGGCCGACAAGCATGCGGGCAAGCGTCGACTTCCCGCAGCCGGATTCGCCGACGATGCCCAGTGTCTCACCCCTGTTGACGACGACGTCGATGCCCTGAACGGCATGCACCGCCTTCTTCGGGCCGCCAAGCAGCGTTCGCCCGCCGCCGAAGCGCTTCTCGACGCCCTTGACGGTCATCAGCGCGGTCATTCCACGGTCTCCACAAGGGGATAGAGGCAGCGCACGCTGCGGCCGCCGGTCGCGGTCAGCGCGATGTCGCCGCTCCTGCAATCCTCCCGGACCTGCGGGCAGCGATCGGCGAAGGCGCATCCCGGCGGCAGCCTCGCGACCGAAGGCGGCAGCCCGTCGATGGCATCGAGCCGCCGCTCGGGGTCGCCAAGGATCGGCACGCAGTCGATCAGCTTGCGGGTATAGGGATGGGCCGGCCGCGAGAGCACGTCCTCCGTCGTCCCGAGCTCGACGATGCGGCCCGCATACATCACCGCGACGCGGTCGCAGATTTCTGAGACGACGCCGAAATCGTGGGTGATGAAGAGGACCGCGGCGCCTTTCTCCTTGCGGAGATCGTCGAGAAGGCGAAGGACCTGCGCCTGGACCGTGACGTCGAGCGCCGTGGTCGGCTCGTCGGCGATCATGATGCCGGAATCGTTGGCGAGCGCCATCGCGATGCAGACCCGCTGCCGCATGCCGCCGGAGAGCTCGTGGGGATAGCTGCCGGCGCGCTGCCGCGCATTCGGGATGCGGACGAGTTCGAGCAGGTCCACCGCCCGTTTCCACGCTTCCGCATGGCCGACCGGATGGTGGGAACGGATCGCCTCGGCGATCTGGTCGCCGACGGTGAAGAGCGGATGGAGCGTCGACAGCGGATCCTGGAAGATCATCGAGATCCGGCCGCCGCGAAGCCGGCGGAGGGCCTCGTCCGAGACTTCGAGCAGGTCCTCTCCGTCGACCATCACCCGTCCGCCGACGATGGCGCCGGGCGGCGTCGCGACGAGCCCGAGCACCGACATGGCCGTCACCGACTTGCCGGAGCCGGATTCGCCGACAAGCCCGAGGCATTCCTTGTCCTTGAGGTCGAGGCTGACGCCGCCCACCGCGCGATAGACCGACGAGCCGACCCGGAATTCGGTCTTGAGATCGACGAGATCGAGGGCGGTGCCCGACGACTCCGATGGCATCGGCGGTGCCTCGCGCCGGTCGACGCGGGTGCGGGCCGAGGGCCGCGCCAGCGCGCCCGACCTGAGACGGGGGTCGAGCACGTCGCGGATACCGTCGCCGACGAGATTGATGCTCATCACGATGGCGAAGATCGTCACGCCGGGAATGATCGACACGAAGGGAGCGTTGAAGAGCAGCTTCCGCCCCTCGCCGAGCATCGAGCCGAGGTCGGCCTGCGGCGGCTGGACGCCGAGGCCAAGGAAGGAGAGGCCGGCGGTCTCGAGGATCATCCAGCCGACCGTCGAGGACATGGTGATGACGATGACCGGCAGCACGTTGGGCGTCACCTCGGTGAACAGCACGCCGGCGTGGCTCTTGCCCGACAGCCGTGCCGCATCGACGAACTCGCGGTGCGCCAGCCCGCGCGTCACGCCGCGGATGTTGCGGGCGAAGAAGGGGATATTGACGACGGCGATCGCGTAGAGCGCGTTGAGGAGGCCCGGCCCGAGGACCGCGACGATGCCGAGCGCCAGCAGGATGTAGGGGAAGGCCATCAGCATGTCGATCGATCGCATCAGGATCGAATCCGTGCGGCCGCCGACATAGCCGGCGACGAGACCGATCAGCGAGCCGAAGAAGGCGGCGATCAGCGTCGCCGAGAAGCCAACCGCCAGCGAGACCCGCGTCCCCCAGAAAAGGCGCGACAGGATATCCCGGCCGAGATGGTCGGTGCCGAGGATATGCCCCGCCGTTCCAGGGGGCAGCAGGCGATTGGCCGGGTCGGTCACCGCCGGATCGTCGAGCGGCAGGACGGGCGCCAGCAGTGCGAGAATGACGATCGCGGCAAGGACGGCGAGGCCGAGGGCGGCCAGCCGGTTGTTGGCGAAGAGCCGGAAGGTGCCGGGCCGCGCGCTGGCACCGGCCGGCTTCGCCGTGGCGGTTCCGGTCGCCGCGGTCATGACTTCAGCCTCGGGTCGAGGAGGGTCTGGATGATGTCGGCGATGAGGTTGATCAGCACATAGGTCACCGCCAGCAGCAGCACGCCGCCCTGGACCAGCAGGATGTCGCGGGTCGAGATCGCGCCGACCAGCATCCGGCCGATGCCGGGCCACTGGAACACGGTCTCGATATAGACGGCGCCGCCGATCACCAGGCCGGCCTGCACGCCGATCAGCGGAATGACGGTGACCAGGGCCGACTTGAAGGCGTGGCGGTAGATGACGCGGCCCTCGGTCAGTCCCTTGGCACGGGCGGTGCGGATATAGTCCTGGCGGAGCACCTCCAGCATCGCCGTCCGGGTCAGCCGGGCGATGACGCCGGTTGCGACCACCGCCAGGGTCACCGCTGGCAGCACGAGGTGGTTGAGCAGGTCGAGGATGCCGCCGCCGCCATAGGCGAGATACATGCCGCTCGGCGGGAAGATCGGCCAGGCGACCGCGAACAGCATGATGAGCAGGAGGCCCAGCCAGAAGGAGGGCGTCGAGATGCCGATCAGCACCACGAAGGTGACGATTCGATCCGTCCAGCCGAACTGCCGGACGGCCGAGACGATGCCGGCGAGCAGGCCGAAGATCGAACACAGCACCAGCGACGTGCCGGCGAGGATCGCGGTGGCGGAAAAACGCTCGAAAATCTCGTCGACGACCGGGCGCTTGAGGCTGTAGCTGCGACCGAGGTCGCCGTGCAGCAGGTTGCCGAGCCAGTGGAGATATTGCTGGGGCAGCGGCTGGTCGAGGCCAAGTTCCGCGTTGAGCTTGGCGACCGATTCGGCCGATGCGAGAGGGCCGAGGATGGCCACCGCCGTGCCGCCGGGAATCAGCGCGATCATCAGGAAGACGATGATGGTCAGCCCGATGAGGATCGGGATCAGGGCCAGCAGGCGCTTGAGGATATACGCGCCCATCGTCGGTCAGGCCACGTTTCGCGCGAGCTTCTTCGGTGCGATCATGGCGTAGCTTCGGCGCACGAGATTGGCGACCTGGTCCCAGTCGGGATCGGTGTCGAGCCGGATGCCGACCCAACCCTTGTGGCCGACATAGGGGGGCTTGAAGAAGGATGCTCCGTCAGCCTGGATCAGGACGGTCTGCATTCCGGCGGGTACCTTCAGCCAGACCGACGGTCGGCCGTCGCCCGTCTTGAGCATCGCGAATATCCGGTCGCCGACCCGGAATGTCGGATCGCCCCATGCCTCCTTCTCCGTCGCCTCGGGCAGGCAGAGGCAAACCTCGCGGAGGCGATCGAGGGGCGATCCGGTCTTGGTCAAGGCTTGGCCACGTCCCTGAGGATCAGGAAGAAGGACGGCTGCAGGGAGAAGCCCTCGACCGCCGCGGTCGACACCGCATTCTGTTTCCAGTTGGCGATGAAGGCCCAGGGGGCATCCTCCCGCACGATCGTCTGCATCTCCTTGTAGAGCTTCGCGCGCTCGGCTTGGTCGGTCGAGGTCCGCGCCTTCTCGAGAAGCTCGTCGACCTTCGGGTTGGAATAGTAGCCCGAGTTGAAGCCGCCCTTGTCGGGGAAGGCGTCGGTACGGAGCGCCAGGAAGGGCAGGGTGTCCGGATCGTTGGTCATCCACGCCATCTCGGCCATGTCGGCCTTGCCCTCGAGCCCGGGATTCACCTCGCCGAGGAAGGTGTTCCACTCATAGGTCTCGATCTTGACCTTGAGCCCGACCTTGGCGAGATCGGCCTGGATCGCGGTGCCCATGGCTACGGGATCGAGCATGCCCGAGCCGCCCTCGGTGACGTAGAAGGTGAGCTCGGCACCTTCGGCGCCGGCCTCCTTGAGCAGCGCCTTGGCCTTTTCCGGATCGTAGGGATAGGGCTCGAGCGCCTCGTTATAGGCCCAGGCGAAGGCCGGCGGCGTCGGACCGGCGGCGACTTCGGCGGTGCCCTGGAGGACGTTCTCGACCAGCGTCTTCTTGTCGATCGCGTAGTTGACCGCCTGGCGGACCTTCTTGTCGGCGAAGGGACCTTCCTTGGCGTTGAGGATCAGGAACCACAGGTGCGGGCCGGCCTGCTCGTAGACCTGGTAGTCGGCATTGTCGCGGAACTGCTGCAGGTTGTCCGGCGGGACCTCGACCATCAGGTCGATGCCGCCCGACAGCATCTCGGCGACGCGGGTATTGGCATCGGTGATCGGCCGGTAGACGACCGCCTCGAGCGGCGGCGCGCCATCCCAGTAGTCCTCGTTGCGGGTGATGACGACGCTGGTGTTGGAATCCCAGTTCTCGAACTTGAACGGACCGGTTCCCGAAGGATTGCGGCCGAAATCCGCGCCGTGCTCCTTGACCGCGGTCGGCGAGACGATCAGCCCGGCCGGGTAGGCGAGGTTCGACAGGAAGGGCGCATAGGGCTCCTTCAGCTTGAACTCCACGGTCGAGTCATCGATGACGTTGGTCGAGTCGATTGCCGAGAAGAAGAAGGCCAGCGGGAACGGGCCGGTGTCGTGGAAGGGATGCTTGTCGTCGAGCATCCGGTCGAACGTGAACTTCACCGCCTCGGCGTTGAACGGCGTGCCGTCGTGGAACGTGACGCCCTGGCGAAGGTGAAACGTGTAGGTCAGCCCGTCGTCGCTGATGTCCCAGGACTCGGCCAGCGCCGGTTCGGGCTCCAGCGTGCCGTCCTTGTAGCGAACCAGGCCGTCATAGAGGTTCATCAGGATGCGGAAGTCGTTGACCGCCGTATCGACGCTCGGATCAAGCGATTTCGGCTCGGCGATCTGGCCGACGATCAGCACATTCGGGGGCGTCTGCGCAAGGGCCGGCGCGGTGACCGCACCGCCGGCGAGGGCAACGAAAGCGAGCCCGGCCAGGGCATTTCTGAGAGGGAATCTCATCGCAGTCTCTCCGTTGGAAGGCGGGAGCCCATATAATCATGATGGATTGACTAACTGCAATAATTCATAATGATTATTTTGTAGGCGATGGGCATAAATCCGGCTCATTGCGCGATCCGCGTTGGAGAAAGCCTTGTCGAATCAGGAGACTGGAACAGAGACCCGCCGTCTCACCATCAACCGCGACCGGCTCCGCGCCGAAATGGAGGATCTCGGCGAGATCGGCCGGACCGAGGGCGTCCCCGGCATCAACCGGCCGGGCTTTTCCGATGCCGACATGGCCGCCCGCGCCTTCATGGCGGACCGCATGAAAGCCTTGGGATTGCTGGTTTCCATGGACGCGGTCGGCAACCTCTCCGGTCTCTGGAAGACCGGCGAGGGTCCGGCGGTGATGGTCGGCTCGCACCTCGACACGGTACCGATGGGCGGCTTCTACGACGGCGCGCTCGGCGTCGCCGCCGCGATGGAATGCGTGCGGGCGCTGATGGACGCCGGTGTGACGCCGCCCTGTCCCATCGAAGTCATCGCCACGGCCGAGGAGGAAGGCCGTTTCGGAGGCATGCTCGGTTCGCAGGCACTCGCCGGCGCCGTCGATCCGGCATGGCTTGAGACAGCCGTGGACGAGGATGGGACACGCCTGGTCGACGCCATGACGGCGCATGGGCTGGTTCCGGGCGCCTATGAGACGGCGCGTCGCAATCCCGATTCAGTCAAGGCGTTCCTCGAACTCCATATCGAGCAGGGACCGGTGCTCGAGGCCGAGGGAATCCCGATCGGAATCGTCGAGGGGATATCCGGCGTGTTCAAATGGTCGGTGCGGCTGACCGGGGTCGCCAACCATGCCGGCACGACGCCGATGGACCTTCGCAAGGACGCCTTCGTCGGGCTGGTCGACTTCGCCCGGCAGATCCCCGCGATCATCGCAGGGGCCGGGACCGACCAGAGCCGGGTGACGATCGGCGCGGTCGAGCTCAAGCCCAATCACCCGCACACGATACCCGGCGAGGCGGTCTTCACCCTGATCGGCCGCGACATCAGTCCCGACGTCATGCGGGCGCTCGCCGACGCCAGCCGGAGGACCCTCGAGGCAGTCGCCGCGCGCTTCGGGCTCGGTCTTGCCATCGACGAACAGAGCTGGCTCGACCCCAAGCCTTGCGACAGGGAGGTCATCGCCGCCTTCGCCCGCCAGGCGGAGAGGCTCGGCCTCGCCTACAAGGTGATGCCGAGCGGCGCCGGCCACGACACCCAGTTCATGGCCGACCTCACCCGCGCCGGGCTGATCTTCGTGCCGAGCATCGGCGGCATCAGCCACGCGCCGGAGGAGGAGACCGCCTGGTCCGACATCGAAGCCGGCGTCAACCTCCTGCTCAACACCATCACCGACCTCGCCGCGCGCTGACCGTCCCCGCAGGATCAATCCCCGACGCGGCGGGGTGTCGTGCCGCCGGGAAGACAACTATGATTGCCCGATACGATCAGGAAGGATGTCAGGGGGATGATGAAGGCGATCATACTGGGGTTGGCGATCGCCATCCTTGGCGCGCCGGCGGCGATGGCGCATGGAGGCGGATGCCGGAAGAATTCGCCACCGGGCCAGTGCTGCCACATGGACAACAGCACCGGCGTGGTCCACTGCCACTACTGACGCAGGTCCGTCCGGCGGGACGCCTTCGTGCCAGGGTCCGGCTCGCGTCGGGGCTGCCGCGGACGAATCGCTACTTCGCCGTCTGCTTCTTCCCGGGGCGGCGCGACCTCTCCTCGACCCTGGGCTCGCTGCGCTGCTCGTCGGCCTCGTCCATCGACTGGCGCGGGAAGCCGCGCAGGCTCCGCGACATCTCGGTGGCGTCGCGGCGGATGGCGACCGGGCTGGTGACATAGGTCGTCGTCAGCTCGGCCAGCGAACGAAGCGCATGCAGGTGGATGCGCTCGTAGCCGTGCGACGCGTCGATGCCGAAGGTGATGAGCGCGGTACGGACATCGGCGCCGGCGACGATCGCCGAGGCGGAGTCGGAGCGGTAATGGCGGAACACGTCCTTCTGGAAGCGGATGTCGTTCTCGCGGCAAAGCGCCACCAGCTTCTTGGTCAGGTGATAGTCGAACGGCCCGGTCTCGTCCGCCATGCAGATGGTGACTCCGAACTCGTCCGAATTCTGGCCTGGCGCGGTCGTGCCGTTGTCGATGGTGATCATCGAGGCGACCTCGGGCGTCAGCACGGACGCGGCGCCGTTGCCCACTTCCTCGGCGATGGTGAAGATGAAGAAGGTGTCGACGGTCATCTCGGCCTTCTCCGTACGGATCGCGTCGAGCACCGCGAACATCACCGCCGCACCGGCCTTGTTGTCGAGGTGGCGGGAGACGATGAAGCCGTTGTCGAGGAATTCGGGCACCGGATCGACGGCGACGATGTCGCCGACATCGATGCCAAGGTGGCGGATATCGGCCGCCGAGCGGGTCATGGCATCGATCCTGAGCTCGACGTGCCGCCAGCCGATCGGAGCGGTATCGATCGCGTCGTCGAAGGTATGGCCGGAGGCCTTGAGCGGCAGGATCGTGCCGCGGAACGCGCCATGCTCGGAAAAGATCGTCACCCGGGCGCCTTCGGCGAAGCGCGCCGACCAGGTGCCGATCGGGACGAGCTCGAGACGGCCGTTGTCCTTGAGATACTTCACCTGCGCGCCGAGGGTGTCGAGATGGGAGACGATGGCACGCGCCGGCTTGTCGGACTTCCCTGGCAGGAAGGCACGAATCCCGCCGCGACGCGTTACCTCATACTCCACGCCGAGCCGATGCAGCTCATGGCAGCATTCGCGGACGATGGTGTCGGTATAGCCGGTCGGACTCGGGATATCGAGGAGCTGGGAAAGACGGGTGGCGAGGTAGTCCGAATCGATTGCAAGCCGTGGCATCTTGTTCCCCGGTCACACGACGGCGCCGCGCACCGCCGTGGGAATGGATAGCGGAAAAAGCAGGTCGACGAAACGCTCGGCGGTCGGCTGCGGGTCGTGATTGGCGAGGCCGGGACGCTCGTTGGCCTCGATGAAGGCGTAGCTGGACGAGCGCGGCGAGGGAACCACGAGATCGATGCCGACGACGGGAATGTCGATCGCCGCGGCGGACTTGATCGCCGCCTCGACCAGGCGACCATGCACTTCCGCCGTGACGTCGTGGATCGTGCCGCCGGTATGGAGGTTGGCGGTCTTGCGGACGGCGAGCGTCTCCCCCTCCCGCAGGACCGAGTCGAATGCGTAGCCGCCCGCACGGACGCAGCGTCCCGTCTCTCCGTCCATCGGGATGCGCGACTCGCCGCCGGTCGCCCGCTCGTGGCGCCGGCTCTGCCGCGCGATCAGGTCCTTCACCGTCGACGTCCCGTCGCCGATGACCTGGGCCGGCCGCCGTATCGCGGCGGCGACGACGCGGCGGTCGATGACCACCTGACGGAAATCGTGCCCCTTGATGCATTCCTCGACCAGGACGCGGTCCGATATCTGCCGGGCTTCGGCGATCGCGGCCTTCACCTCGTCCATCGTCTCCAGCCCGACGGCGACGCCGCGCCCCTGTTCGCCACGGGCCGGCTTGACCACGACGGAGCCATGCCTGGCCAGAAACGCCTCGAGGTCGCCGTCGTCGGTGTCGATCTGCCCGGGGACCTGGACGCCGGCGGCGCTGACGACGCGCCGGGTCACCGCCTTGTCGTCGCAGATCGAGACGGCGACGCCGGAGGTGAATTCGGAGAGACTCTCGCGGCAATGGACGGTGCGTCCGCCATAGGTAAGGCGGAAGAAGCCGCCTTCCGCGTCGGTCACCTCGATGGCGATGCCGCGGCGCCGCGCCTCGTCGATGATGATCGTTGCGTAGGGATTGAGCTCCTCGGTGATCGCCGGACCGGCGAAGAAATCTCGGCCTGTCGGCCGCGCCTTTCGGCCACGGGGTCCGCGCCGTGGGCCGATTCTGCGGGAACGAATTGACTTTCGTCGCGAACGACCCATAGTTTTGCCGCGAACGCCATGTAACTGCCGATGCAAGAGCAAGCGATCACAGCGGAAACACCGACCACATGCTGCGAATAGTCGGGTATCTGTTCGGCATCGGCACGGCGCTGTTCCTACTCGTCGCAGGTGTGGTCGCCTGGTACGTGTCGGGCCTCGTCGACGAACTGCCCAGCTACGAAGTCCTCGCCAAATACGAACCTCCGGTCACGACGCGGATTCACGCGGCGGACGGGACGCTGATCGGCGAATTCGCCCACGAACGGCGCCTTTACGTGCCCATCCAGGCGGTCCCGCCGATCGTCAAGGAAGCGTTCATTTCCGCGGAGGACAAGAACTTCTACACCCACGGCGGCGTGGACTATTTCGGAATCCTGCGCGCCGTCGTCCAGAACGTCAAAGCCTACGGATCCGGCCAGCGCATGGTCGGCGCGTCGACGATCACCCAGCAGGTCGCCAAGAATTTCCTGCTGACCAACGAGCGCAGCATCGATCGCAAGATCAAGGAAGCGATCCTCGCGATGCGCATCGATCAGGCCTATCCGAAGGACAAGATCCTCGAGCTCTACCTGAACGACATCTTTCTCGGGCTCGGCAGCTACGGGGTGGCATCGGCGGCGCTCACTTATTTCAACAAGTCGCTCTACGAGCTGACGCTGGCCGACGCGGCCTATCTCGCCGCGCTGCCCAAGGGGCCGAACAACTACCATCCCTTCCGCCATACCGACCGCGCCATCGAGCGGCGCAACTGGGTGATCGACCGCATGGTCGAGAACGGCTACGCGACCGAGGCCGAGGGCGAGGCGGCGAAGGCCAAGGGGCTCGGGGTGGTGACCGGCACCGACGAGCAGCGGATATTCCATGCCGACTATTTCACCGAGGAGGTGAGGCGGCAGCTGATTGCCATGTACGGCGAGGATGCGCTCTACGAGGGCGGCCTGTCGGTGCGCACGACCCTCGATCTCAAGCTCCAGGCGATGGCGCAGCAGGCGCTGCGGGACGGGCTGGTGCGATTCGACCGCCAGCAGGGCTGGCGCGGCGCGATCACCGAGATCGATGTCAGCTATGACTGGGGCGAGGGACTGGCGGAGATTTCGCCTTTGTCGGACGTGCCGGAGTGGCGCCTCGCCGTGGTGCTGGCGGTCAGCGACACCGAGGCCGAGATCGGCCTGAGGACCCCACTGATCCCCGGAACCACCCGTGTCGGCCCGCAGCGCGAGACCGGGGTGATCCCGCTTTCGGAGATCGAATGGGCGAAATGGACGACCGGCGACCGGCGCGGCGCCAAGGTGAGGAAGCCCGGCGACGTGCTGGCGGTCGGCGACGTCGTCTATGTCGAGGCGATCGCCGACACCCCCGGCCAGTACCATCTCCGCCAGGTACCGACGGTCGGCGGCGGGATGGTGGTCATGGATCCGCATACCGGGCGGGTGCTGGCACTGGTCGGCGGCTTCAGTTTCGCCGAGAGCCAATTCAACCGCGCCACCCAGGCGATGCGCCAGCCCGGTTCGTCGTTCAAGCCCTTCGTCTACGCCTCGGCGCTCGACAGCGGCTACACGCCGGCCTCGGTGGTCCTCGATGCGCCGATCGCGATCGATCCGGGTTTCGGCCAGCCGCTCTGGCGCCCGCAGAATTACAGCAACAAGTTCTACGGTCCCTCGACGCTCAGGACCGGCATCGAGCATTCGCGCAACGTGATGACCGTGCGCCTGGCCCAGGATCTCGGCATGGACGTCGTCGACGAATATGCGCGACGCTTCGGCGTCTATGACGACCTCGGTCCCTATCTCCCCCTGTCGCTCGGCTCGGGCGAGACCACGGTGATGCGCATGGTCGCGGGCTACTCGGTCTTCGACAATGGCGGCCGGGCCGTCATCCCGACCCTGATCGACCGCATCCAGAACCGGTTCGGCGATACGATCTTCCGCTACGACGACCGCGGTTGCGAGGGATGCGAAGCCGCCAAATGGACCGGGCAGGACGAGCCGCTGATCGTCGACAATCGCGAGCAGGTTCTCGATCCGATGACCGCCTACCAGATCACCTCGATGCTGGAGGGCGTCGTCCAGCGCGGCACCGCCCCGGCGGTCTACAGGGCGCTGGAGAGGCCGATTGCCGGCAAGACCGGGACCACCAATGACTACCGCGACGCGTGGTTCGTCGGCTTCTCGCCGGACCTCGCGGCCGGCGTCTATGTCGGCTATGACCAGCCGCGCTCGCTCGGCCGCGCCAATACGGGTGGCCACCTGGCGGCGCCGATCTTTACCGAATTCATGCAGCAGGCGCTGGTCGATGCCGATCCGGTGCCGTTCCGGATCCCGGACGGCATGACCCTGATCCCGATCAACCGCAGCACTGGCCGGGTGGCCCAGGAAGGCGCTCCCGGCACCGTCCTCGAGGCCTTCAAGCCGGGCACCGGACCGCTGGCGACCACCACCGTCATCGGTTCGGCCGAGACGATCCAGGATCCCGGCGGGCGGAACGGCAACGGCAAGCGCAAGGGCTTCTTCCGCAGGCTTTTCAACCGCTAGCCGGGGCCGACCGTCAACCGGCGACGAAATGGCCCTGGCCGAGGTCGGTCATCGCGACCCGTTTCGGCGCCTCGCCGACCGGGTGGATCGGGCTCGGTACCTCGCCATCGGCGATGGGGAAATGTCCGCGGCGCCGGTCGGGGTCGGGGAGCAGGACCGCATCGAGCAGCCGGCGGGTATAGGGATGGCGCGGGTCGTCGAAGACCTGGGCGCGGCTCCCCGTCTCGACGATCTGGCCGAGATACATGACCGCGACGCGGTGGCTGACCTGCTCGACCACCGCCATGTCGTGGGAGATGAAGATGTAGGAGAGGCCCATCTCGTCCTGAAGCTCCTGGAGCAGCGCCAGCACCCGGGCCTGGACCGAAACGTCGAGGGCGGAAACGCTCTCGTCGGCGACGATCACCTTCGGCGAAAGCGACAACGCGCGGGCGATGCAGACACGCTGGCGCTGGCCACCGGAGAATTCGTGCGGATGCCGCTGCATCTGGTCGGCGGACAGGCCGACCCGTCCGAACAGCCAGGCGACGCGGTCGGCCAGCTCGCTGCCCGTCGCGAGACCGTGGATGACCAGCGGCTCGGCGACCAGCTCGCCCACGGTCATCCGCGGATCGAGCGAGGCATAGGGGTCCTGGAAGATCATCTGGATGGTCCGGCGGATCGGCTTCATCCGCGTCCGGCCGAGACCATGGATCGGCATGCCGTCGATGGTGATCGCCCCGTTCCATGGCACGAGATTGAGCAGCGCCTTGCCGGTCGTCGACTTGCCGCATCCGGATTCGCCGACCAGCGCCAGCGTCTCGCCGCGGCGGACGTCGAAGGAGATGCCTTCGACCGCGTGGACGCGCTGGACCGGGCGCCGGAGGAGCCCGCCGACGATGTCGAAGCCGACCTCGAGGTCGGAGACCGTGACCACGGCGCCGTCCCCGTCCGGCGCCGGCGGCGCGGTTCCGGACGTCGCCTCGCGCGCCCCCAGCCTGGGCACGGCGGCGAGCAGCATCCGGGTATACTCTTCCCGCGGGGCATGGAAAATCTGGCGGGCGGCCCCCGACTCGACCATCGCGCCGCCATTCATGACGATGACGCGGTCAGCCATCTCGGCGACGACGCCCATGTCGTGGGTGATAAGGATGACGGCGGTGCCGAAGTCCTTCTGCAGGGAGCGGATCAGCTCGAGAATCTGCGCCTGGACGGTGACGTCCAGCGCGGTCGTCGGCTCGTCGGCGATGAGTATCTTGGGGCTGCCGGAGATCGCCATGGCGATCATCACCCGCTGGCGCATGCCGCCGGAAAGCTCGTGCGGATACTGGTGAAGCCGGCGTTCGGGCTCGCCGATCCGTACCGCGGCAAGCGCCTTGACGGCGAGATTGCGGGCCTCGGCCGCGGGCATCGGCCGGTGGACCCGGATCGCCTCGGTCAACTGGTGGCCGATCGACAGGACCGGATTGAGCGAGGTCATCGGTTCCTGGAAGATCATCGCGACGTCGTTGCCGCGTACCTGGCGCATGTCGCGTTCGCCGAGGGCGGCGAGGTCGCGGCCGCCGAGCAGGATCGAGCCGCCGGCGATGCGGGCCATCGGCTGCGGCAGCAGCCGCATGATCGACAGCGCGGTCATCGACTTGCCGGAGCCGGACTCGCCCGCGATGCACAGCGTCTCGCCGGCCGAGATATCGAAGCTCAGCCGGTCGACGACCACACGCCGGCCCTCCGGCGTCGCGACCTCGGTGGTGAGGTCGCGAACCGAAAGGACGGGGGCATCGGGTGCTGCGGGTGTGTCCGGCATCGGTCCGATCGGAGCAAGAGACGCGGCGGGACGGCGGTCGCCGCCGCCCCGCCCAAGCCTATTCGAGAACGATCCTCGGAAAATAGAAGGAAACGACCCAATTCGGCATATCGACGATTTCGCTGACGCGGAGATCGCCGCAAACCGAGCAGAGCATGTAGGCCTCGACGGCTTTCATGCCGTAGCGGCCGCACAGCAGATCGATCATCCGGCTGACCGCCGAACGGGCACCTTCCATCAGCTCCGGGCCGATCCCGGTCGTCACTTCATAGCCCTTGCCGTCGAGGTGCCGGCTGACCGGACCCGGTGTCGTGAAACGCGGGGTCTCGAGCCCGGCCTGCCGGACCAGGTCGAAACCGAGCACGACGCTCATCGGGCTCTCGATCGCGGTGCCGCAGACCTCGCCGTCTCCCTGCGCGGCGTGGGTATCGCCGACCGAGAAAAGCGCCCCGGTGACCTCGACCGGCAGGTAGAGCTCCGTCCCGGCGGCGAGGTCGCGGATGTCCAGGTTGCCGCCCATCCGCCGCGGCGGCACCACCGAGTGGAGTCCCGCCTCGGCCGGCGCGAGGCCGATCGTGCCGGGGAAGGGCTTGAGCGGCACCCGGCCGACCGGCGAATAGGCGGCCGGCCCCATCCCGACCTTGTCATAGGTCCAGACGTGCAGCGCCGGATCCTCGAACTGGTCGGCGAGCAGGCCGAAGCCGGGGATATTGGCTGTCCAGCCCCAGCCCGAGGGCTGGAATTCATGGATCGTGACCTTGAGGGCGTCGCCGGGCTCGGCCCCGTCGATGAAGACGGGGCCGGTCACCGGGTTGACCTTCTCGAAGTCGATCTTCGGGACGTCGGCGACCGTGCTGTCCTTCGACAGCTGCCCGCCCGAGGCGTCCGGACATTCGAAGGCGATGACGGTTCCCGGCGCGACGGTCATGACGGGCGGGATCGCATGATCCCACCCGAAATGATGATGCGCCTCGTGGATGGTGTGATGAGGCTTGTTCTGCATCACTCGCTCACGGTCACCGCGTCGTAATGCACCGGGATGTGCACCGGATCGACATAGAGCGCATCGTCGCCGCCCATGCGGGCCGAGCGGATGGTGAAGCGCTGCTCGTTGAAGATCGGAACCCACGGGGCATCGTCCATGATCTTGACGAAGATCTCGCCCCACAGCTTCTCGCGATCCGCCTGCTTGTCGGGATCGGTCATCGAATCCGCCTCGGCGGCCATCTTGTCGAGATCCTCGTTGCAGTACCACGACCAGTTCCAGCCGCCCTGCACGGCACCGGCGCAGCCGAGGATCGGGCCGTAGAAGTTCGACGGATCGGGGAAGTCCGCGATCCAGGCCATGCCGCCGGACCAGATCATCGGCGCCGTGCCGTTGCCGCCGGCCTCGATGACGTTGGCCTGGGCAAGCGACTTGATGTCGGCCTTGATGCCGATCGCCGCGAGATCCTGCTGGATCGCCTGGGCGATGCGCGGGTTCGGGTCGGTATTCATGACATAGAGCTCGGTGTCGAAGCCGTCTCCGACGCCTGCCTCGGCGAGCAGCGCCTTGGCCTTCTCGGGATCGTAGGCGTAGCCCTTGTAGGCCTTGTCATAGCCGGGCATCGACGGCGGCAGCGGCTGGTTCGCGGGCACCGCGCGATTGTTGATGATGCGCACGATCCGGTCCTTGTTGATCGCCATGTTGACCGCCTGACGCACCTTGACGTTGTCGAAGGGCGGCGTCTTGACGTTCATGGTGACGTAGCCGGTGTGGAGCTGCCCGCCCTCGACGATGCGATCCTTGTATTCGGGATCGTCCTTGACCTGGAGGAACTGGGCCGGCGGGATGCCGTCGCCGGGGATGTCGACCTCGCCATTCTTCAGCCGCAGCAGGGCGACGGTCGGCTCCTGCCCGACCTCGAAGGTGATCTTGTCGAGGTGGGGGATGCCTTCCTTCCAGTAATCCTGGTTCTTCTCGAAGACGAGGCGTTGGCCGAGCGTCCACTCGGTCAGGTTATAGGCGCCGCTGCCGACCGGATGCTTGCCGAAATCGGCGCCCCATTTCTCGACCTCCTCCTTCGGAACGACATGGGCGAAGTTCAGGGCCATGACATGCAGGAAGGTGGCGTCGGGCCGCGACAGCTCGAACTTGATCGTCATCGGGTCGACGACGGTGACGCCGGACAGGCTGTCGGCCTCGCCGGCGGACATCTCATCGAAACCGGCGATCGAGCCGAAGAAGCCGGCGCCAGGGCTCTGGGTCTCGGGATTGACGACCCGCTCGATCGAATATTTGACGTCCTCGGCGGTCACCTCGCGGCCGTTGCCGAACTTGACGCCCGGCCGGATCTTGAAGGTGAAGGTCTTGCCGTCCGGCGAGATGTCGTAGCTCTCGGCGAGGTCGGGGACGAGCTCGGTGGTGCCGGGCTTGTAGTCCATCAGCCCGTCGAACAGGCTCTTGATCATCGACCAGTTCTGCCAGTCATAGCCGATGGCCGGGTCGAGGGTGGAGACGTCGTCCTTGTAGGTGATGACGATCTCGCCACCCGCCTGGGCGGCGATCGGCATGACGCCGAGCCCCAGGGCGGCAAGGCCGGTCAGGATAAGTCGGTTCATTGGCTTGCTCCTTCTTCCGTTTCTCTCTCGAGCTTCGGCCCGCGACCTGAACGCTTCCCGGTTCCTGGCGCGGACGGTGGATTTCCTCACCTCAGTTTGATGCGCGGATCGATCAGCGGCGCGATCAGGTCCGCCAGCAGATTGCCGATGACGATGGCGAAGGCCGAGACCAGGGTGACGCCCATGATGATCGGGATGTCGACGCGCTGGATCGCCTGCCAGGCGAGCTGGCCGATGCCCGGCCATCCGAAGACGCTTTCGACGACGACGATGCCGCTCATGAAATAGCCGATGTCGATGCCGATCATCGCGATGATCGGCAGGATGGCATTCGGCATGGCGTGGACGGCCATGACGGTCGTCGGTTTCAACCCCTTGGCCCTGGCGGTGCGGATGAAGTCCTGGCGCAGGACGTCGATCATGCTCGACCGCATCATCCGCGAATACCAGCCGGCGCCGAGGATGCCGAGGGTGATCGCCGGCAGGACGAGATGCGAGAAGCTGCCATAGCCGCCGATCGGGAACCAGCCGAGATACACCGCGAAGACGTAGAGCAGCAGGATGCCGACGACGAATTGCGGCGCCGACACCGCGACGAAGGAGATGACCATCAGGGTCTGGTCGATCCGCCCGCCGCGCCGGATCGCGGCGAAGAGGCCCATGGTCAGGCCGATGGCGAGCTCGCAGACGATGGCGCCGAGCATCAACAGGAGCGTCGCCGGCAGGCGCGAGGCGATCAGCGTCGTCACCTCGGTCTTCTGGAGGTAGGAACGGCCGAGGTCGAGATGCAGCAGCCCGTCGAGATAGCGGCCGTACTGGACGTAGAGCGGCTGGTCGAGGCCGAGCTGGATGCGGATGTTGTTGACGGTCTCGGCGGTCGCGCTGCGGCCGGCGATCTGCCGGGCCGGGTCGGCCGGCAGGATATAGAGCAGCACGAAGGTGATGAAGGTGACGCCGAGCAGGATCAGCGCCGCCTGGATCAGCCGACGGAGGAGATAGGCCGCCATCAGTAGCGCCCCTTCTGCGTCGGGTCGAGGATGTCGCGCAGCGCATCGCCGACGAGGTTGAAGCCGAGCGCCAGCAGGATGATCGCGACACCCGGGAAGAAGACCAGCCACGGCGCGGTGGTGAAATAGGTCTGGCTCTCGAAGATGATGTTGCCCCAGCTCGGGATCGGCGGCCGGACGCCGATGCCGAGATAGCTGAGTGTCGCCTCGAGCAGCACGGTGGTCGAGATGCCGAGCGTCGCCCATACCATGATGGTCGGCAGCAGGTGGGGCATGATGTGGCGGAAGAGGATGCGCGTCCGGCCCGCCCCCATCGCCGATTCGGCCTCGACGAAATCGCGCTCGGCCAGCGACCTTGTCTCGGTATAGGTGACGCGCGCGATCTGGGTCCAGTTCACCATCGCGATGACCAGCGCGACGATCCACAGGCTGGGCTGGAAGATCGCGGCGAGGACGATGGCGAGCAGCAGCGCCGGGAAGGCCATCATCAGGTCGGTGAAGCGCATCAGCACGCCGCTGACGATGCCGCCGAAGAATCCCGCGCTGACGCCGACCATCGCGCCGATGGCGACCGCGATACCGTTGGCGACGATGCCGATGATCAGCGACGTGCGCGCGCCGTAGAGCAGGCGCGAGAGGAGGTCGCGGCCGAGGAGGTCGGTCCCGAGCAGGAAGGTCGAGTCGGGTGGCAGCGGCGCGCCCTCGAGCGTCAGCCCCTCGAAGAGCTGCTCGTCCGGCGGGAAGGGCGCGATCAGCGGCGCGAAGACCGCGGCGAGCACGACGATGACGATGACGGCGAGGCCAAACAGCGCCAGCGGACGTCGGACGAGGCGGGAGAGCACGGTGCCGAGGCGCGCGCCGGCTCCCGGTGTGATCCCGGCTCCGTCAGGCGCTGTCGCGAGCGTCATCGGCAGATCCATAACGGGCGATGAGGGCTTCGGCGGTGTCCTCGATGCTCCGCCGCGACTGCATCGCCATCTGGCCGAGGCGGTGGAAGGCGGTGCCCTCGTCGATCTTCTCGGCGCGCATCATCTCGATGACCGCGCGGGCGACCATCGGCCGGCGGCGGAGCCGGCCGCGCAGCTCCTCGACCTCGGACTTGAGCGCGTTCCGCGAGGCAAAGGCATGGCGGGCGATGACCAGGGCGCTGTAGACGCCGGCCGAGCCGATCGGCTTGAGGAGATGGGCATCGGCATTCTGGGCGATCGCCCATTCGACGCGGCCCGGCGCCTCCGAGCCGAGGAGGGCGATGAGCGGCAAGGGCGCCTCTCCGGCCGGCCACGGGAACTGGCCGTCGTATCCGTGGTCGGCATCGAAGAAGACGATATCGGCGCCGGACGCGTCGGCCGGCGGAAGCTCGGGCCAGACGGTCCGCGAGGCGACCCCGATCCGCTCGAGCTGGCGGGCGATCGCAGTCGCCGCGTCATGCGGGCGGTGGAGGATCACCGCCGACCAGGAGCGGAAGCTGGGAATGCCGATCGAGACGCTCATGACCCCACGACCCTGAGCACCGGGCGTGCCATCCCGCCCGTCGCCGGGATCGCCGCCGGACCGGCGCCGGCATAATTGGAAAGATACGGGTCCGGCTCGATCGCCTCCGGCGCCTGGTCGATGATGGCGAAACGGCCGTCGCCGTCGATCGTCGCCAGAAGCGGCGTGAAAGCCGTGTGCCGGGTCCGGCCGCTGATCGCAAGCTCGCCCATCGGCGACGGGAAGCGCCGCGCCGGTACATGGGGGAGGATCGCGTCGGGCCGGTCGGTGCCCGCCTCGCGGATCGTCTCGGCCAGTACCCGTACGGCCATATAGGCGGAGGCGAAGAAGGCCGACACCCGGCGATCCGCGCCGAGCCGCTGGCGGACCCGGGCGAGGAAGGCGCTGTTTTCGGGCGTGTCGATCGTGTCGAAATAGATGGCGGTCGAGATCTGGCCGATGCCGGCCGGCCCGATCGCCTCCAGCTCGCATTCGGCGAGATTGCAGCTCACCACCGGGCAGCGGCCAGGAGCGAAGTCGGGATTGCGTGCCGCGAGCGCGGCCATGGCGCGGAGGAAGGCATAGCTCGACGGACCGATCAGGTTGTTGAGGACGAAGTCGGGCCGCGTCTCCGCGATCTCGGCGACGAGTCGGTCGACATCCTCGCGGCCGAGCGGCAGGTAGCGCTCGCCAACCACCTCGCCATCCTGGTCGTCGAGGAGCCTGCGGGCGATGCGGTTGGTCTCCCAGCCCCAGATGTAGTTCGAGCCGACGAGGAAGGCGCGCTTGCCGAAGCGCGGAATCACATGGGTGAAGAGCGGGACGATATGCTGGTTGGGACAGGCGCCGAGATAGACGACCCGGTCGGAGCATTCGTAGCCCTCATAGGGGCAGGGATACCAGAGGAGTGCGTTGCCCTTCTCGATCGCCGGGATCATCTCCTTGCGGCTCCAGGAGGTGATGCCGCCGACCACGTGCCGGGCGCCCTGCGCCGTCAGCCGCTCGGCGATCGCCTGGTAGCGGTCGGCGACGCCCTCGGGCTCGCCGGTCAGCGGCACCAGCGTGAAGGGGAAGGCGGGGTCGTCGTTGATCTCGCCGAGCGCCGTCAGAGCGCCGTCATAGGCGTCGCGCCCGAGGAGGGCATAGGGGCCCTGTCTCGAGAAGAGGACGCCGATCGGATAGCTCTGCGTCATCGCGCGGTCTGCCCCTGCCAGCCGTCGTCACAACAAAAACCCCGCTTCCGCGCATGCG
>NZ_JAGRLA010000025.1 GCF_020442045.1 Bauldia sp. | reverse complement strand
CCGGTATCCGCATCCGGGGTGGGGCGGAGAGCCCGAAACCGCCGCGGCGGGCGCAGGACAAGCGCCCCGTTAGCACTCACTGGCATGGCGTTTCTCATGCGCCCGCCACCCCCTCGCCCAAGAGGCGAGGAGCGAAGCGACCGGGAAGAAAGAATCCCGGCGAGGACGGCCGGAGGCCGGACCGGGAGGAAACAAGAGGCGAGGACGGCCGGAGGCCGGACCGGGAGGAAACAAGAGGCGAGGAGGACCGAAGGTCCGACCGGGAGGAAACAAGAGGCGAGGACGGCCGGAGGCCGGACCGGGAGGCAAAGAAAGAGGGACGCGGAAGACCAGGCAACAATCCGGCCCGGATGCGGGCGCGGAAACGATGGCGCGTGCCTGCGGCTACCCGGCCTTGCGTCCTTCGAGGCTTCGCTCCGCGAAGCACCTCAGGATGGCGGTGGGTTTGCGAGACAGTGGGCAAACAGCCCGTGGCGCGAGTCAGCCGGCCGGAACGCCGACCCCGCCATCCTGAGGTGCGAGGGCGCAAGCCCGAGCCTCGAAGGACGCACGACATAAGGGCCTCGCGCAACCGCCCAACCTCCCCCTTGAGGGGAGGTCGGAATTTGCGAGCCGAATGGCGAGCGAAATTCCGGGAGGGGGTATTGCACCCGCGGTGTTCACCCCCTTCCGAAGCATGCGCTATGCGCCTGCTTCGACTCCCTTCGAGGGGCGGTTGGACGGAGCAGCGGCCCGGGAAGGGCGAGAGCAAGGCGGTCAGGCGAGCGAGGCCCCCCTACCCGCCGACCTGCTGCTGCAGCCTGGTCAGCGCGGCGCGGGTCTCGTCGTCGACTTCGCCGTCCGGCTCGCCGCCCATCAGCCCGTGGCCGATCAGGTAGCGCTCGATCTCGGTCAGCACCTCGACCGGATAATTCTCCGGGTGGTCGCGGAACTGGTCGAAGGTCCAGCTGTTCCGCGCCTGCATCGCCTGGATGAAGAGGTCGGCGGCGCGGCGGAGGTTCTTCTCGGTGCCGTTGCCATCCTTGTAGGCGACGCCGAGATTGTGCATGGCGACCGTGTTGCCGAGATTCGCCGCCTTGGTGTACCAGTCGAGCGCGGCGGCGGCGTCGACCTCGGTGGCGGTGCCGTTGGCGTAGAAATAGGCGAGCGACGCCATCGCCTGGGCGTTGCCGGCTTCCGCGCCCTTCCCGTACCACGCGAAGGCCTTGTCGAGGTCGGCCTCGACGCCGCGGCCCTTCTCGTACATCAGGCCCATATTGGCCATCGAGATGGCGTTGCCGGCGGCGGCACCCTTCTCGTACCAGGCGATCGCATCCTCGTAGCTCTGCGGCACGCCCCAGCCGTTCTCGTACATGAAGCCGAGGTTGGTCATCGCCCCGGCATTGCCGATCTCGGCGCCCTTGCGATACCAGGCGATCGCCGCGTCGAGATCGCGGGGCCCGCCCTCGCCGTTGGCGTAGAGATAGCCGACCGAGGCCATCGCCGGGCCGTTGCCGGCTTGCGCCCCCTTCAGGTACCACTCGCGCGCCTTGACCTTGTCGACCGGCACGCCGCGACCGCCGTCATACATGTAGGCAAGGTTGGCCATCGCCGCGGCGTTGCCGAGATTCGCCGCCTTCTCGTACCACTGGCGCGCCTCCTCGAAATTCTCCGTCACCCCGCGGCCATACTGGTAGAGGATGCCGAGGTTGGTCATCGCCGCCGCGTTGCCGAGCTGCGCCGCCTTGTCGTACCAGCCGCGCGCCTCGCGGAAGTCGCGGCGCACCCCCTGCCCGCCCTCGTACATCAGGCCGAGATTGACCATCGCCGGGCTGTCGCCGAGCTCGGCCGCCTGCTCGTAGAGCTGCCGCGCCCTGACATAGTCGACCTCGACCCCGCGGCCGAAATTGAAGAGCCGGGCGAGGTTGTTGATCGCCGAGGCGAAGCCCCTGTCGGCCGCCTTCTCGAAGAGCGAGCGCGCCGCGTCGATGTCCTGCGGGCCGCCGGCGCCGTCCTGGTAGAGCAGCGCCAGCGCGTTCATCGCCAGCACGTTGCCGCCGTCGGCCGCCTTGGCGTACCAGTTCCGCGCCTCGGCGAAGTCCCGATCGACGCCATCGCCGCTGTAATAGAGCCCGGCTAGGTTCGCCATCGCCGTCACGTTACCGGCCTCGGCCCCCTTGCGGAACCAATCCGCAGCCGCCGCGAAATCGACCGGCACGCCGGCGCCGGTGTCATAGATGAGGCCGAGGTTGCTCATCGCGATCGCGCTGCCTGCCTCGGCCGCCTGCTCGTAGCGCGCCAGCGCCTCGTCGAAACGCCCAGCGGCGTGGTAGGCGCGCCCGAGCTCGAAGACGTAGCGTCGCTCGTCGGGTGCGACCTCGATTGCCGCCAGACACGCGGCAATTGCCTTGTCCGCCGCCCCGCCAAGCAGCGACAGCGCCGTCCCGTCCACCTCGGCCGGCTTGTCCGCGTCGTAGGAATGCGCCGCCAGCCGGTCGCAGGTCTGGCCGGCATCCTCGTTGGCCGGAACCGCCGCGCGGTCGGCACGGGCCATCGGCGCGCCAACCGCCGAGCCGTCGCCGACGGCCGCCGGCCCGTCGCCGGATCCCCTGCCGCTCGCCACCAGTCGCAGCCGGCTTGCCGCCGCCGCCTCGCAATAGGCCTCGCCGCCGCCCTCGGCCGGACAGAATTGCAGGAAGGCGTCCCACGCCTCGACCGTGCTCAACTGCTCGGCCCTGCGGAAGGCGTCCGCCAGTTCGGTCTCCCGCGAGCTCGCCAGTTCCTCGCGCAGGCGTGCGATTGTTGTCGCATCCGGCACGATCGGAACTGTCGCGGTCGCCGCACCGACGACGACCGGGCGCTGGCGGTTGCCGGTTGCACCGGCGACGTCGCTGCGCAAATCATCCAGGAATGTCCCGAAGGCCAGCGCCGGCGTCCCGAGCCGCGCGAGTATCGCCGCGGCATAAGGGCTGTTACGGCCGTCCGCGGTCTTCCCGGTCGCGTAGGCGACGACCGTCCGGCCCGGCGGGTCGAGCGGAACCAGGCCCGGCTTGACCACCCGCATCCGCAACGACCGCTTCATCGTGGTGAGCAATGGATCGTCGTCCACGGCGGCAAGCATCACCAGCCGGATGTTCTTGGCGCCATCGACGGCGGCAACGAACCGCGACAGCGGTACCGCCTCGTCGTCCACGTAGGTGTCGCGCGCGAGGCGCGCATCGACCGGCACCAGATAATTCACCCCATCCACCGAGAGCGCATGGCCGGCGAAATAGATGACCGCCACCGACGCGGCATCCGCCCGTTCGTCGAAATCCCGCAGCGCGCGCCGCATGCCCCGCGCCCCGGCGTCTTTCAGGCTGATGACCTCGAAACCGATCTCCGCGAAGGCATTCGCCAGGTCTTCCGCGTCATTGACCGGCTGGTCGAGCACCGGCGCGGCGGAATAGCTGCTGTTGCCGATGATCAGCGCGATGCGCTCCCCGGCGGCGAAGCCGGCCGACGCATGGCCGCACAGCCCGGCGCCCAGCGCCAGGGCGAAAAGGGAACGAAGAGGTCTCGTCAGCATCATCTGCGCCTGTCCTCAGCCAAGCCAACGGCCCGTCGGCGGCGGATTATGCGTGTCCGGCTCCATTCTTGCCAAGACATGTCGGGCGCCGGGTCCTATTCCGGCGCGATCTCCCACGAGATGTTGGCGTTGGCCGTCACCTGCCGCTCGCCGGGCATGACCGGCACCGAATCCGACGCAGCCCGCATTTCGGCGCGGGCAAAGGCCGGCACGCCGCTGGAGGCATTGATGTCGAGGATGCGGACCAGCCGCACACCGGCGGCCTCGGCCATCAGCTCGGCCTTGCTTCTCGCTTCGGCGATGGCCTGCTTCAACGCCTCGTCGGATGGCGCCTTGGCATCGGAAATATCGAACTGGATCCCGCTGATGCGATTGGCGCCGGCGGTCACCACCTTGTCGAGCACCGCGCCGGACTCTGCGATGTCGCGGATCGTAACCCGCACCTCGTTGGAAACCTGGTAACCGACGACGCGCGGCAGCTCGTCGGAATCGCTGGTCGACGAACGGTACGGCTTCCCCTTGTAGATCGGATTGACGGAAAAGCCGCTGGTACCGACATCGCGCTCCTTGATCCCCCCGCCGAGGATCGTGGCGATCACCTTGCCGAGTTCCGCGTTGTTGGCATCGAGCGCCTCGCGCGCCGTCTCGGCCCGCGACACGACGCCGATGGTGACGATCGCGATGTCGGGTATGACCGACACCGAGCCCGCTCCGGCTGCGCTGAGGGTGGCGATCCGGGGCTCTTCGGCGATGGCGGGCATCGCGAGCGCGATCAGGACGGTGGCAGCGGCTGCGAATTGTCTCACGGACGATACTCCTTCGTCATACCGGGCGCGAAGCTCGCAACTTATTCTGACCGCATTGCGGCGAAGGAATTGCTGGCCGCCGCGATTCCACCTATACCGCACGTCGCTACAGGGCCTGTAGCTCAATGGTTAGAGCCGGCCGCTCATAACGGTCTGGTTGCAGGTTCGAGTCCTGCCGGGCCCACCATCAAGCCCGGGGATGATCCCCGGACTCAGAGCGCGAGCGGGGATAGCCCGACATCTCCGCAGGTTGCGGCTCTTGTCCTGGCGAGGCCGACGCCAAAAACGCCTTCACCACCCGCGAGACGCCAGATCGTCTCAGGTTGCCAACCGGAAGGCCGGTACGCTGCCGGGGAACAGCGGCTCCCGGTTCCGCTGATGCGCCCCAAATCGCGGCGTTGCTGATCCCGGTCGAACGGGACCGGACCATGGTCAAACTCGGATTGTGCCGCGTCCTCCCCCTGACGGCGGAATGGAGCGAATGCAGCGAGGAGTTTGCGTCGGCCTCCGACGATGACGGTCGGATTCACTTCGATCTTGGCGGTTCCACGATTTCGGTCGAACTCTCCCAGGCCCGGCTGTGGCAGGTCGAGGACGACGGCCTGACCGCCGTGAGGTCGTCCCAGCCGTCGAAGCCGAAGAACCTGCGGACCGCTTCTCCCCCCCTGGACGCGCTGGCGTGACGCGATCGGATCGTCATGGAAACGGCGGCCGATGTGGAGATGGGCGAGACCGGGTCTGGCGAAGCTTGGCCGAGAAAGCTGGAAGACGCCTCGATCGGCGCATGGACACCCGAGAAGACGGATCCCTACCTGCCCCGTGTCGCGGCGAGACGCCACGTGACTGCCCGAGCCATCGGGATCGTCACCTCACCGTTGGTTTCATCAACCGGTACGCCTCCTCGACACCATCACGCCCGGACACGCTCTTCCGTTGAGGGCCGGCATCTTCGGCGTGTCCCTGCTATGTTGCAGTTCGTCCAAAATCATATATGATTATTGCCACCGGGGAGGAAATCCAAGTGGACGAAAGACTTCAGCGGACCGCCGCTGCGGCGAAATCCGTGGCCGCCGACTGGGCGGTGCTCACGAATTTCGATTCAGTTTGCTACGCGGCCGGACACGTCGTCCCGATCGAAGCCGGCACCTCTCCATTCGCGGGCGGCCCGACGACGGCTTTCGTCGGCGCCGACGGAACCTGCGGGC
The DNA here is from genome assembly GCF_020442045.1 of Bauldia sp. Lineage (GTDB taxonomy): Bacteria > Pseudomonadota > Alphaproteobacteria > Rhizobiales > Kaistiaceae > Bauldia. The sequence continues at coordinate 100,407 of NZ_JAGRLA010000025.1, read as the reverse complement.
TCGTCGCAGCGAATGTCGAAGGCGGCGCGGCCAATGCAAGTTGGGCCGACAAGATCGTCCTCTATGAAGGCTTCACCTTCGACCATCCCGCCGACCTCGGTTCCAACTACGCCGAGGCCGTCACGAATGTCGTCCACGAACTCGGCATCGGCGGCGTCGCGGGAATCGAGCCCGCCAGCTTCCCGGCGCAACTCACCGGAACGTTCGACCGGACCGTGGACCTCACACATCCCTTTCAGCGTGCGCGTGCGACAAAAACCGATGCCGAGAAAGTGCTGATGAAGCGCGCCGCGGAGGCGGCCGCCGCCGGCCAGCGGCGATTCCGCACGGCGACCCGCGATGGTCGCACCGAACTCGACATCTTTGCTGACATCCGGGCCGCGATCGAGAATTTCGCAGGCGAGCGTGTCGCGATCACCGGCGACTTCCTGTCGGGGAAGGAACGCACCGCCGGCTTCACCGGATGGCCGATCGACAGGGTCGTCAACGACGGCGACCCGCTGATCTCGGACCTTGCGCCACGGGTGGCCGGCTACTGGGGCGACTCTTGCGCCGCATCCGTCCTCGGTGTGCCGAACGAGGGCTACCTCAAGCTCTTCACCGCCGCGAAGGAGGCGCTGGACCGGGCGGTCGAGATCATGCGCCCCGGCGTTGTCATCGCCGATCTCGATGCCCAGCTGCGCGCGCACGTCGCCCGCGCCGGCTACGCCTATCCCCATCATTCGGGTCATTCGCTCGGAACTTCGGTCCATGAATGGCCGCGACTCGTTCCGTTCGAAAACGCGACCCTCGAGCCCGGCATGTTCCTGATGGTCGAGCCGGGTGCCTACGACCCGGCGATCGGCGGGGTTCGCACCGAATGGATGATCGAAATCACCACCGATGGGTGCCGACCGGTCGCGCCGTTCGAGCACCTTCCCGGCATTTCGAGCGGTGAATGAGGACTTCGCCGCATTGATCGTCGCCGGTCGTCGCCGGCTTGCAATGGAGGAATACAAGATGAGTTGGAGACTATTGACGCTGGCAGGGGCATTCGCCACTGCCCTGGTTACGACGGCCTTGCCGTCGGCGGCCGCGGAGAAGTCGGCCGTCAGCCTCGAGGGCATCGAGCTCGCCAAGCCGACCGCCGAGCAGGCGGAGGCGCTGAACCTCCTGCCGGAAAGCCTGCAGCCCTACTATGTCGGCTACTGGCTCCTCGCCGAGATCGGCAAGAATCCCTACGCCGGCTGGACGCCGCCGGAGGGTCCCTGGAAGTTCTGCTACAACGATTCCTACCAGGGCAATTCCTGGCGCCAGGCCGCGCTCGACAAGTACAAGGCGCTGGTTGCCGACTACAAGGAGAAGGGGCTCGCCTCCGAGGACCTCGTCGTCACCAACTCCAATAACGACATCAACGTCCAGCTTTCGCAGCTGAACAACCTGGTCCGCGAAGGCTGCAACGTGATCCTGTCGATCCCGTCGTCGCCAACCGGCCTGTGCTCCGGCATCAAGGACGCGCACGACAAGGGCGTCCTCGTCGTCACCGTGGAGTCCCCGGTGACCTGCCCCGAGGCGATCAACGTCGGCTTCAACGAATATTTCGTCGCCGCCAAGACAGCCAAGTGGGTCGCCGACGCGATCGGCGGCAAGGGCAATGTCTTCCTGATCAACGGCATTCCCGGCCTTGCCCCGACGCTTGCCCGCCACCAGGCCGCGCTCGACGTCCTCGGCAATTTCCCGGACATCAACGTGGTCGGCGAAGTCGAGGGCCAGTGGACCCCGTCGACGGTCAAGACCAACACGCTGAAGTTCCTCGCCACCCATCCGCAGCAGATCGATGGCGTGGTCGACAGTGGCCTCGGCGCCGTTTCGGCCTGGCAGGCCTTCGAGCAGTCCGGCCGTCCGCTGCCGAAGATCAACGGCTTCGTCGGCGAGTGCTCCTATCTCGCCTACGTCAAGGAGAAGGACATCCCGGTCTATTCGACCTCGCAGGGCGGCGCCGCCGCGGTGTGGACCGGCTTCGATGTCGCGACCCGCATGCTCAACGGCGAGAAGCCGGTCGTCAGCACCCTTTTGATGCCGCTGCCGGAGATCACTCCGGAAAATGTCGATGACTGGTACACCCCGGACATGACCGTGCAGTCGTCGTGCTTCGCCGATCCGCCGGACGGCCGCCGCGTCTCGCCGGAATTCCTGGACCAGTACTTCACCAAGGGCTGATCCCGGGTTACCTGAAACGGGCTGTCGCTCATGAGCGGCAGCCCCATACCGGAGCGGTGGTGGTCGATGTCGAAGAGCGTTCTCGTTGCTTACGCGATGGTCCCGCTGCTGTTTATCCTGAGCATGGTCATGATCCCCGGATTCGGCTCATGGCCCAGCATCGTCTCGCTGCTGGTCATCGCCAGCTTTCTTGGAATCGCCAGCATCGGCCAGACGCTGACCGTCCTGCTTGGCGGCATCGACCTTTCGATCCCCGCGATCATCGGCCTCGCCAACGTGCTCACCGTCCGCTGGTACGGCGCCGGAATCCCCTTCCCGCTGGTGGTGCTCATGGTCATCGCGGTTTCGATGGCGATCGGCGCGACAAGCGGCATCCTATCGCGCGTTCTCAACGCCCATCCCCTCCTCGTCACGCTTGCCGCCAGCTTCATGATCCTCGGCGCGGTCCTCGTCTACACCGAAGGCCAGACCATCGGCACGGTGCCCGACTATCTGATGGCAGCCGTATCGCCGGCGGGCCGCACCGGCCCGATTCCGTTTCCCCCGATTGTGGTCGTGTGGTTCGCGCTGACGCTTCTCGTCGTCGCGATCGAACAGCGATCCCTGCTCGGTCGCTACCTCTTCGCCACCGGCGCGAACGAACGCAGCGCCCGCCTCGCCCTCGTGCCGGTAACGCTGGTCTGGGCCGCGACCTTCGCCGTCAGCGCCGGCTGTGCCGCGATAGCCGGCATCCTGCTCGCCGGCTTCAGCGGCGGCGCCGATGCCAATGTCGGACAGCCCTACCTCTTCCAGACGGTCGCCGCGGTCGTGGTCGGCGGCACGGCCCTCCTCGGCGGTTCGGGCAGCTACGGACGCACCTTCGCCGGAACGCTGCTGATCACCGAACTGACAACCTTCCTGATCGGTCTGGGGTTCAGCGAACGCATCCAGCAGATGATGCTCGGCCTGCTGATCATTCTTCTGGTTGCGCTCTATGGCCGTGAATCGCATGTTCGAAGCCAGATTTGACGGCCCCGCGGTCGGTGCCTCCAGCGGGGACAGAACGGGAATGGATCAGGAGCCGGCTGTGACGGGCGGAGAGGCAGCAAACGTCGCGGATCGCCGATGCCTCGTCCGGATCACCGACGTGCGCAAGTCATTCGGCGCCACCAAGGCGCTTGTCGATTGCAGCCTCGACATCGCGGTCGGCGAAATCCGCGCGCTGCTCGGCGAAAACGGCTCCGGCAAGAGTACCCTGGTCAAGATCCTGGGCGGCGTCCTTCCGGCCGATAGCGGCACGATCGCGATCGATGGCGCGCCCGTTACCTTCCGCTCGCCGCGGCAAGCCCAGGCCGGGGGTGTCGTCACCGTCTTCCAGGAAACCCTGATCGTCCCGGAAATGTCGGTCGTCGAGAACATCTTCCTCGGTACCGACGGACTGTTCCAGTGGAAGTTGACCCGCGCCGAACAACGGCGGATAGCGGCCGAGGCGCTCGCCGGTCTCGACGCCGCGTCCATCGGGCTCGATACCAGCCTCGAGGCGCTGCCGCTGCACCGCAGGCAGATCGTCACCCTGGCACGGGCACTGGTCCGCCCGTGGCGTCTGTTGATCCTCGACGAGGCGACCTCGGCACTCGACATCGGCGGCCGCGACGCCCTGTTCAACTATCTCAGGCACCACCGCCCGGAAGGGTCGGCGGTTCTGTTCATCTCGCACCGTATGGACGAGATCGCGAGCCTTGCCGACGCGGTGACGCTTCTCCAGTCCGGCGAGACCACTGCCACCCTGCCCATTGGCGATGCGCCGGCCGAGCTCCTGATCAACATGATCTCGAAGTCGCGCGGCGAGGGTGGCGTGTCGATCGAACCTCGTGTCCGGGATGCGACGGCGGCGGCCGCGGATGAACCGAGATACCGGGCGCGCGACGTCGTCCTTCATCCCGGCTCCAGACCGATCGACCTCGATATCCGGCCGGGCGAGATTCTCGGCTTCAGTGGCCTCGACGGTCATGGTCAGGCAGACTTCCTCGCCGTCCTCGCCCGGGTCCGCAAAGCCGAAAGCGGATCGGTCGAGGACCGGCGGGACGGTTCTTGGCATCCGGTCGAGTCGATGCGCGACGCGGTGCGGCACGGCATCTGCTACGTCCCCCGCGACCGGAAGAACGAGGGCCTGTTCGGCGGCCTGTCGGTACTCGACAACTACAGCCTGCCGACCCTGCCACGCTGGGCGCGGCTGACCTTCATCGACCGCAAGGGCCTCGGCAAGAAGGCCGAGCAGGACCTCAACGTCATGCGGACGCGCTACCCGGGGCTCAAGGCGCCGGTCGGGCGGCTGTCGGGCGGCAACCAGCAGAAGGTCCTCCTCGCGCGCTGGCTTGCCGTCGGCCCCGAGTTGATGATCCTCGACGACCCGCTGCGGGGTGTGGACGCCGCCACCAAGGTCGAGGTCTACCAGGTGTTCCAGGATCTGGCCGCGCAGGGCGTGACGCTGCTCTTCCTGTCGACCGAGATCGAGGAACTGCTGATCGCCTGCGACCGTATCGTGGTGTTTCGCGAGTCCGAGATATCCCGCGTCCTCGAAGGGGAGTCGATGTCGCGCGAAGCGGTCGTCGCGGCGATGTTCGGTCAGCAGGACGACGGCAAGACGCAAGGGGCCATCGGATGAACGCGATCGATCGTTTCCGCCGTCGCTTCGCCTATGCCGGGCCCGCAATCGCCACGGCTCTGGTGCTCCTTGCCATCAATATCCTCCTCGACCCTTCCTTCCTCGACCCGACCAACTGGCCGTCGATCCTCGCCGTCGCGATGCCCTTCATACTGATCGCCATGGCGGCGGCCCCCGCGATCGTCTCGGGCGGCGGCGGGATCGACCTGTCGATCGGGCCGCTTGCCGGCTTCGTCAACGCTGTGCTCATCGGCTCGCTCTTCCCGGCCGGGATCACAACGCCCCTCCTCGTCATCCCGGCGACGCTCCTCATCGGCGCCGGCGTCGGCACCGCAAATGGCTTCCTCGTCTCCGTCGTCCGTGTGCCGCCGATCATCGCCACGCTCGGCACCTATCTCGTTCTTACCGGCGCAACGCTGGTGGTCCTGCCGATGGCGGGGGGACGCGCGCCCGACTGGATCATCGCCCTCGGCCAGGGCTTCGGCGGCTTCCCGATGCCGCTCCTCATCCTGGCGGTCGTCGCCCTTCTCTGGCTGCCGGTCCGCCAGTCCGCATTCGGACGCAATCTGCTCGCTACCGGGGGCGACCAGCGGTCGGCCTTCGCCAGCGGGATCAACGTCACCGCCGTGCGTTTCCTGGTCTACGTGTTCGGTGGCGTCGTTGCGGCCATGACCGGCTTCGCCTTCACGGTATCTCTCGGCTCGGGTGACCCGACTGCGGCGGGCCCCTACACATTGATAGGTATCGCCGGTGCGGTGCTCGGCGGTACCAGCCTTGCCGGCGGTCGCGGCGGCCTGCTCGGCGCGGCGGCAGGTGGATCCGTCCTCTTCCTCATGCAGAACCTGCTGAGCCTCGCCCACGTGTCCGCCTTCTACGCCCAGTTCACCTACGGGCTCATCCTGGTGCTCGCCCTGGCGATTAATGGGGCGGTCAATTCTCGTCGGCGACGGCGCGAGCGGGCCGCGATCAGCGAACTGCACGAAGCCACGACGGTTCGATGAGGAATGGAGTTGTTACCCGAGAAGCCTGTTTTTGCATCCCTTAATCATATATGATTTTGGATGAAATGCGTGTCCGACCGAAGGGAGGGAATGATGACAGAGACGACCACCGGCACCCGTGAGCCGGAAGCGGCCATGGCGACGGGACCGTTGGCAGGCCTGCGGATCGTCGACCTCACGCTGGCCATGGCCGGACCGCTCTCGACCCAGCGGCTTGCCGACATGGGCGCCGAAGTCATCAAGATCGAGGGGCCGGAGCGACCGGACTTCACCCGAAATTCGCCGATGGCGGACATCTATCTCGGTGGCGAGGCGATCCCTTATCTCACCCTCAATCGCAACAAGAAGTCGCTCGCGCTCGATCTCAAGAGCGATACCGGACGCGAGGTCCTTTACCGGCTCGTTCGGACGGCCGATGCGGTCGTCCAGAACTTCCGGCCTGGCGTCGCCGGCCGCCTCGGCATCGACCACGAGACCCTTGCCGGGATCAAGCCGGACCTCGTCTATGTATCGATCTCCGGCTACGGCGACGAGGGACCGATGGTCGCCAGACCCGGCCAAGACCTGCTGGTGCAGGCATTTTCCGGTCTCACCTGGAATGCCGGCGCAGAGGACGCCCTGCCCCACCCCTCGCCCGTCTACATGATCGACGTGATGGCCTCGCACCTCGCCAGCGAAGGCGTCCTTGCCGGCATCCTCCAGCGGCTGCGCACCGGCAGGGGCTGCGAGGTGAAGGTCTCGCTTCTCGGCGCGGCGCTCGAGGTCCAGATCCAGGAATTGTCCACCTACCTCACCACCGGTCGTCACGCGCCGCGGGGCAGCCAGCCCTACGCCTCGACGTGGATGGAGCCGCCCTACGGCATCTACCGGACCAGCGACGGCTGGCTTGCGATTGCCCAGTCAAGCCTCACCGCGATCGCCGAGGTGGTCGGGTCGGAGGAGCTCGCCCGGCTCGCGAAAGAGAAACCGTCCGACCCCGAAGACCGCGACGGCATCAATGCCTGGCGGGACCGCATCTACCCTGTCGTCGCGGAGGCGATCGCCGGGTGGCACACCAACGATGCGGTTGAAGCCTTGTTCGCCGCCGGTGTCTGGTCGGGGCCCGTCAACGACTATGCCGCGGTCCGCGATCACCCCCAGTTCAGTTCCTATTTCGTTAGCTATGAGCACCCGCGCGCCGGCCTTATGACGACGACCGCGCCGGCAATCCGCTTTTCGACGGATCCCGCGCCGACGATTACCGGCGCGCCCCATCTCGGCCAGCACACGCCGGAGATTCTGAGCGATCTCGGCTATTCGCCGGCCGAACGGGATGAGCTCGTCAGATCGGGAGCCGCTGCATGATCAACGAGATCCTGGTCGAGAAGCCGGGCAACGGGACGGCCGAACTTGTCCTTAACCGCGCGGCCAAGCACAATGCCATCACCCCCGGCATGGCGGCGTCGATCCGCGAGGCGCTTGCGAGCCTGGAAACCGATGCGGAGGTGCATGCGGTCCTTGTGCGCGGCGCGGGCGAGCGTGCCTTCTGCGCCGGAACCGACCTCCACACCCTCGACGAATACGCCGATGCCTGGGCATGGCGGAACGGCGTCAACTATGCTCTGGAATTCGGCGCCTTCCGCAAACCGCTGATCGCCGCCCTCAAGGGCTGGGTCTATGGCGGCGGATTCGAGATCGCCCTCAACTGCGACATCCGCGTCGCGTCCCGCACCGCCCGCTTTGCCGCGCCCGAGGTCAAGCACGGCTGGCTCGGTGCCGGGGGGTTCTCGCAGCGCCTTGCCCGGCTCGTCGGCTTCGGCCAGACCAGTCGCATCCTCCTCACCGGCGACCCGATCGGGGCCGAAGAGGCCTACCGCATCGGCATCGTCGAATTCTTGGTCGAAGAAGGCGGCGAGCTCGAGGAAGCGCGGCGTCTGGCGGCCGTGATCGGAAGCCATGCCGAGATCGCGACGGTCACCGTCAAAGCCGGGATTCGTGCCGCGATGGAAGGTGGTCTCGCAAACGGCCTGGCTATGGAGCGCGAGCTCATGGCCCTTGCTTTCGCACTCGGGGCGCAACGTTCAGGACCGGACGCCTTTGGGAAGCGCGAACGCGGCTGACGCTGCCATGTCCGCTCTCTTCATCAGCCCCCGTGACCGACGCATCGTCTTCAAAGCGTTCGAGGCCGCTGGCAATGTGTTTGGTCACCGCTTCCCGCAGTGCCGCGCGGTCCCGTCTCTCGAGTGCGCGGATGATCAAATCATGCTCCCGAACGAAACGCTTGACGTCGCCGGGACCGCGGCCAGAGGTCGGACGCGTGATCTTCTGGTGGTAGCCGAGCCGGCGATAGGCTTCCGCGAGGGGCGGGTTGTCCGCGAGGGCCACAAGCTCGACATGGAACCGTTCGTTGAGCGTGACGAAGTCACGGAAGCCGCGGAAGGTGGTTCCGTAGGACCCCTTTGCGATCAGGCGGTTGATCGCTTTCAGGTCGTCCAGCGCCGCCGATGTGCAGCTGTCGATCGCGAGCTCGGCCGCCCCGAGCTCGATCACCCAACGTGCCTCAAACAGCCGCTCGAGCTCCGCGATCGTCGGGCGTGGCGCGACGCGGTAGCCCTTGTTGCGCTCGAAGGTCACCAGCCCTTCGGCATGGAGCCGCGCCAGCGCCTCGCGGACCGGTATCAGGCTGATACCGAAGCTACGGGCGAACTGGTCGATGATGATCCGCTCGCCTTCGGTCAGTTCGCGATCGGCGATCAGGCGCAGGAGCTCCTCGTGGGCAAGATCGACGAGGCTCGCCCGCGATGGGGAGACGGAGGGAGCGGTCGCAACGGGTGAGCGGGACAAGCGTGACAATTGTTCTTCCTGGGACGGTCTCAGCACTTCTACCGAAAAGGATCATATATGAGCAATCTGATGTTGAAGGGGCTGGGCTGGGGACATCGCCGGGCCGCCGGGCCGCTCGAGCCCCTGTCGCAGGCGTTCCGCGGCCAATGTCCCGACGTGACGGTCGATTGGACGATCCGGCCGCTCAGCGATTTCGAACACCAGCCGATCGGCGACATCGTAGGCGAGTACGATTTCCTGATCATCGACCATCCATTCTGTGGCGATATCGCTGCGGCGAGCGCTTTCCTGCCGCTGGAGGAGGCGATTCCCGATCTCCTCGGGCCGCAGGCCGACGGATTCTATGTCGGCGATTCACTGCCAAGCTACCGCTACCGGGGCCATGTCTGGGCGGCACCGATCGATGCGGCGACGCCGCATGCCGCTTATCGCCCCGACCTCCTCGACCGCTGCGGCGAACGCGTCCCGAAGAGCTGGCGCGAAACCATCGCCCTCGGCAAGCGGATTCGCGACAAAGGCTTCTGGCTAGCCACGCCGGTGAAATCGCCGCATGCCTTCGCCACGGTCGCCAGCCTGATGGCCAATCTCGGCCGGCCAATCGCCACCGACCCGGACGAGCCCTTCACATTCGATCGTGAAACGATGTCCACGGCGCTGGATGCCCTCGACGAGCTACTGGCGCTTTCCCCACCCGAAACCCTTGAATGGAACGCGATTGCGATCGAAGAGGCGATGGTCGACCGCAACGACATCGTCTTCACGCCGTCGGTCTATGGCTACGCGACCTACGCCGAAGCCGACATGCGCGCGCCGCTTCGATTCGCCGATTTCTGCGGACTTCGCGCCCCTTATGAAGCTGGTTCGATGCTCGGCGGCACCGGGCTTGCGGTGTCCGCCGCGACCCAGCATCGCGACATTGCGCTGAACTTCGTGCGGTTCTGCCTGTCGCGCGACGCCCAGGATCGGATCATCCCCGAGCATCACGGCCAACCGGCTCTTGTCACGGCATGGGAAGACGCCGCGAATGACGCCCGGTTCGGCGGCTATTACTCAAGCATCCGCCGGTCGATCGAGACGGCCTGGACCCGGCCCCGGCGACCTTCCTACATCCGATTTCAGGCTAAAGCCGGCGACCTGATCGAAGCCTGTTGCCGTCGCGACATTGGCAAGAGCGCGACGCTGGACCGGATCGCCGCGGCGGCAGAGGAAATCTTCGGCGAAGATCGCGTGCTGACCGCCGCCGAAGCTACGGGAGGTTGATCATCATGGGAATCCTTTCGGGCTATCGGGTTCTGGACTGCACCATCGCCATGGCAGGTCCTTTCGCCGCCCAGCGCCTCGGTGATCTCGGCGCAGACGTCGTCAAGGTCGAACCGGTCACCGGCGAATGGCAAAGGCACGTCGCGGCCGGCGGCGCCCAGGGCAACAAGGTCAACGTCTCCTTCCTTTCGCTCAATCGCAACAAGCGCTCGCTGGCAATCGACCTGAAGTCTAAGGAAGGCAAGGCTGTCCTCCTCGATCTGGTCCGCGGCGCGGACCTCTTCCTGCAGAATTATCGTCCCGGAGTCGCCCGTCGCCTCGGCGTCGATTACCCGGCCCTGTCGGCCATCAACCCGAGGCTCGTCTATGTTTCGATCTCGGGCTACGGCGAGAGCGGCCCCTATGTGAATCGCCCCGGCCAGGATCTGGTTTTGCAAGGCATGTCGGGCGCGATGCTCTCGGCCGGCCGCGCCACCGAGCCACCCAACCCGGCCGGTCAGTACATCGTCGACGCGGTGACCGCCTATACCGCATTCGAAGGTGCCCTCGCCGCGCTGCTCCACCGCGAACGGACCGGCGAAAGCCAGCTCGTTGAGGTCAACATGCTCGACGCGATCACCACACTGCAGATGCAGGAGCTTTCGGTTTTCACGGTCGCCGGCAAGCCACAGGAGCGGTCCGCCGAGCCGCATGCCCACGTCTATATCCGCGCGCCCTACGGCACCTTCGCGACGAGCGACGGCTTCATCGTTGTCGCGTTCCCTCCGCTGCGGAAATTTGGCGGGCTGATCGGCGAACCGGCCTTCCTGTCGATGGACGACGAGGCCGATTCATGGACCCGACGCGACGAGATATTCGCGCGCACCCGGGATCGCCTCGTGACGCGAACCACTGCCGAATGGCTCGATCTCTTCCGCGAGAACGACATCTGGTCGGGCCCGGTCTACGGCTTCGCCGACCTCCTCGACGACCCGCAGATCATCCACAACGGTACCTTCGTCGAGTACGATCATCCAACCGAAGGACACGTCAAGACCCCCGGCTTCCCGATCCATTTCGAAAAGACTCCCGCGAAGGTCTATCGCGGCGCGCCGCTGACCGGCCAGGACAGTCGCGACGTGCTGCGCGAGGCCGGCTACGACGAAGAGAGGATTGACCGGCTGATCGCCTCGGGTGCCGTCGTCGCCGCCGAGAAAGAAGAAGAATAGATCCGAACGGGCCCTCGTCCGCCCACAGGGAGAGAATCACGAGCCATGACCGAAGAAGTCGCCTTTGCCGTCGACAATGCCGTCGCCACGATCACGCTTGACCGCCCGCAGAAACTGAATGCGGTGACACCGGAGATGACCGACGCAATCCTTCGCCATGTCGCCGTCTGCAACGACGACGACGGCATCCGCTGCGTCGTCCTGACCGGGGCCGGAGAAAAGGCGTTCTGCGCCGGCTCGGACATCAGGGAACTCGACCGTTACGACACGCCGTGGAATTTCCGGAATCGGCCAGACTACTGCGACGCCATCCGCAAGCTCCTCAAGCCGACGATCGCCGCCGTGAACGGCTATGCCTTCGGCGGCGGTCTCGAGCTTGCGATGAGCTGCGATATCCGCATCGCGTCGCGGAAAGCCAGCTTCGCCGCGCCAGAGGTCAAGCTCGGCTGGATCGGCGGCGGCGGCATGAGCACCTTCCTCGCCCACTCCATCGGCCCTTCGAATGCCGCGCTGATGATCATGACCGGCGATCCGATCGACGCGGCCACCGCCCTCGCCTGGGGGCTCATCACCGAGGTCGTGGATCCAGAGACGCTGGTGTCGCGGGCGTCGGCGATCGCGGCAACGATTGCCTCGCGCGCCCCGATCGCCGTGGAAACCGCGAAGCTCAACCTAAGGGCGGCTTTCACCATGCCCGTCGAGAAGGCGATCGAATACGAGCGCGACCTCCAGACGATCTGCTTCGCCACGAATGATGCCGCCGAGGGCCGGGTTGCGTTCAAGGAGAAGCGCATACCGGTCTTCGCAAGACGGTGAGCGTCGCGAGAAATGAAGATCGTCCAGGCGCGCGCGGCTGTCATGATCTCCACCGAGTATGAGGATCGGCATCGACGAGCACCGAAACTCTCGCCGGTCGAGCCATCCAATTCATCTCTCTGGACATGAGTGCGAAGATCGAAGGGTCGTGTCTGACAGCGCTCGGGCGAGTCCGGTTGACAACCGTCATGGAGGCGACGATTGTTGATGATCTAACAATCTCTCCGGGACGCACGAGTTGGGAGGAAGAACCGTGGCCGACGTGGTGGTGCGTAAATTCGTCACGCAAGTCGATGAAATCTTTCATGAAGGCGGACCGCCGCCGGCAAGGCCGCACAAGCGCGGCGCGATCCTCGCGGTGATCGCCAATCCCTTCGCCGGACAATACGTCGAGGACATTGCGGGCTTCATGGATACCCTGAAGCCGCTGGGTCTCGACATGGCGGGCCGGCTCGTCGCCGCGCTTGGCGGCGACCCGAAAGCGATCGAGGGCTATGGCAAGGGCGCCATCGTCGGCGAAGCGGGCGAACTGGAGCACGCCGCGCTTTGGCATGTACCCGGCGGCTATGCGATGCGGGAGCTTCTCGGGGGAGCCAAGGCGATCGTCCCCTCGGCCAAGAAGGTCGGCGGTCTCGGGGCGCGACTCGACATCCCGATCACCCACATCGACGCCTCGTATGTTCGCAGTCATTTCGATGCATTCGAAATCGGCATAGTCGATGCGCCCCGATCCGGTGAAATTGTCCTCGCCCTGGTCATGACCACCGGGCCGCGAGTCCACGCCCGCGTCGGCGGCCTCGCCGCTGCCGACATCAAGGGCGAGGACGGCCTCAGATGAAGGCGCGCATCCGCAAGATCACCACCGTCCTGGAAGAGACGCTGGTCGAGGGCGACAAGCGGGTCGATCCACCGACGCGGCGGGTCGCAGCCGTTGCGGTCATCGAAAACCCCTTCACCGGCCGTTTCGTCGAAGACCTGTCCGGACTGATGGATGTTGGCGAGGAGCTTGGCGGCCTGCTCGCCGAGCGGGCGGTTGCCGCGCTCGGCATAGCGGGGCCCGAGGTGGAGAGCTTCGGCAAGGCGGCGGCGGTTGGCGCCGACGGCGAACTAGAGCACGCCGCGGCGATCCTTCATCCGAAACTCGGGGCGCCTTTCCGCAAGGTCCTCGGCAAGGGCGCCGCGCTCATCCCCTCCTCGAAGAAGCGCGGCGGACCGGGCGTCGCACTCGACATTCCGCTCGGCCACAAGGACGCCGCCAAGGTTCGCAGCCACTTCGACGGGATGGAAGTCCGGATCGCCGACGCGCCGCGGGCGAACGAGATCATGGTCGCGGTCGCGGTGACGGATTCCGGCCGGCCACATCCACGGGTCGGCGGACTGAAGCGGGAGGACGTGATCGGCGAGGACGGCCTTAGCTGACCGTTTGCGCCTGCCGAACGACGATCGGGAACCGCGTCGCCGGCGGCGTGTTGCGCGAACGCCCGGTCCGGATCACACCGTCGATCACCGTCATGCCGATCCCCGGCAGGTCGCCAAGCGCGATGCTGTCGAGAAATGACCGGCCCGCCGAATGCTGGGCGGTGTCCATCAGGACGAAATCGGCCGTGCGCCCGACCTCGATCAGGCCGCAATCGAGATCGCGTATCCGCGCCGTGTTGCCGGTGGCAAAGCAGAATGCGACCTCCGGCGGAACGTCCCCGAGGGACGACAGGAAGGCGACCGTCCGGACGATGCCGAGCGGCTGAACGCCGGATCCGGCCGGCGCATCGGTGCCGAGCAGGATCCGATCGAGCTGGCCCAGCTCCTTTGCCGTCCGCAAAGCGTGGAGAGCGGCACGTTCGTTGCCATTGTGGACGATCTCCAGCCCGCGCCCGCACTGCTCGCAGAGGCAGGTGATCTGGTCGTTGGGAAGTGCGGTATGCCCCCCGTTCACGTGCCCGATCACGTCCGTATCGGCGGCAAGGACCACGTCCTTGTCGATCAGACCCGACCCCGGAATGGATGGGCCGCCGGTGTGAATGGTGCTCTTGATGCCGTATTTGCGGGCCCAGGCCACCATCTGCCGTGCGGTGTCGCCGTCCTTGACCGAACCGAGCCCCACCTCGCCGAGGAGCTTGACCCCCGACTGCGCGAGGTCGCGGAAATCATCCTCGACCATGCCGTGCTCGATCACGGGCGCCCCGGCATGGACCTTGACGCCCGACGGCCGGAACGCGGAAAAGGTGCGCTGCGCGGCGACCGCGAGCGCCTTCAGCCCGACGATATCGGTCGGCCTGCCGGGCGTGTGGACCTCGCCGGCAGAGATCATCGTCGTAACCCCGCCGTGCAGGCACGAGTCGATCCACCCGATCTGGTTCTGGCGCGGAGTCCAGTCTCCGGCGACCGGATGCATGTGGCTGTCGATCAGCCCCGGGGCCAGCACGACACCATTGGCATCGACAATGGTGGCGGCATCACCGGTATCGACATCCTTTTCCCGCCCGATCGCCGCGATGCGCCCGTCGACCGCCACGATCGTATCGGCATCGAGAATGGGATTTGCCAGGTCGCCCGACAGCAGCAACCCGATATTGCGGATCACCAGCTTGCCGGACGACTCTGTCTGCGGGGCGTCATGGGCCATCTTTCCAGTCTCCAGTTGAATGCCCGCGGAGAAGCCCCGCGGGCAGGCTAGTCGTCGGTCTCGGGCTCGGCGACGGGAGTCCCGGCGACCTTGTTCAGCAATTCGAGGAAGATCTCCTGCTCGTCGGGAGTCAGCGGCGACAGGACCCGGCGCCCGACCTCGACGCTCTGGGTGAGCAAAGGCAGGGTGTAGCGGACGCCCTTCCGGGTGAGCCTGACCATCGACAGGCGCTGGTCGTGAGCGGCATTGGAGCGCACCACGAGGCCGAGCTTCAGCAGCTTGCGGACGACGATGCTGATCGTCGACGGATCCATCGCGGTCAGCCGCCCCAGCCGGTTCTGGGACAGCTCGCCATATTTCATGATCGTCGCGAGCGCCGCCATCTGGGTCGGGGTGAGGTTTCTCTCGCTGACCACTTCCTGGAAGCACATGGTCGCTCGCTGGTGGGCGCGGCGGATGACATGGGCGGGATGGGCGGAGAGGTCGTAGCCCGACGCCGTGAACCGGCGCTGCACCTGCTTGAGGCCGAGGGAACCACCCTCCGCCACCTCGTCGTCGCCGGCCCCTGTCCGCTTCTTCTTCGTCGCTGTCCGCATTCAACCGCGCCTCTAATCTCCACCCGCCTGTCTACGCCGCGACTTCCATATTCTCGATGACACCACCCGACGAGAGGGCAGCCACCACGGTCGCGGCGTCACTGACGATGCCGAAATGCGTGGCAATGTCATACAGGCTGCTTTCCTGCTCCCGCGGTCCGGTCGCCGCGCAACAGTCGCGCGGCACGACGATCTCGTAGCCGAGAAAGAAGGCGTCGTGAACGGTCGAGCGGACGCAGATGTTGGTGACCACACCGAAGACGATGACCTGATCGACCATCATGTCCTTGAGGATAAGGTCGAGGTCGGTCTGGAAGAACGAGGAATAGCGGGCCTTGAGGACCACGAACTCGTCGTCGCGTGCGCCAAGCTCCTTGATCACCTCCGTGCCCCAGCTGCCCTCCTCGGCGTGCGGTGTGCGCTTCAGCATCTCGCGGTCGCGACGCAGGTGCCGCCGGTGGCTGTCGCGAACCCAGATGACCGGCACATCGGCGCTACGCGCCGCGGCGATGACCGACAGCTGGTGGGGAACGAGCGCCTCGTAGCCCGGCAGGACCATTCGCCCTCCCGAGACGCAGAAGTCGTTGATCATGTCGACAACGATGACGGCGGCGCGCTTCGGCTCGAGCTGGATCTCGCGGTCACTCTTGTGCGCGGAGAAGACGTCGACGGTCATGGCATTTCTCCTCTGCTTCGGTCAGTCGCTGAGTAGGGTGTAGAGAAGGTCGAAGAAACGGTCGGCGTCGACCTCGTGGGCGATCTCGGCATTCGGCGGCTCGCCGCGTTCGTTCCAGAAATCGGCCACCGTGGCGCCGAAAGCGAAGGTGCCGGACAGATCGACACCGATATGGGCAGGCCGAAAACGCACCAGCGTCGGGTCGATGACCAGCGCCAGGGCCAACGGATCGTGCAACGCGCCACCGACCCCCATGCTGTTGCGGTGAAGCTTCTCGTAGAACCTCAGCCAGTCGACCACAACCCTCCCGAGGGGCGTGTCGATCTTGCCGAGCGCTTCGTATTGCGGGGCCTCGACCAGCACCTGCATCGTCACGTCGAGGCCGACCATCTTCATCGGCAGGCCGCTGTCGAGAACGATGCGGACGGCCTCGGGATCGCAGAACGCATTGAACTCGGTCGGCGTGATGAACTCGCTTTTCCGATAGAACACCCCGCCCATCCAGATCAATTCGCGGATCTTCGGCAGCACCTCGCGATGCTTGAGGATGAGAAGACCGATATTGGAAAGCGGCCCGGTCGCGACAACACGGATCGGCTCCGGTGCCTCCAAGAGCTTTCGGGCGAGGAAGTCGACCGCATGAACCGGTTCCAGCGCCTTGGTCGCCGGCGGCAGGTAGGGCGATCCCTCGAGTCCGCTCGGGCCGTCAGCGGTACCAAGCACCAGCGGACGGGCGAGCGGCCGATAACAGCCCCTCGCGACCGGTACCGACGCGGCGCCGATGAATTCCAGGATGCGCAGGCAGTTCTCGGTAGTCCGCTCTATCGTTGCGTTGCCGCAGGTGGTTGTCACGCCCAGGAGATCGATCGCCGGCGAACGCTGTGCCATGACGAGGGCTATCGCATCGTCATGGCCGGGGTCGCAATCGTAGAGGATCGGTTCGCCGCTCATGCTTCGAGGCTCCCCCGCTCGTAGCGCCCGATGGTATCCTTGAAGAGCCGCATGAACCGCCGCCCGTCGATGCCGGAACAGATCCGGGTGGCCGGCGGCCCTCCCCCGGGGAGGATTTGCCGGCCGTGATAGGCGACCGTCTGGCCACGCGCTATCCGGCCATCGAGCACGACGTCGACGAAGCGCGGTTCGGTCATCGTGCAGATATCCGGATCGATGGCGAGCGCGACGGTGATGACGTCGTCCATCGGAAAGCCCATCAGGGCGAAGAATTCGCGCCAGATGTCGATATAGATCGGAAAGACGTCGGTGATCATCGCCGCGACAGGATTGTCGGTTGCCGCCTCATCGAGGTCATAGAGGTCGTCCCGGGTCATCATGCCGGTCGCCGCGCGGTTGTCCTCGCAGACGTCGAGCGGCACCAGGATCGCGTCGGCCCCGGCATTCAGCACGACACGCGCCGCCTCCGGATCGGCCCAGATGTTGTATTCGCTGACCGGCGTCATATTGCCCGGCGTGGCGAAACAGCCTCCAAGAAGGAGGAGCCGCTTCACCGATCTCGCAAAGCGCGGTTCCTGGAGGATGGCAAGCGCCAGATTGGTCATCGGCCCCGTCGCGGCGACGGTGACCTCGCCCGGCGAGGCAAGCACCGTCTCGATGAGAAAGTCGACGGCGTGTCTCGAATCCGCCGGGCGGCGCGGCTCCGGCGCCTTGGGATTGAACGTCCTCAGCCGGTCGCCATAGCGGGCGATGAGTTGCTTCTCGACATTGACCGGCGCCTCCATGTCGGCCTTGGAATTGCCGACGATCGGCCGCCAGGCACCAGCCGCCACGGGGATGTCGTCGCGGCCGGCAAGGCTCAACGTGTTGAGGACGACATTGGTCACCTGCTCGATGGGGCCGGCAGCACCGGTCACGGTGGTCACGCCCTCGAGCTTCATTCCCGGCGCCGCTGCCGCGAACAGGACCGCCAGGATATCGTCGCCCGCCGAATCGACGTCGAGAATCAACCGTTCCATTCGACCTGCCTCAACTCTCGTTCCTGCGTCCGGCGCCGGCGTCCGGTGGCCCCTCGATCCGCATCAGCCTCTTCATCGAATCCACCGTCTCCCGGACGATCCGTGGCCGGGACCGGTAGGCGAGCGCGAACAGGGCGGCAAGCGCCACCAGGTAGGGAACCGTCAGGACCAGATAGGACGGGAAACCGAAGGTCTGCAGCCTGAGCGCCAGCGCGTCGGAGAATCCGAAGAGCAGACATCCGGCCAGCACCTTCAGCGGGTCGCCGTTGGAGAAGATCAGGATCGCCACCGCCATGAAGCCGCGACCGGAGGACATGTTCTCGGTGAACATCGTGATGTAGCCGAGCGACAGATGCGCACCGGCCAATCCGGCGAGGACGCCGCAAAGCAGCGATGCAATATAGCGAATCCGGGTAATGGAGAGGCCCTGCGCCTCTGCCGCTTCCGGCTTTTCGCCGACGACACGGATATGCAGTCCGAGCCGCGTCCGCTGATAGAAGACGATCAGGATCGGTACCATGGCGAAGGCGACATAGACCAGCGGCGTATAGCCGGAGACCAGTTGCCCGAAGACGCCGAGATCGCTCGCGCCCGGGATATGCACCGGCTTCAGACCGACGATGCCGTGGCCGACGATCGACCCGCGCGTGCCGAAGATCGCCTTCATCAGCGAGATCGTCATGCCGCCGGCGAGGATGTTGAGCGCCAGGCCGACGACCACCTCATTGGCGCGGAACGAAACGACCAGAACGACGAAGATCAGCGCAAAGGTCACCGCCGCGGTGACGCCGCAAAGCACGCCGAGCCAGGCCGAGCCGGTG
The DNA here is from genome assembly GCF_020442045.1 of Bauldia sp. Taxonomy (GTDB): domain Bacteria; phylum Pseudomonadota; class Alphaproteobacteria; order Rhizobiales; family Kaistiaceae; genus Bauldia. The sequence continues at coordinate 81,770 of NZ_JAGRLA010000025.1, read as the reverse complement.
AAGATCGAGCCGATCACGGCGAAGAAGGCACCAACCAGCATCTGGCCTTCGAGGCCGATGTTGAAGATGCCGGCCTTGGTGGTGAACGACCCGCCAAGGGCGACGAGCAGGATTGGCGCCGTCGTCCGGATCGTCGCGACCAGCATGGCGACGTTGATAAGGCGCTCTAGAACTTCCATCGCCGCTCCGCTGCCGTGCTGTCGCCACGCCGGCGCATGAGGATCTGGGCGGAAACGCTGAGGATGATCAGCGCCTGGATGACGGTGATGATCTCGCGCGAGGCGTTGGTATCGACCTCGAGCAGCAGCGAGCCGCTACGCAGCGCGCCGAAAAACAGCGCCGCGCCGATGGTACCGATCGGATTTCCGTTGGCCAGCAGCGCGGCGATGACGCCATCGAACCCGAAACCCGGCGCGAAGCCCTCCATGAAGCGGTGGTGAACGCCAAGCGCCTCGATGCCGCCGGCAAGACCGCCCACCGCGCCCGAGGCGAGCAGAACGAGGAAGATATGCCGCTTGATGTCGACGCCGCCATATTCGGCAAACTTGAGGTTCTGCCCCATGATCGAGACGGAATAGCCGCGCGACGTATGGCGGAAATAAAGTTGCACGGCAACCGCCAGCGCCAGTCCGATGATCAGCCCCCAGTTCAGACGCGAGAAGGAGAACAGCTCCGGCAGGTAGGCGGAGGGCAGGATCGGCGCGGTCTCCGACCAGCCACCGGGGCGCTTGAACAGGAAGATGGTGAAATAGGAGGTCAGCAGTACCGCGACATAGTTGGACAGGATGGTCGAGACCACCTCGTTGGCGTTGTAGCGGGCCCGGAAGAAGGCGGGAATGGCAATCCAGGCCATGCCTGCGAGCATCGCGACGAGAATGCCGACCAGCATGTGGAGGCCGGCGGGCAGCGGCAGATAGATGCCGACGATCACCGCCGCGAAGCCGCCCATGAACAACTGCCCCTCGACGCCGATATTGAAGAGGCCGCCGCGGAAGGAGATGCAGGCGGCGATGCCACAGACAAGGATCGGCGTCGTCTGGAGCAGCGTCCCGGCGATCCGCTCCGTGCTGCCAAAGGCGCCTTCGAGCAGCGTCGCGAAGACGAGGATCGGGCTCTCGCCGACGACCATGATGACGACAGTGCCGAGGGCGAGCGCGATGAAGATCGCGATCGCCTGACCGATGACCGGGCGCAGGGTTTCGCTCATGCCACCGCCGCCCGATCCGGCCCGGTCTGAACGCCCGCCATCAGCAGGCCGAGGGCCTCCTCGCTGACGCTGTCTCCCGGCAGCTCGCCCATGATCAAGCCGTTGAACATGACCAGGATACGGTCGGCGAGCGCGATCAATTCGTCGAGCTGAACCGAGATCAGAAGGATCGCGCGGCCGTCGGCCCGCTGGCGCATGATCTCGTTGTGAATCGATTCCGTGGCGCCGATATCGACGCCGCGAGTCGGCTGGTCGACCAGCAGGAAGTCGGCGTCGTGGGAGAATTCGCGCGCCAGCACCACCTTCTGCATGTTGCCGCCGGAGAGGCTCTTCACCAGGGCATCCGGACCGGAAGCCCGGACGTCGAAGCGCTCCATCATCTCGCTCGAGCGCTCCCGCACGACAGCCCAGTCGATCAGGCTGCCCCGCGCCCAGGGCGGCGTATCCTGCCGTCCCATCAGAATATTGGCGGCGATCGACGACTGCCGGTCGACGCCGCGCACGACGCGGTCGCCGGGGACATGCGCGACACCGGTATCGCGGATACGCCGGGGCGAAGCGGCGGTCAGGTCCTCGCCGTGAATCCGGAACGTCCCGTGACTCGCCGGCCGCAGCCCGGACAGCACCTCGGCGAGCTCGGTCTGGCCATTGCCGGCGACGCCGGCGATGCCGACCACCTCGCCGGCGCGCACGTCGAAGGATACGCCGCGGACGGCGGGCAGGCCGCGATCGTCGCGGCACCACAGATCCTTGACCGACAACACCGTCCCGCCGGTCGACGGCTCGCGCTGACGCCTGTCGAAGCTGACCGACCGGCCCACCATCATCTGGACGAGATCGTTCTTGGTCACATCCGCCGTTGGCCGCGTGTCGACCTTCCGCCCGAGACGCAGCACCGTGACGGTGTCGGACACGGCCATCACCTCCTCGAGGTGATGGGTGATGAAGATGACGGTCATGCCCTGTGCGACGAAACCGCGAAGGGTCTGGAACAGCTCGCGGCTTTCCTGGGGCGTGAGCACCGCCGTCGGCTCGTCGAGGATGATGATGCGCGCGCCGCGGGCCAGGACCTTGAGGATCTCGATCCGCTGCTCGATGCCGACCGAGAGCAGGCCGACCTGCTCGGTCGGATCGACCTTCAGGCCGAAGTCGCGGGACAGGCGCTCGGTCTCGGCGATCTGAGCCTTGTGGTCGACGAATCCGGCTCGACCCCGCTCCATGCCGAGGAAGACGTTTTCGGCCACCGTCAATGACGGCACCAGCTTGAAATGCTGATGCACCATGCCGAGACCGGCGGCGATCGCCGCGCGCGGATTGGCAACGACGATCGGCTTGCCGTCGATCAGTATCTCCCCTCCGTCGGGCTGCAAAAGCCCGAAAAGGACGTTCATCAGGGTCGTCTTGCCGGCGCCATTCTCACCGACGATGGCATGGATCTCCCCGGCCTTGACCACCAGGTCGACACAGTCGTTGGCGACAAAGGTGCCGAAGCGCTTGACGATTCCCCTCAGCTCGACCGCATGGCTCAAGAGTGTGCCCCGCCTACCGTCTCGTTGACATATGCGGAGGGGACGCGCGGCAGCGAACCGCCGCGCGTCCGGTCCGGGAGGATCGTACTACTCGGTGATCTTGATATCACCGTTGATGACGGCGTCACGAAGCTCGGAGACCTTCGACTTGACGTCTTCCGGCACCATATCGATCGTCTGCGGGCACATCAGGAGCTCGACGCCGCCGGATTTCAGGTCGAAGCTGTAGGTACCCGGCTTCACCGTGCGTCCCTCGACCTCGTCCTTGATCAGCGAATAGACGGCGATGTCGCCGCGCTTCAGCATGCTCGCCATCACGTGGCCGGGCGCCACGTCACATTGATCGATATCGACGCCAATCGAGTATTTGTCGGCGGCCGCGCTCGCCTGCAGCACGCCCTCGCCGGTCGGGCCGGCCACGTTGTAGACGATGTCGTTGCCTTCGCCGTAAAGCGCCATGGTCAGCTCGCTGCCCTTGGCCGGATCGTCGAAGGTGCCGGCAAACACGGCATCGACGGCGACGTCCGGGGCCGCCGCCTTGGCGCCCTGCTCGTAGCCGCGCAGGAAGTTGCGGATAACCGGAATGTCGCGTCCGCCGACGAAACCGATCGACTTGCCGTCGCCGAGCCCGTCGATCGCGCTGCCCTTTGCGGCCATCAGCGACGCGAAGGCGCCGGTGACGAACGAGCCCTCCTCCTCGGAGAAATCGGCATAGACGATCTTGTCGCTGTCGAGCACGCCGTCGATGAAGATGAAGCGCTGGTCGGGATAGGCTTCGGCCGCCTTGGTCAGCGCGTCGACGAGCTCCCAGCCCATCACGAAGACGAGGTCATACTCGCCGTCCTTGGCGACGTTGTTGAACTGCTCCTCATAGTCGAGGGCGCGATTTCCGGTGTCGATCAGCTTGACCTCGACGCCGAAATCGTCCTTCGCCTTGTTGAGGCCGGCGACAATCGACTGACCAAATCCTTGCGCGAAATAGCCGGAGATTGCGGCGACCTTCACGTCGGCGGCCAATGCAGTTCCTGCCATGAGAAGCGATGCGCCGCAGAAGGCGGCAATTCGACTCTTGATCTTGAGCATGATGACTGAACCCCAGCAACGTTGTGGAACGAGACCCGCGAACTGTCTGCCCATCAAACGGCCGCTCGCATCCTTCGATATTGCCTCTCGGGCACGCACCGCGAAACCGTTGATGGTCATACAATCTTGCGCGCACTTCCCCGAAGCTGTCAATCCCGTGGCAGCACCTCATTTGCCGGCGCTTGCGGTGACCGTCCGCCGCGAACTCGGCAAGTAGGCGATTGACAAAAGGGCGGGAGCGGCGGCAGATTGTATGACCATCAACGAATTCTTTCGGGCCATCGATGCCCAGGATGGAGGGTGGAAATGCAATTGACATCACCAGTGAAAACTCGAGCCGGCCGGTGCCTGGCAGTGACCGTCGCGGCTCTCGGACTGGCCACGCTTTCGGTCCCCGTTCACGCCGAAGGAACGACGCTCAAGGTCTTCGGCGGCTCCTCGCTTGACCAGCTCGCTCCCCGACAGGCTCCCGAGGATCAGGCGCGCATCCAGAAGCAGGTGTTCGACGGTTTCATCGCCGACAATCCCGACGTCGATGCGATCGAATGGGACGCCCAGGGTCCGCAGGCCAACGCGATCGAGCGGCTGATGACGGCACGCCTCGCCGAGCAGGAGATGGACCTGATCGCCTGCCCGGCCTTCTACACCAACGGCGCCTACGTGCGGCGCGGTCTGGTGAAGCCGATCACCGACGAGATCAAGCCGTTCCAGGACCGGATCGACGCCGCCGCGCTCGGCGCCTTCACGATCAACGGCAAGGTCTACGGCGTGCCGATCTCGACGCTGTCGACCTCGACGATCTTCTATAATGTCGACCTGTTCAAGAAGCTCGACATCCCGATCCCGCCGACCTACGACGACCTCAAGGCGGCGGTTCCAAAATTCGAGGAAGCCGGCATCATCCCGTTGCTGCATCAGGGCGCCAACTCGCCGATGTGGCCGATGTGGTATTTTGAAACCTTCTCCCAGGCGAGCGGGGATCCGATCGGCGCGACCCAGGCGATTCTCGCCGGTGACGCAACTTTCGCTGACCCGGCCGACGTCGAGGCCTTTGCGCTGATCAAGCAATGGGTTGACGACGGCATCCTCAGCAAGGATTCGCTGTCGGTTGACCAGGACGGCATGCGGGCCGCCTTCGCCAGCGGCAAGAGCGCCATGTACTACGGCGGTACCTGGGAAATCCCGTCACTGCAGCAGACGGTGAAGGATTTCCAGTGGGGTGTCTTCGCCTTCCCCAAGATGCCGGGCACTCCCGGCTCGCCCAAGCATGGCGGCGGCGCCGACAACGGCATCTGCGTCTCGAGCAGCATCGCGTCCGACCGTCTGCCCGCCGCGATCAGCTTCATCGAGTACCTGACCCGGCCCGAGGTGGCCAGTCTCTACCTCGCACCCGAGCAGCCGATCGCAGCCTCGATCAAGGGCGTTCCGTCGATCGAGGATGACTACGCGAAGGAGCTGCGCGCCGACGCCTTCCCCAACACGATCAAGTTCCTGGACTGGATCTGGCCGGCGGAGGTGAGCAGCGCGACGGCATCTGCCATCGCCGGTGTGGTCGGGGGTGAGATGACGCCGGAAGAAGCGGCGGCATCGGTGCAGAAGACCTTCGACGACCTGAAGGCGAAGGGCACTTGGCCACCGAAGGACGAGTGAGCAAGCGATGACCGCCACACGTGCCGATCGTCAGCGTTTCTCGATCGGCTATCATCTCAACAGTTGGGACTTGGCCGGGCTGCCCTTGCAGCCCGCGCTCAAGTTCCTCGCCGAGAACGGCTTCGGCTGGTTCGAGATCCTCGCAGGCAACAGTCTCTCCGATCAGTATGCCCGCAAATACATGCAGCTCGGCGACATGCCGCCGCCGGGCGTGGTCACGGATACCGACATCTTCCGGCGCTATGCCCTGCTGTCGCAGGCACAGCGGGAATTCGGCATCCGCCTCTCGTCTTTCTACATCAATGGCATCTTCACCAATCCGGTGGCGTGGCCCTATGAGCGCGACGTCATGGAATCGCTGGCGCGGATGCTCAAGGGTTTCGGCGCGCCGGTGATGGTGCTTGGCGGCGGCCCGGCGGAAACGCCGGGCAATCCGCACAGCGCCGACGACTACCGGGCCTTCGCCCGCGCCCTCGAAGACATCGGCAGCCGCACCGCGGATCTCGGCATTGCCACGGTCTATCATCCCCATCTCGATACGTTCATCGAGCGGCGCGACCAGCTCGACCGGATGATGGCCGAGGTCGACACCCGCGTCGTCGGCCTGTGCATCGATCCGGCGCATCTGGCCCACACCGACTCCGACCCGGTCGACGCGCTGCGCACCTATGTCGAGGCGGTGCGCTACATGCACTTCAAGGACACCCGGGTCGATCCCTCCCTCAAGGGCTACGACCGCTATGCGGCATTCAGCGAACTCGGCGCGGGCGTCGTCGATCTGCCCGCGCTCGTCGACGTCCTTCTCGACGCGGAGTATGATGGGCTCGCCATCATCGAACTCGACATGTCGCAAAAGACGGCCGAGGCAAGCGCGCTGGAGAGCATCGCCTACGTCCGCGACACTCTCGGCCTGACGTTGGAACCTTCGAAGACCGAATAGACGAGCCAGTGAGCGGGCGGGCACACAGCGGAAAGTGGCGGCCGGATCTCGGGGATGCCGGCGCGGCCGCCGTCATGATCCTGCCCGCCGCCATCCTGTTCGCTCTCTTTATCTTCTGGCCCTTCCTGCGCGCGCTGTGGCTGAGCCTGCACAGCTGGGACGGCTTTGGTGCCCCGTCATGGATCGGGCTTCTCAACTACCAGAGGCTGCTCGACGACCACATCTTCCTCGGCGCGCTGGAAAATAACGCGATCTTCGTCGTCGGCGTCGTCGTACTGAAGAACGTCCTCGGTCTCGGCGTCGCCCTGCTCCTCGACCAGGCGGTGCGCGGGCGCGCCTTCTTCCGTGCCGCCGCGTTCCTCCCCGTCACCATGTCGTTCGTCGCGGTCGGCCTCCTGTGGGCCTGGATCTACAATCCGGTCTTCGGCCTGCTCAACGCCGCGCTGGAGACCGTCGGTCTCGAATCGTGGACACGGGCATGGCTTGGCGACGCCCAGATCGCCCTCTACGCGATCATCCTCGTCGACGTGTGGAAATGGCTCGGCTTCCACGCCGTCATCTACCTCGCCGGCCTGCAGACGATCCCGCCGGAGCTCTATGAGTCGGCGATCGCCGACGGCGCCGGCCGCTGGCAGCGCTTCTGGCACGTGACCCTGCCCCTGCTCACACCGATCATCTTCATCAACACGATCCTGATCCTTTCCGGCGCCTTCGTCCGCAACTTCGATCTCGTCTACGTCATGACCCGCGGAGGGCCCAATCACGCCACGGAGGTCGTGCTGACCGATATGATCCGCGAGGCCTTCCTCGGCGGGTCGATGGGCTATGCCTCGGCGATGGGCTTTGCCCTTTTCCTCATCGTCGGGGCGCTCAGCGCCGGCCTCGTCCTTCTCATGCGCCAGCGCAGCCTCGACGTCTGATGGCCGGAAACGAACCCCTTCCCGGCGATCCCGCGCGCGGTGGCAGGGCGACGGCGACGCCCATCGTGCACGGGCTGACCAGGCCACTGCCGGTGACCATCGCGGTCTATGTCGGCCTCGGCGTCGTCACCCTGCAGACCGTCTATCCGCTGGTCTGGGTCCTGTTCGGCTCGCTCAAGGACAAGAGTGGGCTGATCAACAACATCTGGGGTCCGCCGACCGAGCTCCATCTCGAGAACTATGCCCAGGCGTGGACCATCGCCGAGATGGGGACGCGTATCCTCAACAGCGTCATCGTCACCGCCCTGGCGCTGGTGATCGTAGTCATCGCCGCCACGCCATGCGCCTATGCCGTGGCGCGCCTCCGTTTCCCCGGACGCTCGGTTGTTCTCGCCATCGCGGTTGCGGCGATGCTGATTCCCCCGCAGGTGATGGCGATCCCGCTGTTCATGGTCGCCCGCGACCTGGGGCTCATCAACAGCCTGGTTGGCGTCTCCTTCATCTATGCCGCGACCGGCCTGCCGCTCTCGATCTTCATCCTGAGGGGCTTCTTCCTGACCCTGCCGGACGACCTGGAAGACGCCGCGCGGATCGATGGCGCAAACCGGCTGACGATTCTTTTCGAGGTCATGCTGCCGCTGGTCCGGCCGGGCGTCGCGCTTGTCCTGATCTTCGAGTTCATCGAGGTGTGGAACGACTTCTTCCTGGCGTTCCTGCTGCTTCGCCAGCCCTCGGTGCAGACGATTCCGCTCGGCCTCGTCAATTTCTTCCAGCAATACGACTCGCTGTGGAACCTGTATTTCGCGGCGCTGGCGATGACCACGCTCCCCATCGTCGCCGTGTTTGTTGTCATGCAGCGCCAGTTCATCGCGGGACTGACGGCGGGAGCGGTCAAGGGATGACATGGACAAGCAACCAATCGGCGTAGGAGTCATCGGCTGCGGCGAGATCGCCCAGCTCATGCACCTCCCCTATATCCACGAGCTGCCGGACCTGCGGATCGCCGGGCTTTGCGATCTCTCGCCCGGCACGCTGGCCGCGCTCGGCGATCACTACGGCGTCGCCACGCGGACGACGGACTATCGCGAGCTGCTGTCCCGTCCCGACGTCGACGCCGTCGTGGTCGGCACCTATGACCACGCGAACGTGGTCGCCGACGCGATAGCCACCGGCAAGCACGTGCTGGTCGAAAAGCCTCTCGCCTTCACCTCCGAGGAGGCCGGTCCGCTGGTCTCTGCCGCCGATGACGCCGGCATCGTCGCGATGGTCGGCTACATGAAGCTCTACGACCCCGGCTACGAGATCGGTGTCGAGCGGATCCGCCAGCTCGGAAAGCCGTGGTCGATCCACATGCACGATTTCGCCGGCCGCTTCGACCGCTACGGCGCCCTCTACTCGCAGGTCCGCCCGGACGACATCCCGGTGGAAACACTGGCAGCGGGGCGACAGGCGGTCGACGACCGCATCGCCACGATGCTGGGACCGGACCACGCCGGCTACGCGGGACTCTACCTCACGCTCCTCATGCTCGGCAGCCACGACCTCGCCGTTCTGCGCGGGGCATTTGGTGTGCCGGCCGCTGTCGCCTATGCGCGGCAGGTCGGCCCCTACCAGCTCCACGCCGTTCTCGAATATCCCGACGGCGTCCCTTGCACGCTCGAGGTCGGTTTCGGCACCCAGTACGAATGGTGGGACGAGTGGCTGGCGGTCTACGGGGTTTCCGAGGAGGTGAGGATCGCTTTCGCCAATCCGTACCTGCGCCATGCGTCGGCGGCCGTCCATGTGCGTGAGGCATTCGGCGAGGGACCGTCCGACCGGGTCCTCCGCGGTTCACCCGATACGGCCTTTCGACGCGAATGGATGCATTTCCTGGACTGTATCCGGACCGGCCGGCCGCCGCGCACGCCTCTGGCGGACGGCCTGGCTGACCTCGAGCTTGCACGCGATATCATAAAGGCCATGCCGGCCACGACGAAGAAGGTGAGCGGGTGACGATCGTCGTTACAGGATCCAGCGGCCTGCTTGGCCGCCACGTCGCGGCGGCGCTGATCGAGGCAGGCCACGACGTCACGGGCGTCGATACGGCACCGCCGCCGGTCCCGAATGCATGGCGCCACATCTCGGCCGACCTCACCGACCTCGGCAGCGCGGTCGAGCTCATCAGGGATGCAGAGGCCGTGGTCCACGTCGCCGCGATCCCTCGGCCTACCGGCCGCACGGCGCGCGATGTCTTCGCCACCAACGTCGCGGCGGCCTACAACGTGACCGAGGCCGCGGTGCTCGGCGGCGTATCGCGGCTGGTCTACGCCTCGTCGTTCAGCGTCACCGGCTATCCCTTCAACGTCAAGCCGATAGCACCGGTCTACCTGCCGCTTGACGCCGCTCATCCGACCGCGCCACAGGACGCCTATGCCCTGTCGAAATGGCTCGGCGAGGAGATCGTCGCCGCCGCCGTGCGGCGGAGCGAAATGGTCGCCCTCAGCCTGCGCCTGCCCTGGATCCAGACGGCGGAGACCTTCTACCCGCAGGTCGAGCCGATCCGCAGCGATCCCGGCAAGGCGGCACAGAGCCTGTGGAGCTACATCGACGGTCGCGACGCCGGCGAGGCATTCCGGGCAGCGATCGAGAAGCCGGTCGAGGGCCATCTTCGCCTCTATGTCAGCGCCGCCGACACATTCATGGAAGAGCCCACCGAGGCGCTGATCGCGGCCGCCTATCCCGGCACCGCGATGAAGCGCCCGATCACCGGGACGGATTGCGTCTTCGATCTCGACGAGACGCTGGACGCGCTGGGCTTCGCGCCACGATATTCCTGGCGGTCATATCCTGTACCGGCGGGAAGGGAATCCACATGAGCAACGCACGCTTCGAAGGCAAGACCGCCCTCATCACCGGGGGCGCCGGCGCCATCGGCGCCGCCGCGGCGCGCCGCTTCGCCGCGGAAGGTGCGCGGATCGCCGTGGTCGATCTCGACGCCGACCGCACCGCGGCCATCGTGGCCGAGCTCGAAGACAGCGGCGCCGAGGCCCTCGGTATCGTCGCCGACACCGCCTCGGAGGAAGATGCGGTTCGTGCGGTGGCGGAGACGGTGACGCGCTTCGGCCGTCTCGATATCCTCTTCAACAATGCGGGCATCGCCGGGACGGTGGCGCCGGTCTACGCGCTCGATGTCGCCGACTGGGACGAAATCGTCCGTATCAATCTCCGCGGGATATTCCTGATCCAGCGGGAAGCGCTGAAGGCGATGATCGCGTCGAAGATCGCCGGGTCGATCGTCAACATGTCATCGTCCATGGCCGGCTTCGACGTGCTTTCGGGCGCCTCCGGCTACGCCGCCACCAAGCACGCCGTTCTCGGGCTGACACGGATCGCGGCCCTCGATGTTGCGCGCTACGGGATCAGGGTCAACGCGGTCTGCCCCGGCGTCATCGAGACCCATCTCGGTGTCCCCGCCACCGATGACGAGGGCTATCGGTCGGGCACGGAGCACTTCGCCAACCGCATCCCGCTGCGGCGGATTGGCCAGACGGAGGATGTCGCGGCGGTGGTCGCCTTCCTGGCGTCAGGTGACGCGGCCCACGTCACCGGGGTTGGCTGGCTCATCGATGGCGGCCAGACCATGCAAAGCTGGTCCAACGCGCCTTCCGGCGACCGCTACCCGCTTGGATAGACAGGTTTAGGCAGGTCCTGACACGACTGCCTGCGGGTTACGCAAAATCGCCCCTACCGGCCGAGCCAATCGTGCAAGCGATTGTGGGGGCCTGAAAATCCGCCCCGTACCAGGAGGCGCCAGCAATTGCTCACGTGCCCAGGGCCTGGGAGAGGGTTGCCCGGGTGGCGAGGAGCAGCTCCGCGACGCGCGCCGACTTCTGCGTGAACCGCTGGGTCGGGATCGGAACCGATATCGCATAGAGATTTCCGCCTGGGTCGATGAAGGCTGTCCCGACCGCGGAAATGCCGCTGGTGTGTTCGTCCTGATCGAAGGCGATTCCCGTCCGTCGCACTTCGCCCAGCTCCCCCAGCAGCGTTTCGAGCGTCTTGCCGATTGCCTCTGAGGGATCGGAGAATGCGTCCGCACAGCGTGCTCCGATCTCGGTATCGGAGAGCAGGGCAAGGCAAGCCTTGCCGTTGGCGGTCGAGTGTAGCGGGAAGACCTCTCCCACCGCCGACACCGCACGCAGCCGATGCGGCCCGACGACCTGATCGACAAAGACGAGATGGTCCTTGCGCAGCACGGAGAGGTCGACGGTCTCGGCACATTCCTCGGACAGGCTTTTCAGATACGGATGGGCGATCTCGACGACGTCGATCCGCGAGCTTGCCGCGAGGGCCAGGATCTCCAGACCCAGGCGCACGTGCCCCCCCGGTGCGGTGGTCATCAGCAGCCCCTCGGCGACAAGCGCATTGACGATACGCTGGACGGTCGAACGCGGGAGATCGACCCGCCCGGCGATCTGGCCGAGACTAAGGCCCGCCGGCTCGTCGCGGAGCGAGCGCAGGATTCGAGCGGCGCGATTGATCACCTGGATGCCATTCGCAGGTTGCCGCGTCGCATCGCTCTTCCGATCCAGCATGTCCGTCACCACCGCCTTCCTGCCCGGCCCGCCGATTGGATGCGGCGTTGACCAGTGTATTGCATTACGATACATTCAAACCACGATACGGGCAATTCGCTTCAGAAGGAAAGAAGGCGATCGCCCGACAGGGAGGATATCGCATGGTCAAGATTCGTGGCATCGAGTTTGAGTCCAATCTCGACAATTCGATGGGACTCCAGTTCCACAACCTCTCCCATCGCTGGGGCTTCCAGTGCCCGAACTGGCCCTATTTCCAGGACGTCAAGATCGAGCGCATCCACTACATGGCGAAGTCCGGGGTGCTGTCACAACGCATCACGACGTCGATGCATTCGACCACCCACATCGACGCGCCGGCGCATGTGGTACAGGGCACACCGTTCATCGATGAAGTGCCGCTTCCGCATTTCTTCGGCTCCGGTATCGTCGTCTCGATCCCGAAGAAGAAATGGGAGTCGATCACTGCCGACGATCTTGAACAGGCCTGCGGCAAGGCGATCCGCCCCCACGACGTGCTGATCATCAATACCGGCTGGCACAAGGTCTACGAGGACGGCGACTATTTTCCCTATTGCCCCGGTCTGGTTCCCTCGGCGGCGGAGTGGATGATCGACAGGAAGATCAAGGTCGTCGGTCACGACACCCAGGCCAACGACCACCCGCTCGCGACGGCGATCGGCCCGCAGCGAAACGGCCCCCTCCTCCCTCATCTCGCTGACGAATACCGCGAGTGGTCGGGCGGACGCGACTGGAAGGACGACTTCCCCGACTGGGAGCCGGTCCACAACATGCTCTTCAGGGCCGGCATCCTCGGCATCGAGAATGTCGGCGGCGACCTCGACGCGGTGACCGGCAAGCGCTGCACCTTCGCCTTCTTCCCGTGGAACTGGGACCGCGGCGACGGCTGCATCATCCGGCTGGTGGCGATCACCGATCCCTCGCAGACCTACCGGATCGAGAAGGGCGAGGCGTTCTGATGCATCTCAAGCGCTTCGACGACGCCCAGCCCTACGAGGCGCCTAACCACCGCGACGTCAGGGGCCTGCGGCTCCAGGGCTTCGAGGAGGGTGGTCCGAAGAACCAGTGGGTCGGGCTTTCGCAATACCTGCCGGGCGGAGGCGCCGGGCCGGACTCGACCCCCTTCGAGAAGGTCTATGTCGTCCTCGACGGGGAGATGACCGTGATCGTCGATGGTGAGGAGACCGTGCTCGGCAGGCTCGACTCCTGCACCATACCGCCGGACGAGGTGCGCGAACTGATCAATCGCCGGAACACCGTTTGTACGATGCTGGTGGTGATCCCCTACCCGCCGGGGACGAACCCATGAGCGATTTCCTCAAGAATCCGCTCTCGCTGTTCGACGTTCGCGACAAGGTCGCCCTCGTTGTCGGCGCTTCCGGCTCCTTCGGGGCGCTGGCCGCCAAGGTGCTCGCCGGGGCCGGCGCCAGGGTGGCGGTTTCGGCCGGCAACGCCGCGACGCTCGAAGACATCGCCTCGGAATGCCGAGCGCTTGGCGCCGAGGTCGAAGCGGTCAACCGCCGCGGCGACAACGAGGAAGCCTGCGAGGCGATCGTCGCGGCCACGGTCTCCCGCTTCGGCCGGATCGACATCCTGGTCGTCGCCTCGGGCAAGAACGAGGTCGCCAAGATCGTCGACATGAAGCCGGGGCAGTTCGAGGGCATCATGGACGTCAACGTCACCCAGAGCTGGCTGATGGCCCGGGCGGCCGGACGCCGGATGCTGGAACAGGGCGACGGCGGCAAGGTGGTCCTGATGTCGTCGGCGCGCGGTCTCCTCGGCCATCCCGCCGGCTATACCGCCTATTGCGCCTCCAAGTCGGCGATCGACGGCATCACAAAGGCACTCGGCTGCGAATGGGGCCCGACCGGCATCACCGTCAACGCCATCGCGCCCACCGTTTTCCGTTCGCCGCTGACCGCCTGGATGTTCGCCGAAGACGAGAAGGCCGAGGCGGTACGGAAGGGCTTCCTGGCCCGGGTCCCGAAGGGACGGCTCGGCGAGCCGGAGGACCTCGCCGGCCCGCTCCTCTTCCTCGCCTCGAAAGCCTCCGATTTCTACACGGGACACATCCTCTACGCCGACGGCGGCTACACGGCGGGGTGATGCGGGATGGAGTGCGCGGCGATGTCCCTGCGTCCTTCGAGGCCCGGTCGCTCCGCGCCCGGGCACCTCAGGATGGCGGGGTTGTTTGCCCGTGAGCTCGATTCCAGTCACGTCGATGCAACCGCCGCCTCCCTCCGCCATCCTGAGGTGCGAGGGCGAAGCCCGAGCCTCGAAGGAGGCTCGCCATGACCGCGAAGACCCGGATCGCGGTCGTCGGTGCCGGGCTCATGGGTCACGGCATTGCCGAGGAGTTCGCGGCGGCCGGCCACGAGGTCAAGGTCCACGATCCTTCGGCCGAAGCGCTGGCATCGCTTCGCGAGCGCGTCGCGAAGGTCCTGGCCGATCTCGGTCGTGATCCCGAGGCCGCGGAAAGGGTCACGCCTGAGGAGACGCTTCGAGCGGCTGTCGTGGATGCGGACGTCGTCTTCGAGGCGGCGCCCGAGAAGGTCGAGCTGAAGCAGGCGATCTTCGCCGAGCTCGAGCGGCTGGCGCCGCCCGCGGCACTGCTCGCCAGCAACACCTCGGTCATCCCGATCGGCAGGATCGCAAGGGATGTGAAGACCCGCGATCGCGTGCTCGGGACACACTGGTGGATGCCGCCCTACCTCATTCCGCTGGTCGAGGTCGTCCAGGCCGAGGGCACCGCGGACGAGTCGGTCGCGACGATGATGGCGCTGCTCGCCTCGATCGGGAAGGCGCCGGTGCATGTCAGGAAGGACGTTCCCGGCTTTATCGGCAACCGCCTGCAACACGCGCTTTGGCGGGAGGCGATGGCGCTGGTGCAGGAGGGCGTCTGCGACGCGCCAACCGTCGACATGGTGGTGAAATCGAGCTTCGGCCGGAGGCTTGCCGTCATCGGTCCGCTGGAGAGCGCCGATCTCGTCGGCACCGATCTCGCCCTCGATTGCCACGAAAACCTGTTGTTCGACCTGAACCGCTCCACCGAGCCCCTGCCCTATCTCAGGAAACTCGTGAGCGAGGGCAGGCTCGGCTTCAAGACCGGCGAGGGGTTCCGCAAATGGACGCCCGCCGAACAGGAGGAACTGCGCGCCCGGGTCACTTCACACCTGGCAAAATTGGCGGCCGAGCTCGATCGGCCGGAATCGGGAGGAAAGAGACCATGACCAAGACGACCGTCGCCGGCGGACGCATATCGCGCCGGACGTTCCTGACCGCCTCGGCGGCGACGCTGGCCATGCCGGCGATCCTGCGCAACACCCGCGCCTATGCCGAGGACATGGTCATCAAGGTTGGCCACGTGAGCCCGCGGACGGGACCGCTTGCCGGCTTCGGCGAGGCCGACCCCTATATTCTCGGCGAGATCGAGAAGGTCTTCGCCGGCGGCATCGACAACAACGGCAAGCTGGTCAAGGTCGAGATCATCGCCAAGGACAGCCAGTCGAACCCCAACCGGGCCGCGGAGGTCGCCGCCGAGCTGATCCTCCAGGACGAGGTGGATATCATCACGGCCGCCTCGACGCCGGATACCACCAACCCGGTGGCCGACCAGGCCGAGGTCAACGAGGTGCCGTGCGTGACCACCGACTGCCCGTGGCAGCCCTACTTCTTCGGGCGCAACGGCGATCCGGCGACCGGCTTCGACTGGACCTATCACTTTTTCTGGGGACTGGAAGACGTCATCGCCGCGTTCCTCGCGCTCTGGGACCAGCAGGGCGTCGCCAAGACGGTCGGCGGGCTCTTTCCCAACGATGCCGATGGCAATGCCTGGGGCGACGCCCAGGTCGGCTTCCCGCCGGCCCTCGACAAGGCCGGCTTCAAGCTGGTCGATCCCGGCCGCTACCAGCCGCTCAACAGCGACTTCACCGCCCAGATCAGCGCCTTCAAGGATGCCGGCTGCGAAATCGTCACCGGCAACATGATCCCGCCGGATTTCGCCACCTTCTGGGGCCAGGCGGCGCAGCAGGGCTTCAATCCGAAGATCGTCACCATCGGCAAGGCACTGCTCTTCCCGTCGGTGGTGGATTCGCTCGGCGACCGTGCCAACGGTCTCTCGTCGGAAATCTGGTGGACGCCCAACCATCCCTTCTCGTCCAGCCTTACCGGCCAGTCGGCTCGCGAGCTGACCAACGCCTATACGGAGGCCACCGGCCGCCCGTGGACGCAGCCGATCGGCTTCAAGCACGCCCTCTTCGAGGTGGTTGCCGACGTGGTGAAGCGAGCCGACGACCTCGACGATTCGAGCGCGATCATCGACGCGATCGCCTCCACCAACTTGAAGACCATTGTCGGGCCGGTCGAGTGGACCGGCACGCCTGTCAGGAACGTCACCAAGACCCCGCTGGTGGCTGGACAGTGGCAGAAGGGTACCGACGGTTTCGATCTCGTCATCTGCGAAAACGAGACAGCGCCGGAGATTCCGGTCGGCGGCGAACTGAAGCTGATCGGGTAGGGAACGTCACCGGACGGTGCGTCCTTCGGGGCCCGGCCGCCTTGCGGCCGGGCACCTCAGGATGGCGAGGTGGCTGGTTCGAGATTCGGCGCGCCGAGGGTAGCACTTCCTCTCCCGGAGGGAGAGGATACGAAGCCTTGCCCGCGACAGGCGGGCACAGGCGAAGCTGGCGAGGGTTCATGGGAGCGGTCAGAACAGAGCGCGAGCGGGCTGGCTCCTCACGGGCTCGCTCCCTGATTGAGGGCTTCGCAACCCCTGACCAAGCTCGACCGGGCCCGGTTTCGCCGGGCGGGTCTCGCTATCCCCTCCCCCTCCGGGAGAGGAGGCGCCCTCGTGGCCAGCGCGTTCGATGCCTCCAGGCACGGGATGCGCCGTGATGGCGGCGCCCATCATCCGACTGAGCAAGGTCTGCAAGCGCTACGGCGCCATCGTCGTCGCGGACGCGATCGATATCGAGGTCGCGGGCGGCGAGGCGCTCGGTATCATCGGGCCGAATGGCGCGGGCAAGACGAGCCTGTTCAATCTGGTCGCCGGAACGGTCAAGGCGGATTCCGGGACGATCGCTTATCGCAACCGCGACATCACCAGCCTCAACGCGGCGGCGCGCTGCCGTCTCGGCGTGTCGCGTTCCTTTCAGATTCCGCATCCCTTCTCCGGCATGACCGTGTTCGAGAACGTCGTGGTCGGGGCCGCCTTCGGTGGCGATATGAGCGAGCGCGAAGCCTACGCCAAGGCGGTCGAGGTACTGGAGCTCACCGGCCTCAAGGCGAAGGCCAATGCCATGGCCGATTCGTTGACCCTCCTGGAGCGCAAGCGACTGGAGATGGCACGGGCGCTCGCCACCGGGCCCGAGCTCCTGCTCCTCGACGAGATCGCCGGCGGGCTCAGCGAGCACGAATGCCGCGAGCTGGTCGCCGCGATCACCGGGCTTCGCAAGACCGGCATCTCCATCGTGTGGATCGAGCATGTGGTGCACGCCCTTCTCGCCATCGTCGATCGGCTGCTGGTGATCGACTTCGGCCGCATCGTTGCGGAGGGGGATCCGAAGACGGTGATGGCGAGCCGGGAAGTCTCCGAAATCTATCTGGGCATCGAAGCCGATGCCTGAACCGATCCTCGCCGTGACTGAACTTGACGCCTTCTATGGTGACTTCCAGGCGCTGTTCGCCGTCTCGGTCGCCGTCGAGCCCGGCGAGGTGCTGGCGATGATTGGTGCCAACGGCGCGGGCAAGAGCACCTTTCTCAAGGCGGTGGCCGGCGTGATCCCGGCGAAGCGCGAAGCGATCCGCTTTCGCGGCGAGTCAATCGGCGGGCTTTCGGCCGACCGGATTCTGAAGCGCGGCATCGCCCTCGTCCCGGAGGGCCGGCGCCTTTTCCCGTCACTGTCGGTGGAGGAGAACCTGATGATCGGCGGCCAGCTCGGCCGCAAGGGACGCTGGTCGCTGGAAACGGTCTACGCGCTCTTTCCTGTCCTCGGCGAACGGCGGAATCAGGCCTCCACGTCGCTCTCCGGCGGGCAGCAGCAGATGTGCGCCATCGGCAGGGCGCTGATGGCAAATCCCGACTTCATCCTCTTCGACGAGATCAGCCTCGGCCTCGCTCCGGTGATCATCAAGGACATCTACGCGGCGCTGCCGGGGATCGTCGCCGGCGGCGCCGGCGCCGTCATTGTCGAACAGGATATCACCCGCGCGCTGTCGGTCGCCACCCGCGTCGTCTGCCTGCAGGAGGGGCGGGTGTCGCTGCAGGGCCGACCGGCCGATCTCGACCGCGCGGCGATCTCCGCCGCCTATTTCGGGACCTGAGGCCTCATGCAGTGGATCAACGCCATCGTCCAGGGAGTCCTCGTCGGCGGCCTCTATGCGCTGTTCGCCGCCGGTCTCTCGCTGATCTTCGGCGTCATGCGGCTGGTCAACATCGCCCATGGCGACCTGATCGTGCTCGCTGCCTTCCTCGCCCTGGTGGTGATGCAGACGCTCGGACTCGGCGCGCTGGAATCGCTTGTCGTCGTCATTCCATTGATGGCCCTCCTCGGCTACGTGCTCCAGCGTGGCCTCCTCAACCTGACTCTCGGCTCCGACATCCTGCCGCCGCTCCTCGTCACCTTCGGCCTGTCGGTCATCATCCAGAACGGGCTGCTGCAGGTCTTCACAGCCGACAGCCGACGACTCAATGCCGGCGCTCTCGAGGTGGCGACCTTCAATCTCGCCGGCATCGACATCGGGGTACTGCCGCTCGTCATGTTCCTGGCGGCGGTGGCGGTAATCGGCGTGCTCCAGTTCATCTTCTACCGGACCGCCCTCGGCAGGGCCTTCCGCGCCACGTCAGACGACGCCGACGTAGCCCGGATGATGGGGCTCGACAACCGGCACATCTTCGGCCTCGCCATGGCGCTGTCGCTGGCGGTGGTCGCCATCGCCGGGGTGTTCCTCGCCGTCCGCACCAACTTCGATCCGGCGAGCGGCCCGGCGCGGCTGATCTTCGGATTTGAGGCCGTGATCATCGGCGGGCTCGGCAACCTTTGGGGAACGCTCGCCGGTGGCGTCATCCTCGGCGTCACCCAGGCGATCGGCGCACAGATCAATCCCGGCTGGCAACTCCTGGCCGGCCACCTCGTCTTTTTGCTGGTGCTGGCGTTCCGGCCGACCGGCCTCTTCCCGAGGATCGCCGGATGAGCGCCGTCACACCCGACTGGCGGGTCGAGCGGGCGACCGCGACAAGCCGCCTTGCCGCCGTCGTCGCGATCGTCGCCCTGATCGCACTTGCGGCGGCGCCGGCCTGGGCCGGCCGTGCCGACATGCGGCTTCTCTCGGAGATATTCACTTATCTGGCCCTTGCCTGCCTCTGGAACCTGCTTGCCGGGTTTGCCGGCCTCGTTTCGGTCGGCCAGCAGGCCTATGTCGGCTTCGGCGGCTACATGCTCTTCGCCTTCGCCATCCTGCTCGGCGTCAATCCGCTCCTCACCATCCCGATTGCCGGCATTCTGGGCGCGCTGATCGCGGTACCCGTCGCGGTCCTGATCTTTCGTCTCTCCGGCGCCTATTTCGCCATCGGCACCTGGGTGATGGCCGAGGTGTTCCGCCTCGTCTTCGCGCAGGTCTCCGCGCTCGGTGGCGGCTCCGGCACCAGCCTGCCGGTGGCGGTCGTCAAGGACATCGCCGAAGGGCGGGACATGCGCGAGTGGATCGTCTACTGGGCGGCCTTCTTGCTGGTGGTCGTGGTGCTCGGCGGCACCTACTGGCTTCTGTCGACCCGACGCGGGCTGGCGCTCGCCGCCATTCGCGACAGCGAGGTCGCCTCGGAGAGTCTCGGCGTGCGCATCTGGCGCACCAAGCTGATGATCTACGTCGTTTCCGCCGGGGCGACCGCCATGGTCGGGGCGCTGATCTTCCTCCAGAAGCTCCGCATCTCCCCGGATGCCGCTTTCAACGTCAACGACTGGACGGCCTACGTCATCTTCATCACCGTCATTGGCGGGATCGGCACCATCGAGGGACCGATCGTCGGAGTGATCGTCTTTTTCCTGCTCCGCGAGACGCTGGCTGATCTCGGTTCGATCTACCTGATGATCCTCGGCCTGGTCGCCATCGTCGTCATGCTGAAGGCGCCGCGCGGCCTGTGGGGATTCGTCCAGGACCGCTTCGGCATCGAGTTGTTTCCGGTCCGCCGTCGGATCAGATACCCCCTTGACTGATCCGGCTATGCGCGCCGGATCGGTGATCCGGGGATAACCGGCCCTGACGAACCTGCGCCGTCGTCGGCATCTGGCACCGTCAATGGCGGAATCCGGCCGAAACGCACGGCCAGGCACGGAAGATCACCAAGTTCGGGGAAAAGCGGGCAATGCTACATGACGCCCCCGCCAAGTCTGTGACCTAGGTCATAAATGGTCGAGACGATCGTTGCTATAATGACGACGGCTTTCCGTGCGGAGTGGAGGGCTGGAGCCGGTGACCTGAGGGAAGGTCGTGGGGATAATTCAATTGACCGAAGCCTGCCCGTTTTCTAAGGGCAGCGCATGAGAGACACGATCGACTACGTTGCGCTGCCGGATTTGTCGGAAATCGACTTTTCCTGCCCCGCCGCGATTCGCCGCCTGGTCAAGGAGCGCCAGGAGCACATGTTTGGCGCTCCCGACGACGGGTATATCGACGAATACATGGATGCCGTCGAGAACCTGTTCAACGGCGATTATCCCGAATACCAGGCCATGGACACGGCCTATCACGACATAACGCACACCTTGCAGGCCACGCTGTGCCTTGCTGAGCTGATGCATCGCCGGCAGGAGGACAATGCCTCCCCCTCCATCGAAGCGAATGACTTTCGCCGGGCCCTGGTCGCGGTGTTGTTTCACGATATCGGTTTTCTCAAGAAGGCCGGCGATCTCGACGGCAGTGGAGCCAAATACACCCATCTTCACGAGGGCCGCTCCTGCGACTTCGCGCGCCGCTTCCTGGAAGGACGCGGCTGGTCGGATGATGACATCCAGTTCGTCGAGCATCTGATCAGTTCGACCGGACCACGCGTGAACCTCGTCGAACTCACCTTCCGCAGCGACATCGAGCGCCTGCTCGGCCAAGCCGTTTGCACGGCGGATTACATCGGCCAGATCAGCGATCCGCGATACCCGGATCGTCTCGAACCCCTGTTCAACGAGTTCGCCGAAAGCTACCGCTATCAGGGAATACCCCGGGACGAATGGCCGTTTGCGAGCTACGAGGCGCTGCTGCGTGGTACGCCCGCCTTCTGGGACACCTTCGTGCAGCACAAGCTGAACGAAGAATGCGGCGGCATCTGGCGACACTTCAGGAATCCAGTGACCGGCGAAAATCCCTATCTCGCCTCGATCGAGCGGAACCTGGCGGTCATACGGGAACGGATCGCGGCGCTCGATTGAGCGGTGCACGCTACTTCCGGGTCATCACCCAGACACCGTCCCAATCGCCGGCCGGCGGATCGGCCGCGAGGACGCGACAGCGATCGATGTAGGTCGCCGACAGCGCGTCTCCTGGATTGGACTCCAGGCACCTGGCGAAGCGATCCGAGGCCTTGTCCCAATTCGCGCTGCGATAGTGCCCGATGCCCTCGTTGAAGTAGTTGACCACGTCCATCAGGTTCGGGAACGATTCCGGCGAGTGGTAGTCAAGCACTTCGAAGACCCGCACCGGCCGCGACTGGCCCTTGACCACCACCAGGTCGATGTCGCGCATCCGGTAGGTGCCGCGGAGCTGCCGCGCCGTCGTTTCCGAGATCAGGATTCGGGCCGAATAGGACTTGCAGGCGCTCTCGAGCCGCGAGGCGAGGTTCACCCCGTCGCCGATCACCGTGTAATCCATCCGCCGCGGCGAACCGATATTGCCCGAAACAACCTGGTCAGTATTGATGCCGACCCCCATGTCGACGGTTCTGAGACCTGCCGCGCGTCGCTCGATATTCCACTCCCACAGGCGCCTGATCATGGCGATCGCCGCCCTGACCGCCCGGTCGGGATCGTCGTCATGCGCCATCGGCAGGCCGAAGCAGGCCATGATCGCGTCGCCGATGAACTTGTCGAGCATCCCGCCTTCGCTGGCGATGCAGTCGACCATCATCGTGAAATACTCGTTGAGGAACGAGACCGTGCCTTGCGCCCCGTATTCCTCGGTGATCGGGGTGAAGCCGCGGATGTCGGTGAACATCACCGTCGCCTCGGCGGACAGCCCGCCAAGCATCTCGGTGCCCTTGCCGTCGAGCAGCCGGGTGGCGATGACCGGGTCCATGTAGCGCGACATGGTCGACATCATCCGCTTTTCCGAGCTGATGTCGTCGAACATCAGCATCGTGCCGATGTCCTGCGAACCGCCGTCGGTCAGCAGCGGCATGACGGTGAGATTCACCGATCTTTCGGTGCCGGCGAGCGTCAGCGAGACATCGAGAAAGATTTCGCTCTGGCGGCTCGCCATGACCTTCCCGATCTCGCCCGGCAGCCATTTGCTGTCGTCGCCGATCAACGACTCCAGCGGCTTGCCGACCAGGCTGTCCGGCGCGCATGACCAGATCCCGCCGCCCGAGGCATTGCAGGTCACGACCTTGTTCTTCGGATCGAGCGTGATCACGCCGTTCGACATGCTTTGCAGCATGCTGTCCGTGTAGTCCTTCATCCGGCGGACATCATCGAACAGCTTGGAATTCTCGAGCGCTATGGCGATCTGCGCGGTGAATGCCTTCAGCCGCTGCTCGTCCTCGTCGGTGAAGATGCCGCCGCGCTTGTTGAGCATCTGCGAGACGCCGATCACCTTGTTGTCCTTGTTGACGATCGGCACGCACAGGATCGAACGGGTGAAGAAGCCGGTCTGCCTGTCGAAAGCCGGATTGAACCGCAGATCGGCATAGGCATAGGGGATGTTCATGCTCTCGCCGGAGGTGAACACCGCCCCGGCAATGCCGAGATGGCTGGGGAACCGGATCTCGCTGATCTCGCTGCCCGAGGAAACCCGCGAGAAAAGGGTTCCGGTCGCCGAGTCATGAAGGAAGACGGTCGCCCGCTCGGCGTTGAGCATCCTGGTCGTTTCCTTCACGACCCTGACCAGGATCGATGACAGGTCGAACTCCGAGCTGATCTCGGAAACCAGTTCGAGGAAGGCAGTCTCCTTGATCCTGATCTTCTCGATCTGCTCGACATATTGATGGCTCTGCAAGGCGATGGCCGCCTGGCTCGTCATGTCGGACAGCAGATCGAGATCGTCTTCCGTGAAATGCCCGTTCCGCTTGTTGAGGCACTGCATCACGCCGATGATCTCGCCGGCGAGCGTCCTGACCGGTACGCAGACCATGCTCTCGGTGCGGTAGCCGGTCCGCTCGTCGACGCTCGGATTGAAGCGGTCGTCGGAATAGGGGTCGGATGTCAGGATGGATTCGCCGGTCTGGAACGAAAAGCCGGCGAAGCCGCTGTTGTTCAGAATGCGGATCTCGTGGGTGAGGTTGCCCTGCGCCACCCGCGAATAGAGCTCCGACGTCCCCGGATCGTTGAGAAACAGAGTTCCGCGATCGCAGTCGAGCTCGCGCGAGGTGAGCTCGACAAGCTCCTGCAGGAGACCGTCGAGTGTCTGCTTCAGGGCGCATCGTCGCGAGACTTCGAGGAGGATGCGGGCGCGCCGGAAAGCCTCCTGCTCCGAGCGCGGCAGCTTCGGCCCGCCCTCCCCGTGCTCCATCGACGAGACGGCCCCGGTCATGTCACCGCTTCCAGCTTGGCACGAAGCGCCCTGACCTGGTCTTCCAGGACCACACGCTCACGTTCGAAAGCCTGTTCCCGATCCGAGACTTCGTTGCTGCGCCGCTCCCGCTCGGCCTCCAGTTCGGCCCTCAGCGCGACGATCGTCGCCTGCAATTCGGCGGCCTCGCTACGGCCGGCCGCGCGAACCGATTGGACCGCCGCGTCGCCGGCCTTCTCGCCTTGCTCCAGCCGGCCGCGCATGGTGTCGATCATTGCCTTGAGGGCCGCGATCTCCGTCGCGTGCTCGGCATGCGCTTCGCGGACCGCGGACTCACCGCGGTTCCGTTCGTGTTCGAGTTCGCCCCGCAAGACGCGAATGGTGGCTTCGAGCTGCGCGATGACCGAGCGGAGCTGCGCCAGATCGGCCATCTCCGACACGGCCTTCGCCCGCGCCATGCCCTGTTCGCCACTCGCCATCCCACCTCCATCCGACCTCACTCGATAGCAAGAATCGGGCGTCCGTTGAAGACAGCGGAGTTTTTAAGCCCTGGCGGAAAGGAGATCAGGCGGCGGCGGTCACCATGATCTCGACCGTATAGGCGGGGTCGGCCAGCTTCGCCTCGACGCAGGCGCGGACGGGCGGGTTGCCCTCCGCGACCCACGCGTCCCACACCGCATTCATCTCGTCGAAGGTCGCCATGTCGGAGAGCCAGACGTTGGCGCTCAGCAGCTTGGACTTGTCGGTTCCCGCTTCGGCGAGAAGCGCATCGATGCGAGCCAGGGTGCCGCGGGTCTGTTCCGCCACGCTGGCGCCCGGCGCGTCGAGCGCGACCTGTCCGGCGAGGTAGACGACGCCGCCATTGGTCACGATCTGGCTCATCCGCTTGTTGACCTGTTTCCGCTCGATTCCCATGTGCAACCCTCATCCGAAACGTGATCTGGAAGTTACGTATCCGCCGAAGCAGGCATCGATCTACGGCTTGACGACGCACACCGCAAGCCTGGCCTGAATTCGGATGGATAGGTCACGTCGCGCCGGCTCAGTCGCGGCCATCATAGAGGCGATCGAGCGCCGGCTTCCAGCGCTCCATGATGACGTGGCGCCTCAGCTTCATCGTCGGCGTCATCATCCCGTTCTCGATGGTGAAGGGGTGCTCGGCGATGAGGAAGCGCTTGATACGTTCGGCGGGGCCGAGAGTCTTGTTGGCGCGATCGATCGCCTCCCCGATCGCGCCGCGGAAGGCGTCATCGCCGGCGAGGTCGGCGAGGTCGTCCTGCGCGTGATTCCGTTTCGCCCACTCGGCGGTGAAGGCGCGGTTCGGCGCGACGATCGCGACCATGTGCGGACGATTGTCCCCGACCGCCATGGCCGTCTCGATCTCCGGTTCCAGCGCCAGGGCCGACTCGATCCGCTGCGGCGAAATCGTCTCCCCTGCCGAGTTGACGATGATGTCCTTCTTTCGATCGGTGATCCGCAGGTAGCCGTCCTCGTCAAGGACACCGATGTCGCCGGTATGGAGCCAGCCGTCGCGCAGGATCTCGGCGGTAAGATCGGGATGGTTCAGGTAGCCGTCCATCAGCAGCGGGCCACGGACCAGGATCTCGCCATCCTCCGCGATCCTGAGATCGACATGCTTCAGCGGCGGCCCGACGGTCCGCAGCTTTGCCTTGCCGACCCGGTTGCAACTGATCACCGGCCCCGCCTCGGTCTGGCCGTAGCCCTGCAGCAGGCGCAAGCCAAGCGCGGTGAAGAACACCCCCACTTCGTAATTCAGCGGCGCGCCACCGGACACCAGCGCCTTGAGCCGCCCACCGAAGCGCCCGCGAACCTTGTCGCGGACGAGCCGATCCACCACCCGGTCGAGTCCCCGCTGCCAGGCTGTCATCCCCTCGCTCTCGTATCGCTTCCGGCCGAGGTCGACGGTGGTCCCGAACAGCCAGGCATTGAGCCCGCCCTGCCGGGTCACACCCTTGAGGATCCGTTCGCGCATGACTTCGTAGAGGCGTGGCACCGCCGTCATGATCGTCGGCCGCGCCTCGAGGAGATTCGTCGTCAGGGTATCGACCCGCTCGGCGAAATAGATCTGCGCGCCGATCGACACCGGGAACATTAGGCCGGCCGAATGCTCGTAGGCGTGGGAGAGCGGCAGGAACGACAGGAACACCTCGTCGTCGAGGCCGACCTCATAGAGGATGTCGACCGCGCCGGCGCAATTGGCGATGATTGCCCGATGGCTGAGCATCACCCCCTTCGGCTCGCCACCGGTTCCGGAGGTGTAGATCACCACCGCGACCGCATCGCGGTCGATCGCCTTCGCCACTTCCGGAATGGCGGCCGCTCCTTCCCGCCCGGCCGACAACGCCTCCTCCCAGCCGCTGACCGCGATACCGGCGCCGACGCCTTCGCCAGGCGCCTCCATTGCGACGACGCGCTTGACAATGTCGGCCTTGCCGGCGGCCTCGAGGAACCGGCCGGCCAGCGCGGCGGTCGAGATGATCGCCATCGCCGCGCCGCTGTCGGCGATCACATGCTCGTGGTTGGCCACGGTGTTGGTCGTGTAGAGCGGGACGGTGACGCCGCCCGCGGCCATGATCGCGAAATCCGCGATCACCCAGCGCGGCGAGCTTTGCGAGAGGAGCAGGACCCGGTCGCCCGGCGCCAGCCCATAGGTCTTGAGCGATGCCGCCAGGGCGGAGACCTGGACCGCCGCCTCGCGCCAGCTTGTCGCCTGATAAACCCCGTCGCGCTTCTCCCACAGGAACGGCCGCTCGCCACGTTCCGCGGCCTTGCGGAAGAACATGTCAACCAGATTGGGCCAGTCGTCAATTTCCATGGCCTTCCCGATCCGCCGAAAATGGGGATCGCAGGCTAGAACGACATCGATCCGAGGACCAGCGGCTTGGACGACGGTCGAAGCGACCGCCTCAGGCCGGTTCTTCGGCGTCCTCGATATTCCGATAGTCGCCATGCCAGTAGACCAGCGGGCCGGCGGCTTCGTTGAGGCGGACCGAACGCACCTGGCCGACGACGATCGCATGGGAGTGCCACTCGACCATCTTCTCGAGTGTGCACTCGATCGCCGACAGGGCGCCGACGGCGAGCGGAGCCCCGGTGATGCCGGTGATCCAGTGCGATCCAGCGAACCGCGCGGCGCCGCGAACGCCGCCACGCCCCGCGAACCGGTCGGCAATGCTCTGCTGGTTCTCGGCCAGGACGCTGACCCCGAATGCCTGGTTCGCCCTGAGGGCGGCGAGGGTTCCCGAGGAGCGGCCGATACAGACCAGCAGGCACGGCGGATCGATCGAGAGGGAGCTCACCGAGGTCACGGTCAGGCCCGCCCTCGCCTTGCCGTATCCGGTCGCCACCACCGAAACACCGGCTGCCAGATTCCGCATGGCAATACGGAACTCATCAGGCGTCGGGTCAATCGGACCCGCGGGAATGCGTGCGAGGGCCGTGCTCATGATGTCCAAACGCCCTCTCTCTTCCGCGCGGCAACATGGTTCAGCCAGTTGCGGACCAAAGGAATGCCGGTGGCGGCGAGGCGCCGCGTCGCCTTCGGGCGCAGCACGCCGCCGCCCGGGAAATCCTCGAGCAGAGCCGGATCGCGGGCGGTGATCGCCTTCTGGCTGAAGGCGGCGAGCTTCTGCTCGGTGCGGGTGTCGAAATAGCCGGACGGAATCGCCGGGTAGCGCGGGCTCTCGCCGCGAAGGAAGCGACCGACGTCGCGGCGATACTCGCCCATCAACGAATGCGCGTTGTATTCGGGATGCCCCTGCAGATAGAGGAAGAGGCTCTTCCGCCGGCGGACGAACATGTCGACGCCGGCCTCGGCCGACCGCGTCAGGATCGTGAAGCCCTTCGCCGCCAGCTCGTTTTCCCGCAATTCGTTCCAGCGCGAGTGCGACACATGGAAAGGCGACCGCGTGCCCTCGAGGATCGGATCGTCCGAGACCGTCTCGCAGGCGAAGACGCCGAACTGCTTCTGCGCCAGGCGGTGCCGATCGACGCCGTCCGAGTGAAGCACGGCCGCATGTGCGGCGAGGCACGACCAGAAGGTCGAAGTCGTATTCTCCTCCGCCCAGTCGACGATGGCCGTGAGGTCGGACCAGTATGGTTCGTCGCTCAGCCGCTCCGCATGCGGCTCGCAACCGGTGACGATCAGCGCGTCGAGGTCGGCCGCTTCGAGATCGGCCATATTGCCGTAGCCCGACCGCATATAGGATCGCGCCTCGCCACCGCGCGGGATCGTGTCGAGGCCGAAGAAATGCAGGCGAAGCGTCCACTCGCCGGCGGCGGCGCTGAGAAGCTTCGAGAACTGCCTTTCCGTCGCCCGCAACGCCGCGTCCGGCATGTTGTTGACGAGGCCGATTTCCAGGCAGCCCGCGCCCGTCCCACCGGATGCCCGCCAGCGCGCTTCCGCCTGCCGCTCGCCGATGGTCGGATTGCCTTGCAGGCCCTGGTTGAGCACCACGAACATGACGTTCTCCGTCCCTACTCCGCGGCCTGCGGCGTCTCGCGCAACGGGCGCGCGGCATCCAGCGCCTGGTCGAGATCCTCGATGATGTCGTCGATATGCTCGATGCCGATGCTGAGCCGGATGGTGTCCGGGGAGATGCCGGCCATCCGCTGTTCCTCGGCGGTCATCTGCCGGTGGGTCGTCGACGCGGGATGGCAGGCGAGCGACTTGGCGTCGCCGATATTGACCAACCGCTTGACCAGTTTCAGGGCGTCGTAGAAGGATTTGCCGGCCTCGAAACCGCCCTTGATCCCGAATGTGAGGAGAGACGGGACCCGGCCGCCGAGATAGCGGCACGCAAGGTCGTGATATTGGCTTTCGGGGAAGCCGGCATAGGAAACCCATTCGGTGCGCGGGTCGTCGCGCAGGAATTCCGCGACGCGCCGCGCATTCTCGACATGCCGCTCGACCCTCAGCGCCACGGTCTCGATGCCCTGCATGAGCTGGAAGGCGCTCATCGGCGGCAGCACCGATCCGGTCGTGCGCTGATAGACGCTGCGGCAGCGTCCGATATAGGCGGCGTCGCCGAAGGCCTCGACATAGACGAGGTCGTGATAGGACGGGTCCGGCTCGGTGAACATCGGGAACCGGCGGGCGTGCTCCCGCCACGGAAACTTGCCGCTGTCGACGATGATGCCACCCATCGTCGTGCCGTGGCCGCCCATGAACTTGGTCAGCGAGTGGACCACGATGTCGGCGCCATGCTCGATCGGGCGCAAAAGGATCGGCGTGGCGACGGTGTTGTCGACGATCAGCGGAACCCCGGCGCGATGTGCGACGGCGGCGATCTTCTCGATGTCGCAGATGTTGCCCGCGGGATTGCCGACGCTCTCGCAGAAGACGGCGCGCGTATACTCGTCGATCAGCCGCGCGATGGCGTCCGCATCGTCGCTCTCCGCGAAGCGGACGGTGATCCCCTGCCGGGGCAGCACATGCGCAAGCAGCGTGTGGGTCGTGCCGTAGAGCTGCGGCACGGAAACGATATTGCCGCCATGGTCGGCGAGGTTGACGACGGCATAGTGGAGCGCGGCCTGTCCGGTGCTGACGGCAAGCGCCGCGAGGCCGCCTTCCATCGCGGCGACCCGCCGCTCCAGCACCTCGGTGGTCGGATTGCTGATCCGGCTGTACCGGAAGCCCTCGACCTCGAGATTGAAAAGCGACGCGCCATGGTCGGCACTGTCGAATTCGTAGGCGACCGTCTGATAGATTGGCGTCGTGACGGCCTTTGTCCCCGGATCGGTCTCGTATCCACCGTGAATCGCGATCGTCTCGCTGCGCATCTCGACACTTCCCTGGTGCGCCCGCTTGTCTTGGCCTTCCGGGGCGCTTTTGAAGGCATCGATCCGGTTGGATCACTCGCCTCTGAAGCCGGATGCCGGATGTGCTTTTACTTGAAACACTACTGGCACCCCTCAGCCTCGATCTTGGGGAAAAGTAATATTTCGTTCAATCTTTAATTCATGCGGTTCGCCGGTAACCTTAACGGTTAAGTTTAGATTTGAGACAAACGTCTGTCTTATTGCAACGGCCGGAGAGGTGGTCAAAATGCGCCGGAGGTCCCGCCGCCGCGCGCGGGACCGGATTCGGTGAAGGCATGGCTACTCCGAGAAGTCGGGAAGTGCAGGACGCGAAGTCTGCAAGCCGCGCCACCAGCGCGTCGGGCGGCTGGCTGCGCGCGCTCGAGCTGACCGCCAAGCTCGGTGACAGGCCGCGTCGCACCCTGCCCGTGGTCATCGAGGAACTGGCCGGGCGTTTCGGCGACGCCCCCGCCCTTCTCTCCGACCGCGAAAGCCTGACCTTCGCAGCGCTTGCCGATCGGTCGCGCCGCTATGCGCGCTGGGCCCTGGAACAGGGCGTGGCGCCAGGCGACACCGTCTGCCTGCTGATGCCGAACTGTCCCGACTATCTTGCTTTCTGGCTGGGCGTCACCCGCGTCGGCGGTGTGGTCGCGCTGCTCAATACCAACCTCACCGCGGCATCGCTCGCCCATTGCGTCGCCGTCGTCGAGCCGCGCCACGTCGTGGTCGCGCCCGAGCTTGCCGAGACTCTCGCCGAGGCCTCCGGAAAAGACCCGGATTATCGCGTCTGGGTTACCGGCGACATCTCTGAAAACAAGGGCGACACGGCCACCCGTCTCGCCTTCGACCACTATAGCGGAGAACCACTTTCAGAGATGGAGACCCGCGACGTAACCCTCGCGGACCGCGCGCTCTGCATCTACACCTCGGGCACGACGGGACTGCCGAAGGCCGCCAATGTCAGCCACCGCCGGATCGTCACCTGGGCCTACTGGTTCGCAGGGATCATGGGGACCGCACCGGCCGATCGGATGTATGACTGCCTGCCGATGTATCACAGCATCGGCGGCGTCGTTGCGCCGGCAAGCGTCCTCGTCAGCGGCGGCTCGGTCGTCCTGCGCGAGCGCTTCTCCGCCCGGCAATTCTGGAACGACATCGTCGACTGGGATTGCACGCTTTTCCAGTATATCGGCGAGCTTTGCCGCTACCTCGCCGCCGCCCTCCCATCGCCACGGGAGCGCCAGCATCGCCTCCGGCTCTGCTGCGGCAATGGCCTTAGGGCGGATGTCTGGGAGGAGTTCCGGAGCCGCTTCCGTATTCCGCAGATCCTTGAATTCTACGCCGCGACCGAAGGCACCTTCTCGCTCTACAACCTCGAGGGCAGACCCGGCGCCATCGGCAGGATCCCGCCTTACCTCGCCCATCGCTTCCCGGCCGCGATCGTCAAATTCGATCCGGAGACCGACGCGCCGCTCCGCGACGCGGAAGGGCGCTGCGTCCGCTGCACCCGCAACGAGGTCGGCGAGGCGATCGGCAGGATCAGTTCCGAGACCCGCTTCGAGGGCTATACCAGCGATTCCGAGACCGAACGGAAACTGCTTCGCGACGTGTTCGAGCCCGGTGACGCCTGGTTCCGCACCGGCGACCTGATGCGCCAGGACGAGAAAGGCTTCTTCCATTTCGTCGACCGGGTCGGCGGCTCATTCCGCTGGAAGGGCGAGAACGTCTCGACCCTCGAGGTACAGGAGGCGATCGCCGCCTGCCCCGGTATCGTCGCCGCCCATGTCTATGGCGTCGCCGTACCCGGCGCCGAGGGCCGCGCCGGCATGGCCGCCCTCCAGGTCGATGGCGACTTCGATCTCGCGACTTTCGGCGCCCGGCTCGGACAACGGCTGCCGGGTTATGCCCGTCCCATCTTCCTGCGGATCAGGGACGAGCTGGACGTTACCGAGACCTTCAAGCCGAAGACCTTCCGTCTCGCTTCGGAAGGAATCGATCCATCGGTCATCGACGATCCGCTCTATTGCTACGACCCGCGTGAAGACGCCTATGCAACGCTTGACCAGAACCTCTTCGCTGCGATCGCCGACGGCCGGGTCCGGCTCTGAACTCCGGCTATCGCGACAACTCGGCCCGCGCCTCGCGGCAGATCGCATCGAGGCTTTGCCGGGCGGCGGGGATAATCCCGGTCAGCCCGTAGAAATGATGGGGCATCCCGGCGTGGCAGGTATGGCTGACCGCGACGCCGGCCGCCCTGAGCCGCTCGGCATAGGCTGCGTCCTCGTCGCGGAGCGGATCGAACTCGGCCGAATGGATCAGCGTTCGCGGCATCCCGGCGAGATCGGCCGCTCGCAGCGGCGAAACCCGCGGATCGAGAGGATCGACCGGCCCGTAATGCGCGAGGTCCCGCGCCATCATCGCGCGATCGAGAAGGTAGCCACTGGCGAATTCCTGGCGCGATACGGTCTCGGCCCCGAGATCGAGGACCGGACAAAGAAGGAGCTGCATCGCGATCCGCGGACCCTTTTCACCTCGCACCGACTGGCAGACGATGGTCGCCAGCGTACCGCCGCCGGAATCGCCCGCGACCGCGATCCGTTCCGGATCGATGCCGAGTGCGCCGGCATTTTCGGCGATCCACGCAGTCGCGGCGATGCTGTCGGCGATCGCCGCCGGGAAGGGATGTTCCGGCGCCAGCCGGTAGTCGACCGCGGCGACGATCGCTCCGCTGCCACGGCACAGCACCCGGCAGAGCGCATCATGCGTATCGAGATCGCCGGCGACCAATCCGCCTCCGTGGAAGAAGACGACCGCCGGCAACGGCGCGTCGCCCTCGCCGCCCGGCCGGTAGAGCCGGACCGTGATCGCGCCTCCCGGACCGGGGATCGACCGGTCCTCGATGCTGCCGATCTCGGCGCCGCCACGCGACAGCGCCATCAGCTTCCGGAAGGATTCCCGGCGTTCCTCGATCGGCATGCGCGCCGGATCGGCCGGCCCGGCGAGCGCGAGCATGTCGAGAAGGCGTCTGGCGTGGGGATCGAGAGGCACGGGGCGGGAACACCTGCGCTGCGTAAGCGACCGGTTCATACTAGCCGGCATAGTGTTAGGCGAATCTTTCGCGCGCGTCGCCTCGCGGGATGGGTCGCGGCCGTGGAGCTTGCGCCGTGGACGCGACGGGAGCCGCGCCCCGGCTGGGGACGATGAAAGGAACGTGTCATGACGATCGACAAGATAGCCGCCGCGCCGTCGAAGACCTGGACGTTCTTCGGCAATGACTGGCATGAAGGCAACGTCCCGATCATGGGAGTCCGCACCCACGGAACCTGGCTCGGGTCGGTCGTGTTCGACGGCGGGCGCGCCTTCGAGGGCGTCTCTCCCGATCTCGACCTGCATTTCAGACGGGTCAACCGGTCGGCTACCCATCTCTCGCTGAAGCCGGTCGTCGACCAGGAGACCTGGATGGCGCTTGCCGCGGAAGGGATGCGCCATTTCGACAGCGATGCGGCGCTCTACATCCGGCCAATGTACTGGGCGGAAGCCGGCGGCCCGGGCGGCGGCGTCCGCTTCGATCCCGAGACGACCAACTGGTGCCTGACCATGTACGAGGCGCCGATGCCGGAGCCGAAGGGCATGTCGGTGACGCTCTCCCCCTTCCGCCGTCCGACCGAGGACAGCGCGCCGCTCAAGGCCAAGGCGAGCTGCCTCTATCCCAACAACTCGCGGGCGATGATCGAGGCCCATTCGCGGGGCTTCACCAACTGCATCATGCGCGACGCGCTCGGCAATGTCGCCGAGCTCGGCAACGCCAACGTCTTCATGGTCAAGGACGGGGTCGTCTTCACCCCGGTCCCGAACGGGACCTTCCTCAACGGTATCACCCGCCAGAGGATGATCAGCCTGTTCCGCGAAGCCGGCGAAACGGTCGTCGAGAAGACGCTGACCTATGCCGATTTCCAGGATGCCGACGAGATCTTCTCGACCGGCAATTTCTCGAAATCCATGCCGGTCATCCGGATCGATGACCGGGAGCTCCAGCCCGGCCCCTTCTTCGCCAGGGCGCGCAAGCTCTACTGGGAATTCGCCCACGGCTGACGCGGCGCCGGTCGGGCGCCCCGCCGGTCTTTCACCGCCGACGGCTTGCCAGCGCCCGGTCGCGGATGGCGTCAAGCGTCGTGCCGGGCGTGATCGCCTGCGGATCGATCTTCAGGTGGATGATCGCCGGCTGGCCCGACGCTTCCGCCGCCCGATAGGCCGCCGGGAAATCGTCAGTCGCTTCGACGGTCACCCCGAAGCCGCCAAAGGCGCGCGCATAGGCCGCGAAATCCGGATTGCGCAATTCGGTCGCCGAGACACGGGTCGGATATTCCCGCTCCTGGTGCATGCGGATGGTGCCGTACATGCCGTTGTCGCAGATGATCGTGACGATCGGCAGCCCGTATTGCACGGCGGTCGCGAATTCCTGGCCGTTCATCAGGAAATCGCCGTCGCCGTTGATCGAGAGTACCGTCCGTTCCGGAAACAGCCGCTTCATCGCCACCGCCGACGGCATGCCATAGCCCATCGACGCCGAGGTCGGCGCGATATGGGTGGCGAAGCCGCGGAACCGGTAGAAACGATGGATCCAGGCGGCGTAATTGCCGGCGCCGTTGCAGAGGATGGTGTCGGTCGGCAGGTTCTCCCTGAGCCAGACCATCACCGCGCCGAGGTTGACCCCGCCGGGCTGTTCCGTCACCTCGTCGGTCCACGCGAGATAGTCGGCATGCGCCGCGTCGGTTTCCTCGCCCCAGGCAATCCCGGCCGGCGCCGGCAGCGCCGCGAGCGCCTCGGCGAAACGGATCGGACCCGACTGGATGGCAAGCTCAGGCTGGTAGACCCGCCCGAGTTCCTCCGCCGCCGGGTAGACGTGGACCAGCTTGTTGCGCGCCGTCGGCACATCCAGCAGCGAATAGCCCTGCGACGGGATTTCGCCCAGGCGGCCGCCGAGAAGAATGACGAGGTCCGCGTCCCTGATCCGCGCGATGAGCTTCGGATTCGGGCCGATCCCGAGGTCGCCGGCGTAGCAGGGATGGAGCGGATCGAAGAGCGGCAGCCGCCGGTAGCTGGTCACGACCGGCAGGTGGAACCGCTCGGCGAACTGGCGGACCTGATCGCAGGCTTCCTCGTTCCAGCGGCTGCCGCCGAGGATCAGGACCGGCCTTTGGGCGGCATCGAGCAGCCCGCTGAAACCCGCCATGTCCCTTGTCCCCGGTGACGCCTCGACGGGCGCGAAGGACGGCGCAGTGTCAACGGTGACGCGCTCGCGCAGCATATCCGCCGGCAGCCCGATGACGACCGGCCCGGGCCGGCCGCTCGTCGCGGTATGGAAGGCGCGCGACACCAGTTCCGGCACGCGCGTCGCGTCGTCGATCTCGGTCGTCCATTTCGTCACGCTGCCGAAGACAGCGCGGTAATCCATCTCCTGGAATGCCTCGCGCTCGCGGAAATTCCGCTCGACCTGGCCGACGAACATGATCATCGGCGTCGA
This sequence comes from Bauldia sp., assembly GCF_020442045.1. GTDB lineage: Bacteria > Pseudomonadota > Alphaproteobacteria > Rhizobiales > Kaistiaceae > Bauldia. The sequence continues at coordinate 46,793 of NZ_JAGRLA010000025.1, read as the reverse complement.
ATCCTGGTCGGCGATGTGGATGCCTGCCATCGCGTTGGAAGCGCCCGGCCCGCGGGTGACGAAGCAGACGCCGGGCCGCCCCGTCGCCCTTCCCACCGCGTCGGCCATCATCGCCGCCCCGCCCTCCTGTCGGCAGACGGTGACGGTGATGTCGCGATCGTAGAGCGCGTCGAGCACGCCGAGATAGCTTTCGCCCGGCACGCAGAAGACATGCTCGACGCCATTGGCGATCAGGTGGTCGACGAGAACCTCGGCGGCGGTGCGGGTCTTCAGCGGAGCATGCATGACTGGTCCTCCTTCGGGTCAGGGGCCGAAGAGTGCGAATTCGGTATAGGCGAGGTCACCGAGGCGCGGCTTGTGCGGCCCCTTGAAATACTTGCGGCCGCTCCTCGCCTGGTAGAAGCCGACCAGCCCCTCGACCGGGCCGTCCGAGTCGAGAATGACCCAGGGGCTGCCGCCCCGCAGCAGATGCCGGCCGAGCGGCCCGGCGAAGCGGACGAAATCGCCCGCCTCGCGGCAATAGATCAGCCGCATGCAGGGCAGCCGGTCGCGCCATCTGCGAAACGGACGGAAGACGAAGGGATAGTCGCCGTCCGGCGTCGAACAGACCAGGCTGACGCAGCCATAGTCGGCATGGGTCCGGAGCAGGTCGAAATCGGGTACTGACGGGAAGGAAGACGCGACATCCTCCGCCGTCACCGCCCGCACCCGGACGCCGCGCACCGGTTTGGCGAGGAACGGAAAGGCGGTGAACTGCCCCTGGCAGATCGGCGAAAAGCCCTGGGCCTCGACGATCGGCCAGGTGTGGGGCGCGGGAGAGACGTTGACGAAGGTCACATCCTTCAGCTTCAGCGGGATCGCTACGAGCAGCGGCGCGTAGCTCCTGTATTCCGGATCGACATACCAGCTCGAGAGGTTGCAGCGGGCCTCGAGCCGCCCGTCGACATGGGCCGCGTCGCCAAGCACGAGCAGCACGCCAACCGCCCTGCCGTCACAGTCGAGCATATAGCCGAAACGCGGAACACCCTCCGGCACCGGGCGCACCGCCTGCCGCCCGAGGCCGCGTTGCCAATAGGCCCGGTCCCGCCTCGGAAAGCCCCGGACCAGCAGGTCGATGACCGAATCGAGGTCGGATTCGGCTATCTGCCGGCAGCGGATCTTCGGTCTTGGGGCCATCGGCGCGTCCGTTCACCATGAATGGTGAATACACTTGTACCGATTCTCGCAATTTAATATAGACTTAGCGAAAGTTAATTCGAGTAGATGGTTAACATGTCGACACGAGATGAAATAGTCTCTCAAATAGAGACAATCGCGAGGCAACAAGAAAAAGTCCTTTCTCCGCTAAACGACAATCTTGTCTTGACAGATTCGGGACTGGATTCGTTGTGTTTCGCGCTTCTTGTCGCGAATCTTGAGGATAAGCTCGGCACCGATCCGTTTACCGCCTCCGACGACGTGAATTTCCCGGTAACGCTCGGCGAGTTCGTCAGGTTGTATGAGGATGTTGCTGGCTAGCCCCGGAACCATCGGCGGAGCCCTTCGCAGCGCCGACCTCTCGGATCGGAAGATCCTCGCCCCCGACGCCGAGGTACGGCTCGGCGACGTCGTCGCCGGTACCAGCCTGAAGGTCGATCGCGACCGTCTCGCCGGCCGGTCGATACTGGTCGCCACCAGCGACCAGATGACGGCGGCGCTGGCGCTGATCGAACTCGACGGCCTTGCCCGTCGCATCGTTCTCTCGCCGCCCGACCTCCGGCCGGAACACCTGCCGACCGTCATTGCCGACGCCGAGGTGGATACGATCGTCTCCGATCGCGATCCGGTGGAATTCGGCGGGCTCGGCGTCAGCCTGATCGCGCGCTGTGGACTGCCGCCCGCCGCGTATGAAGGCGATGCGGCGCCGGAACAGACGACGGAATGGGTGCTGCTCACCTCGGGCACCACCGGCGCGCCGAAGATGGTCGTCCACACCCTCGCCGGGCTGACCGGCGCCATCGATGCTTCGCCGCCAGACGACCAGTCGACTGTCTGGGCGACCTTCTACGACATCCGCCGCTATGGCGGGCTGCAGATTTTCTTCCGCGCCATGCTCGGCAACAGCTCCCTGGTCCTGTCGCAGGCCGGCGAGAGCACCGTTGATCATCTTCATCGGCTCGCGGCCGCCGGCGTCACCCATATTTCGGGAACCCCGTCGCACTGGCGCAAGACGCTGATGTGCACGACCGCGAGCGAGATCGCCCCGCGCTATATCCGCCTCTCGGGCGAGATCGCCGATCAGGCCGTGCTCAACGCGCTGCGCGACGCTTACCCGAAGGCGGAGATCGGCCACGCCTATGCCTCGACCGAAGCGGGGGTCGGCTTCGCCGTCGACGATGGTCTGGAAGGATTCCCGGCGAGCCTGCTCGACCACTCGGGCAATGGCGTCGAGATGAAGGTCGTGGACGATTGCCTCAGGATCCGCTCGACGCGAGCCGCCAGCCGCTACCTCGGCCAAAATGCCGAACGCCTGGTGGACGATGACGGCTTCATCGACACCGGCGACATGGTCGAGCGCCGTGACGATCGCTACTACTTCGTCGGCCGGCGCGGCGGCATCATCAATGTCGGCGGATTGAAGGTCCATCCGGAAGAAGTCGAAGCCGTCATCAACCGCCATCACGACGTCCGCATGTCGCTGGTCAGGGCGCGAAAGAGCCCGATCATGGGTGCGATCGTCGTCGCCGATGTCGTCCTCAACGACGACGTGGCGGTTCCCGGCAACGGCGGCCAGGAAACAGATGGCCTCAAGGACGAGATCATCCATCTCTGCCGTGGCGCCCTGCCCCAGCACAAGGTTCCGGCGACGGTCCGTTTCGTTCCGGCCCTCGATATGACCGCCGCCGGCAAACTGGCGCGGAACAATGCGTAACATCGTCGTCACCGGCGGCAGCCGGGGACTCGGTCTCGGTATCGCCAAACGTCTTGCCGGCGCCGGCTATTCCGTCATCGCTGTCGCCCGTGGTGAGTCGGACGGACTTGCCGCGGCAATCGCGGAAGCCGGCAAGACCGGAACCGGCGCCTTGCATTTCGCGCCCTTCGACCTCGCCGAGACCGACGCCATTCCCGCCTTTGCCGCGGAGCTCCGCAAATCCTTCGGCGGCGTCTACGGCCTCGTCAACAATGCCGGGATCGGAACGTCTGGAATGCTCGCGAACATGCACAATTCGCAGATCGAGAGCCTGATCCGCCTCAACACGCTGGCGCCGATCGTCCTCACCAAATATCTCGTCCGCTCGATGATGGCCGAGGGCGAGGGCCGGATCGTCAACATCGCCTCGATCGTCGCGTCCAACGGCTATAGCGGCCTGTCGGTCTACAGCGCCACCAAGGCGAGCCTGGTCGGCTTCACCCGCTCGCTCGCCCGCGAGGTCGGCAAGGTCGGGGTAACCGTCAATGCGATCGCCCCGGGCTTCATGGAAACCGACATGACCCACGGCATGGACGACACGCAGCATACCCGCCTGGTCCGCCGCAGCGCGCTTCGCCGCCTGGCCGAGGTCGACGACGTCGCCCAGAGCGTCGAATACCTGCTCGGCGACGCCGGCCGCAACATCACCGGCACCCTGATCACTATCGACGCCGGCAGCACCACATAGAAAAAGGCGCGCCGCATGGGCCCGCCCTGATCGTCTCTTCACGCGACATCCGGCGGCCCGCGTCGATCCGCGGGCCGTCGGCGTTTCAGAACTTCAGCACGTCGCGGACGGCGGCCGGCCACCTGTCGACATCGAGGCCGTGGGTCCAGAACAGGGCGACCGCAAGCCGGTCCATGCCGAAGGCCACGCAGGCGGTATGCGCCGGCGCGCCGGTCTGGTCGATGATGTCCCAGGTCTCGCCGAAATGCTCGCGGTGATAGTTGAAGCTCATGCAGGCCGTCGGCTTCTCGGTCGAATGAAGCGGGATCAGCATCTCGAACTTCAGCGCCTGCTGGAGCTGGCTGACCGCCATGACCTGGCCGGTCCGGCCGAAGAAGGGGTCGCTGGCCGGCTTGACGTCAAAGGTCAGCCCGAGCTCGCCGGCGAGCGACGCGGCCTGGTCGAGCCAGCGATCGCGGAAGGCGGTGACCTCCTCCCCGGTACCGATGCAGACATATTCGCGCATCCGGAAGGATTGGAAACGGTCGAGATCCTTCGACGGCTCGTGGCGGAAGCAGTCGGACGCGACATCGAAGACAAGCCCGCCGGGCGCCACCGGTCCACGGCTCGCGGCGATCGGATAGACCGGGTAGCAGGCAGCCGGGCTGAGCACGAGGTCGGCCGCCGACAAGGACGCGGTCCAGTCTCCCCCGCTTTCGTGGCTGTCGGCCGCCGACCGGATTTCCGACTCGGTTCCGTGCAGCGCGCAGACGCAGCCGAGAAGGTTGGGAAAGCTCTTGAGGTAGCCGTGCCGCTCGAGATCCTTGCGGCTCATCACCGGCGGAAAGCGGAGGACCTCGGTCCCCGGCTCCCGCTTGGACGAAATCCACGAGGTCAGCCGCTCGATGACATCTTCATAGAGATGGGTTCGGGCATAGACGCCATCGACGCCCGTCGGATGAAAAAGCGCATCGGCGATGCCGTCGGGCTTGCTCGGCGCCTCGGCGACGGGCGTTCTGATCGCTACGGTCATGGTCTCTTGGCTCCGCTTGCCGTTCAGCTCTGCAGTGTTTCGGGGATGGCGACCATCAGCGCCGAAGGCCCGACATTGGTCAGGATGCGGTCGTTGTTGATCATGATCGGCGACGAGAGGACGTCGCGAAGATGCCGGCCGATGGTGAAGTCGCCGTCGTTCCGGTAGCCGGACAGGCCACAGGCGCGCATGGCGGTCATCACGATCGAAACCGCGAGGTCGGACGCGTCGACCTTGATCAGGTTGATCGCGGTCTGGAAGTCGACCGAGCCCAGCACCCGCTCGTCGCCGGCGGCCTGCTCGAAGCGGCGCAGGCCCGATTCCATCAGGCTCCGCAGCTTGAGAAGCTGGGCGCTCGCTTCGGTGACTCGCGCCGCGCCGGGCGGCAGCTGTCCCTTCGCGTGCCGGGCCGCGTTCCGGACGAAGAGCCGGGCCTTCTCGACCGCCGCGGCCGCGATGCCGGTCCAGACGCCGGCCCAGGCGAGATGCGCCATCGGCGTCATCGTCTGGACGTGAATCTTGTCGTAGCTGATCGGAAGGATCTGGCTGGCGGCACCCTCGGCCTTGAGGGCGAAACCGGAGCTGCAGGTCCCGCGCATGCCGAGCGTGTCCCAGGAGACCGTCGGTTCCAGCGTATAGTCTTCCTTGAGGAAGGCGACGAGCACCTGGTCCGACGCGTCCGCATCGACCGATCGACGGGCGGTGGTCACCACGCCATCGGCATAGGCGCCGTAGGAAATTACCGTGGCGGCGCGCTCGAGGCTGATCCGGTCACCGTGCGGAACGATCGCCGCGTCGCTCGACCGGACATTGCCACCGCCCTTGCCCTCCGTCGTCGACGAGGCGAGCAGAAGCTGCTCGGACGCGATGCGCCGCAGCAGCTCGCGATGCCAGGGGTCGCTCGCTCCGTGCCTGACCAGGCACGCGACCTTGGTCTGGTGCATGGCATAGATCATCGCCGCGGAAGCGCAGGTCTGGCCCAGCCGGTAGCAGATGTCGACGACGTCGGAGATGCTGGCTCCGTCACCGCCGAATTCGACCGGCACCATGACGCCGAGAAGTCGCTCGGCGCGGGCCGCCGCGATCGCCTCCTCGGGGAATCGCCCGGCGCTGTCGACGTCGGCCGCATGTTGGCGGGCGATCGCGGCGACCGCGTCGGTGCGGGCCTTGAGGTCAATATCCTGCCCGTCCGGGACGAGCGTCGCTCCGTTCGCTCCCGGTTGGGTTCGACGGGGCCTGGTTTCGAGAATGTCGAGCGCGGTCATGATCTGATTTGTCTCCTTGCCGGTGACACGACGCGCCAGTCGCTTCCCCCGACTCCTTTCTCGAGTGTGGAAGGAAGCCTGTGCCGCTCCGGCAAAGCTCCAGCAATCAGAAGAGTATTTCAAGAAATATGTCGGCTATTTCACCTAAATTTCGATGTGTCCGCATCTTAATATTAAGGGGTAAGGTTAATTAAAGGGAAGCGCCAGAGAAATTGATTCCAAATTGACAGTTTAGCTTCGTCCGAAAATGATGCTCACACGAAGGAACACGATCTTCAGGATAAGCGTCAATGCAGCCGATCGAGACAGGCATACCCGGTTCCCAGACCAGGCTGGTGGCGCTGGTCGAGGATATCCTCACCAGGAATCGCCCTGACGGGACAGTCACCCTGCCGGAAATCCCAACCAATTGGGATCTCGTCGAAATTGGCCTCACGTCGGTCGACATGGTCAACCTGATGCTGGCCGTCGAGGCAGAGTTCGACGTGACCATTCCCCCTTTCGACATCACCCCCGAGAATTTCCGTTCAATCGAGACCATCCACGCCCTTGTCACCCGTTTACGCGAGCCCGAAGAGGTTTCCTGATGGCCGACTATAGGCAAAGTATTCCCATGTCCGACCCGGCGATCGCGGGCGCCTTCGACCGAACCCGAGGCGATGCCCCGGCGGCGCCGAAGCGGCGGACGGTCGGCGGGACGATCGTCACCGTCGTCGCCACGCTCGCCATCGTCGGCGCCGTCGGTCTTGCGCTCAAGGCGCCGGCGGTCTTCGGCTATAAGGCCGATCTCGGCGTCGCCCAGGCGCATGAGCTCCAGCCTTCCCCGATCGATCCGTCCTGGATCATCTCGGGCGATCCCGAATTCAATATGACCGTGTTCGAGCGTTCGTCCTTCTGGGCAACATCGAGCGGTATCTGGGAATGCATCGGGCCCGGAAAATTCGTGTGGCACTATACGGTCGACGAGGACATCTACATCCTCGATGGCTCCGCCGAGATCGAATATATGGGCAAGACAATCACCCTCCATCCTGGCGAGAGCACACGCTTCGTGGCCGGCACGTCGGCGACCTGGGTGGTCGAGGACCACATCAGGAAGACGTTCCGGATCCAGAATCCCGGTCGCATCGTGAAGGCGCTGAGGATGGTCTCCGACTCTATCGGCCTCTAGGGTCCGCCTTGCCCGCGTCGCTCCGGTCGTGGCGATGCGAAAAGGCTCCGCGTTGCGTCATCCAAGAATAGTGAATACCGATCGATAACCGATGTCGCAGGCAGGGAGTCAGATCGTTGGCGCGCATTGACGTCATTCTTCCGCGGGGACCGGCCCGGCAATGGCAGATGGCGATTGCCGAGCGGCTCGAGAATGCTGGATATGACGTCGCCGTGGTCCGCGATGACAGCGCGCAATCGCATCACCTCGCCCTGGACATCATCCTCACCTTCGAAGCCCATGTGCTGAGGAGCCGCGGCAGTACCCTTGCCTCCGCGACCGAGGCCCGGCAACCCGGCACCGCCCGGCAGGCCGGCACGCCTTCGCCCGCCGGGCTCGTCATCGACCTGACCGGATCGAAGGCGCAACGCGGCGCGCCGACCCTGCGCCTGTCATTCGACGGCAGCCCGTGTTTCGCCACCGCGGCGCAGGTGCTCGCCACCGGCGGATTGCCACGCCTCGCCGTCACCATCGACGGCAGGACCGTCGGCGAAGCGGCGCCGATGGTCGACAGTCGCGTGCTGGTGTCGCGCGGCCTGGAGGATGTCCTCGCCCGTACGATCACCGCGGTGACATGTTCGGTGGATCGCTTCTTCGCGCCCCGCCCCGCGGTGGACGAACCGGGAACGACGACGGCCACCGGAAGCGAACCGCCGACCGGCCTGGCGCTCGCCGGCTCCTATCTCGGTTCGGCGCTGCCACGCCTCGCCGGTCGCGCCGTCCACAAGCTCCGCTACCGGGATCAGCATTGGCGGGTCGGTTATCGATTTGTGGACGGTCCGGGCGTCGCCCACTCGCGTTCCCTCGACGGCCCGGCGTGGTCGATCCTTCCTGACGACGGCCTGCGCTACTTCGCGGACCCCTTTCCCTTCGAGTGGCAGGATCGCCACTTCATCTTCGTCGAGGAATACCGCTACGCCACCCGCAGGGGCGTTATCTCGGTCGCCGAGCTGGATACGAAAGGCGGCGTGCTGGGTACGGCCTGCGTGCTCGAAGAACCATTCCACATGTCGTATCCGCATGTCTTCGCCAGAGACGGCGCGATCTGGATGATGCCGGAAGTGGGCGCCGGCGGTAACCTGCTGCTCTACAAGGCCGAAGAGTTTCCGCGGCGGTGGATCAGGCATTGCGTCATGGTCGGCGAGCAGGACCTCTTCGACGCAACGCTCCTCGATCACGGCGGCCGGCTCTGGCTTTTCGCCAGTCAACGCGACAATGGCGGCAGCGCCTCCGACACGCTTGTCGCCTTCCATGCCGATCGCCTGGAAGGACCGTGGCAGCCTCATCCGATGAATCCGATTTCCATCAATCGCCAGGCCGGGCGCCCCGGCGGCGCCTTCATCCGGATCGACGGCCGGATATTCCTTCCCCTCCAGGACGGCACGCTCCGCTATGGCGGCGGCCTCGGCCTGGCGGAAATCGTCCGTCTCGACGAGACATCGGTCGTAGTCACGCCGCCGCAACCGATCGATGCCGCCACGAATTGGCCTTATCCGATGATCCATACGCTCAATCGGGCCGGCCGGCTGGAAACCATCGACGGCATCGACGAAAACACGTCGCGCTGCTGGCCGTCGCGAAGCCCCGCCGGGGCCAGTGCCGCCGTGCCCGACAACGTCGTGCGCGCCGCGATCGGCTGAGCTTTCGTTGATATCGGGAAAGACGCCGTCTGGGCAAATGCCGGTACCGGCCCGGGTCAGCCTTCCTCCGGCACCCACCGTCCTTCTGAGACGAAGTTCTTGTCCGGCACGGCGCTGAAGGCCATCGTCGCCAGGAACATGACCGCCAGGAGCGGCCGATCAAGCAGGCCGTTGCTGAGGAACGAGCCGGTGACCAGCGCGGCCATGACGGCGATACGAACCGGATCCCTCAGCCGTCGAAGCGTCGCGCCGAGGATCAATATCAGCGCCGCCAGGCAGACCACGCCCTGCTCGATGACGATACGGAGGAAGTCGTTGTGGGAGTCCTTCTCCGCCCACCACCAGGTCGCTGTTCTCAGGCTGTCGGAGCCGATGCCGGTGCCGAAAAGCACTTCGGCGACCGGCCTGTGAACAATCAGGTCGATACGCTCCAGATAGACGCTGGTCCGGCCGCTCGAGAACTGCGACAGGTCGAATCCACCAAGGCCGAAGGCCATGACCAGTCCGATCACCAGCATGACCAGGGCGAAGCCCGCTCCAAGGCTCGCGGCGAAGACCCGCGGGCCTAATCGCCGACGTATCGAGAAGAGGGCCAGGACCACCACGAAGGCGATGATCATCATCCAGGTCGTCCGGACCTGGTAGGCGAGGATGAGACCGGCCACGGGAACGCCGATCAGCAGCGCCATCCGCCACCCGATCGCGCCTCGCATCTTGAGGATGATCGTGCCGATCAGCGCAGCCATCAGCGCATAGCCGCTGGGGTGGACGGTCTCTTCCCCTGTGAAGGGATAGGGGCGCGCGGTTCCACCATATTCATAGAGGCCATATTTGGCGGTCATCAGGAAGGCGAGCAACACCATCGCCGCGTAAGCGAGCAGCGCGGGCCTGACCGAGAGCGAACCGTCCGTGGTCGAAAAGAAGATCACCGCGGCGATGGCCGTCTGGACGCGGATGAGGTTCGTCGCGAATTCGACGGCACTGGCATAGTGCGCGACCTGGAAGAAATAGGCGCCCATGGTGGCGACCACCATGACGAGGAAGTAGATTTTCCGGGCATCGAATTCGAGCCGGCCGTCCGATATCGCGGGAAGAAGTGCCGCGAGCATCAGCGCCAGGCCGACCAGCCCCGCGACGGCATGGCCGAAGGCATCCGGCGTGAAGCGGAAGGCAAGCGTATGAAACGCGCTCGCGACGAAGAGCAGCGTCACCGGTCCCCAAACGCGCAGCACCAGCCTTTCGCGCGGGGCTTCCCCGACTGTCTCGTCATAGAAGATCGTCATCGCGGTTTTCAGCGGCTTGATGGGCGATCGCGGCGGCCGCTCACCTCGCATCGCGCCCGGCGGATCGAAAGTCAGCGGATCGGGGATATTGTAATCGTCCTTTACCGATCGGGTTAGGATTTCACCAAACATGTTTAACCGCCGGACCGACGGAATCCCTGGCCGAAAGCGCGTGGCCCGCTGCCGTCCCCGCCGGACGGTATGCAAAAAATTTAGACGTCGCGCCTAGGGTGGCCCGGCATTCCGGACGTGTCTCGATCCGCATGTCCATGTCGATGAAGCAGGGGCAGCCTTTGCCTGACGAACGCAAGATCCGGGTCGTCATCGTCTGCCCGGGCGGTCGCTATTTCGAAGGCGGGATCAGTCGCGCGGTCGGCTATCTCGTCGACGCCTGGCGGGACCAGGATGACGCGCCCGAGGCACGGATCGTCGATCCGCGGGGACCCGGCAGCCTGCTGTGGTCACCATTCTACCTGGCGCGCGCGGCCGCGCAGATCGCTTGGATATTCGCGACCGGCAAAGCCGACATCCTGCATGTCAACGTCTCCGTCCGCGCCAGCACGGTTCGCAAGTCGATCGTCGCCTTCGTCGCGTCGGTGCTTCGCATACCGTATGTGGTGCACGTCCACAGTGGCCTCTATCACCAGTTCTTCAGCGGCCTGCGCGGCCCCTTCCGCGCCTTCACGCGCCGGATGTTCACCCGTGCCCGGCGGGTCATCGTGCTTGGCAACCAATGGCGTGATTTCGCCCGTGACGGGATCGGCGTCGAAGCCCGACATATCGTGGTCATGCACAATGCGGTGCCCGGCCCCGAGAGCATAGACCGCGACTCGGATCCGGAAGGCCGCTGCCATATCCTTTTTCTCGGTCGGCTTTCCCCCGCAAAGGGCGTGCCCGAGCTGGTCGAGGCGCTGGGGAAATCCGACATCGCATCGCTGCCCTGGACGGCGGTCCTGGCCGGCGACGGCGACACGGAGCCCTACCGGACGGCGGCGGCGCGGCTTTCCATCGCGGACCGCATGGAATTCCCTGGATGGGTCGGCCCGGAAACCGTGAAGGAACTGCTCGCGTCGGCGGACGTGCTGGTACTGCCGTCCCATCACGAAGGCCTGCCGATGTCGATTCTGGAGGGGATGGCCTATCGTCTCGCGTTGATCACCACGCCGGTCGGCGCGATCCCCGAAGCGGTCGAGGATGGGGTATCGGGCCTGCTGGTCCCGCCCCGGGACGTCGATGCCCTGGCTGATGCGCTCGGCCGCGTCATCGCCGATCCGGACCTCCGGCGGCAGCTTTCCGACGGAGCACGACAGGCCTTCCTCGAACGTTTCGACGTCCGCGGCTATGCGACCCGCATGACCCGGCTCTACAAAGAGGTCCTGTCCCGACGGCCGTGAGCCGCCCCCCTCAGGGACCATCCTGGACGAGACCGCCGGTCTCCTGGATGCGCGGCCGGCTCAATCGTCCAAGCCCGAAAGGCGGTAGCGTTACGCCGAACCTCCGGCTCGCCCAGACGGCCATGCCGACGTCGCGGATCACCGATCCGGCGAGAACCGCGACGGCAAGTCCCAATGTCCCGAACTGCCACGCGAACAGCGGCGTCAGGATGCCGATCCCGGCCAGTTGCGCGATCGAGAAGTTCCGCACGACCCGGCTCTCGCCGGCCATGAACAGGAAGTTGCTGGTCACGCCGAAGGCGGCATTGACGGTCAGCGCCGCGCAGACGACCAGCATCGGCAGATAGATATGCGCATAGGCGGGCGGCAGCACATGATCGATCAGAAACGGCGCAGCCGCCGCCGCAACCCCGAAATAGGCGATCGCCGGTGACACGGCGACCAGCGACGCGAATGAAAGTGTCCGCGACATCGCGGCTCGGTCGCTCGAATGCGCCAGCGCGGCGAACCGCGGCGAGAACGCCACTGCCACGGCCGAGGTGGTGATCGAGGGCACGCTGCCGAACCGGGACGCGACGTCGAAGATCGCGGTCGCCGCGGAACCAAGCAGCGGTGCCGAAAGCAGGAGCGGCAACCGGGCGGAGAGCGCGGTGATGCTGAGCGCGTAGAGGACCTCCCTGCTCTCGCCGATCAAGCACCGGGTGGACATCCATGTCGGTCTCGCGCCGGTATCGACTCCGATCCTCAGTCGGATGACCAGATAGATCGCCGCCACGAGCCAGGCCGCGGCAACCAGCACGAAGAGCGTCGACGGCAGGTCGAGCCTGCCGGCATAGGCTAGCCCGGCCACCCCGCCTCCGATGAAGAGCTGCAGGGCGACACTGTCCGGGAATTGCGCCAGCGCGTTATAGCCGAACCCGCGCAGTTGATAGGTCATCAGCCCGATCAGGGCGAATGCCGGTGCGGAGGCGATGATGAGCAGGAGCTCCGCGACGGAGAGGCCGGTGGCTTCGAAGACCCATGGAAAGGCGAGTGACACGAGCCCGAATGCCGCGGCCGCGATGACGGCATTGACGCCGGCGACGAGCACGAAGGATGTGTTGAGGATTCGATGCAAGGCCCCGTCGGGTATTCCCTCGGCGACGGCCACCTGCCGCATCGTCACCTGGTCGGTGCCCAGCGGCCCGAGGATCCTGACGATGCCGAAGCCAGCATAGAAGAGCGCGAAGATGCCGAGTTCATGGACAGGCAGCGACCGGGCGAGGAACAGCAGGATCAGGCTCTGGAGCACGATGCCCGCGCCCCGGATGCCGGTGACCACCACGGATGAGCGGATGAGTTCCTTCACCTTGTCCCCGCATTCCCATGGTCGGGGCAGACCTTCCCGACAAATGCCGACGCCGCGCGGGCGTTCCACGCGATATCGGCTCCGGCGGTCGATTCAGGCACGGCCGGACATCCTGGCAGTCGGCCGCCGCCATCCGTTCCGGGGAGCATCGCCGTGTCTCTCAGGGAACGGAGCGCTGGACGCGCCGCATGTCCCGCGCGAGCCCGCCAAGGATGACAAACAGCGCGCCAAGGGCGAGACCGCAAAGGGCGCCGGCAGCGATCGAAATGGATGTGCTCGGCGGCCAGCTTCGCTTCGTCGGCGGCACCGCGGTCGAGATGACGCGGATGTTGGTGGTGTCCAGCCGCTCCCGCTCGGTGATCTCGCGGGCGCGGGCAAGGTAGGCCTCGTAGACGGACGCCTTGGCCGCTGCGTCGCGTTCCAGCGCGCGGAGCCGGACCTCCGCGCCGGTATCCGTCGCGACGACCGAGCGGCTGTCCTCGGCGCGTGCCGTCAGTGCGGCGAGCGTCGCTTCGGCCTGGTCGAGCTCCGTCTTCGCCGCCTCGACGATGCGCTTGGTCTCCGCGTCGATCGCCTGCTTGATATCGGCGAGCTGGCGCTCCAGCGCGAGCCGTTCGGGATGGCGCGGACCGTAATTCAGGACATCGGCGCCGCGCTGCACCAGCAGCGCCTGCTGTGCCTTCAGCGCCGCGATCGTCTCCGACTGGAGCACCGCCGTGTTGCCATTGGGATCGGCGGCGTCCGACACCAGCGCCTCGTAGCGGGCCCTTGCCTCGATCAGCCGCCCCTGTGCCGCGACCTTCAACGCATTGAGGTCCGTCATCTCGCGGGTGCTGGCCAGCTCGTTGCCACTCGACTGGAGCCCATGCTCGTTCTTGAAGGACGCCACCGCCTCTTCCGCCTTGTGGACTTCCTCCTGCAGGACCGCGAGACGGCCGTTGAGCGACTCCGCGGTCCGCGCGGCGCCTTCCGATTCCGCCAGCGCCAGTTCCTCCTGGAACGCCTTGGCGATCGCGTCCGAGATGCGGATGGCTTTCTGCGGATCCTCCGAGGATACCGCGAGCGTGACGACGAAGGACCGCTCGTCGCGGGTCGCCTTGATGTGCTCGGCGAGCGACATCACCGCAATGTCCTCCGGTCGGCCCGTCGGCCCGGTCTTGCCGAGAAGGCTCGCGAGGAAGGACGGCGTCGTGTCGACGAATTCCTCGTCATTCGCGAGTCCGAGCCGCGACACGACACGCTCGAGGACATTGCGCGAGGTCAGGACGCGGACCTTGCTGTCGACATTGAACATCTGCGATGTGTTCTGGCCGCTTGACGGGAAGAGGTCGTCCTGCACGACCCGCAGATTGCTCGGGTCGACGAGGATGTCCGTCGAGACCGTGTAGCTCGGCTTCATCAGCGTTGCGAAGGCGAAGCCGCCAACCGCCCCGATGATCATCATCAGGATGATCAGCAGCAATCCCCGGCGAAGCCAGCCGCCGAGATGCCCGATATCGATTGCGATGGTGCCGTCGGGCGCCCGCCTTTCGACCAGCCTCCCCCGTTCGACGATCAGGCCGGAACCCGATCGGCTTTCCGCATAGGGTCGGGTCCTCACAGTCGCGGACTTTGCGATGACGGGACCTTGATTATCGAGCGTGTGCACCGGGAGAAACCCTGTCTTGAGGTCGGGTTCGATGGGGAATCTGTAATACGGGATCCCGTCCGGCTGAACTCAAAGCTGAAAAGTTGGTTAAAATCCGAGCGGTTTCTTCAAGGCGAAATCCGCCACGCACCGTGTCCGGAAAGAGCCGCGGGAGAGCGTCTTTCGCTACGGCTCGCCGGTCTCGATGACGAGGTTGCGATAGGTCACGGCGATCACCTCCGCGGACGCCGACCGGTAGATGCCTTGCTTCCAGTAGACGCCGTTGTCATAGCCGAGCGGACCGGCGTAATCGACGATCTGCTCGCCGTCGCGCCAGACCTTCAGCGCACCATCGGCCATACTGAATCGCGTCTCGACCCGGATCGAATAGGAACGCCCGCGTTCGAGCTCCTGCTCATCCTGGTGGACGTAGCGCGACTCGATCCCGCCATCGGCGCGGCGGTAGCGGATCATCACCGCGAGTTTCTCGCCGCGCATTTCAAACGCCAAGGGCGGCGATGTCCGCTTGTCGTCGGCGTGAAACTGTCCGACCACAAGCCAGCGCGCCGTATTGGCCGCCCCCTCCTCGATCGTGATGTCGTAGCCGACGCGGATTTCCTGGCCCGGCGGATAGATCACCGATCCGGCGATCTCGCTTCTCTCCGGCCCGGCGGCATCCCGGCCCCAGCGATCGCCCGGCGCGATCTCGAACCGCAAGGCGTCCGGGGCGAGAACCTCCAGGCTCCACGGTCTGTCGGCGTTCTGGACACCGAATACCTGCCGGAACGGCCGGCCGGACGGCCCGTCGTCGGAACCGACCAGGATCACGCTGCCGTTGGGCGGGCCGGCCAGCGCCGCCCCCGCGACCAGCGTCGCCGCGAAGAAGCCGGCAAACAAACGCGTCAGCATCGCACTCCATGCCTCTTCGACGGTTCCGGATCTCCTGGCGAATCCGGCGCATTCGCGGTTACGCGATATCCGGGCCGCCCCGCCATATCCCGCTTCATATGTTTCCAGACAAAGAAAATAAGGCAACCAGCAACGCATTAAGCTTAATACATACAATTTTAGATACCGATATTTACTCTAATTTTCGATAAAATGAGACATGGCCGGACGCGAACAGTAAGAATTGGCCGAGATTTCTACTGACGCCGGACCGCCTCGCGGTGGAACCGGATGTTGGGACAAATGAGGCATCAGATGAACATCTCCGTATTCGGTCTCGGCTATGTCGGCACGGTCTGCTCCGCCGCCCTGGCACAGCGGGGCAACCAGGTGATCGGCTGCGATCTCAACGACACGAAGGTTTCCCTGGTCTCCGCCGGCAAGACGCCGATTATCGAGAAGGATATCGACATCCTGGTGGCGGACAACGTCGCCGCCGGGCGCCTGCGCGCGACGACCTCCACCGAGGAAGCGATCGCGAACTCCGATATCTCGCTGATCTGCGTCGGCACACCGTCGCGGCCGAACGGTTCGCTCGATCTCACGGCGATCCGGGAAGTCGCCGCCAGCATCGGCGCGGCGATAGCCAACAAGGGCACATATCACTCCATCGTCATCCGCTCGACCACCCTGCCGGGGACGTTGGAGGAGCTGGTGGTCCCGGCGGTCGAAGCCGGATCCGGCAAGAAGCTCGGTGTCGGCTTCGGCGCCGCCTCCAACCCGGAATTCATGCGCGAAGGTACAGCGGTCGCGGATTTCAACGATCCCGCCAAGACCGTGATCGGCGCCCTCGACGAGACGACCCGCGAGCGGCTTCTCGAGCTCTATGACGGCTTGCCGGGCGAGCGCTTCGTCACCGCGCCGAGGATCGCCGAGCTGGTCAAATATACCGACAATGCCTGGCACGCGGTGAAGGTCGCTTTCGGCAACGAGATCGGCAACATCGGCAAGGCCGCCGGCGTCGACAGCCACGAGCTCATGAATATCTTCTTCTCGGACCGGAAGCTCAACATCTCGCCCGCCTACCTGCTGCCGGGTTTCGCCTTTGGCGGCTCCTGCCTGCCCAAGGACGTCAGGGCGATCAATGCCTTCGCCTCGGAGAACAACGTCGAGGCGCCGCTCCTGCGCTCACTCATCCCCTCCAACAAGCTCCAGGTCGAAAGGGCCCTCGACTGGGTTCTGGCGCATCACAAGAAGAAGATCGGATTCCTCGGCTTCTCCTTCAAGGCCGGAACCGACGATCTTCGCGAGAGCCCCTATCTGGAGCTCGTCGAGCGGCTGATCGGCAAGGGCTGCGACATCCGCGTCTTCGATCGCAACGTCTCGCTGGCGCGGCTGGTCGGCGCCAATCGCGCCTATCTGATGAACGCCATTCCCCATGTCGCGGAGCTGATCGTACCGAGCATCCAGGAGATCGTCGCGCATTCGCAGATCATCGTCGCGACCAATCGCGCGCCGGAATATGACGCGATCGCCACCGCCATGAAGCCTGGACAAATTCTACTGGATATGGCGCGCCTGCCGACCGCCAAAGCCGGGGAGCGGGACTACGATGGCATCGCGTGGTAGCCAGGGCCGCATCCTGATCATCGTCGAGAACCTTCCGGTTCCCTTCGATCGCCGCGTCTGGTCCGAGGCGACCACGCTGCGCGCCGCCGGCTACGAGGTCTCGGTGATCTGTCCGAAGCGGAAGGATGCCGCCGCCTCACACGAGGTAATCGACGGCATTCACATCTACCGCCATCCCCTGCCGATCGAGGCCAATGGCGCGCTCGGCTATGCGCTTGAATATGCAACCGCGCTCTTCTTCGAATTCGTCCTGTCGCTGAAGGTGCTTTGGCAGCGCGGCTTCGACGTCCTCCAGGCATGCAACCCGCCGGACACCATCTTCCTGATCGGCGGCTTCTACAAGCTGTTCGGCAAGCGCTTCGTCTTCGATCAGCACGACATCAATCCCGAGCTCTATGAAGCGAAATTCGGCCGGCGAGACTTCTTCTGGCGGATGATGATCTGGCTGGAACGCCTCTCCTTCCGCACCGCCGACCGTTCGATAGCCACGAACGAGAGCTACCGGCGGATCGCCATTGAGCGCGGCGGCATGGCGCCGGACAGGGTTCACGTGGTCCGCTCCGGCCCGAACCTGAAGCGCGTCAGGACCGTACCGCCCGACGATGGCCGTTGGAAGCAAGGCCGCCGCTTCCTCGTCGGCTATGTCGGCGTGATCGGCCACCAGGAAGGACTCGACCTCTTGCTCGATTCCGTCGAGCACGTGGTCCGTCGCCTCGAGCGCTCCGACATCCAGTTCGTCGTCTGCGGCGATGGTCCGGCGCTGGCGGAAATCAGGTCGAATGCCGGGCAGCGCGGGCTGGAGGCGTTCGTCACCTTCACCGGCAGGTGCTCCGACGACGACCTCTTCTCGGCCCTCTCGACGGCGGAGGTCTGTGTCAATCCGGATCGGCCCTGCGCGATGAACGACAAATCAACCATGAACAAGGTGATGGAGTACATGGCCCTCGGCAAGCCGCAGGTCCAGTACGACCTGGCGGAAGGACGCTTCTCGGCCGGCGAGTCCTCGCTCTACGCCACCGACCCCGACGACTTCGGCGACAAGGTCGTCGCGCTGCTCGACGATCCCGAGCAGCGGGCGCGGATGGGCCAGATCGGCCGCGAGCGGGTCGAGACGGTGCTCGCCTGGTCGCACGAGGCGCCGAAGCTGCTGGCGCTCTACGACGAGCTTCTCTCCACCCCGCAAAAGGGGTCGTCGGTCGATCTCCCCGTCACCTGAATGCAGCCTTGGCGTCGCCGCGAAGGGCGTTGGTGGCCAGGTATTCCAGGCCGGTTTTCCGCGCCTCCGGGCCGCGATCGGACCGCCTTCCCCGGTTAACCCAAACCGCGAAAAAATCTTTAAGATTTGATTTAAACAGCGTATTCATCGGATAGGAATTTCTCGGAATACATCCGATGTCCACCACGCAGAATAGCAAAAGAATCGAACATCGCCCCTTCATCGAGGCAGCGTTACATGGCACCAATGCAGGTCGTTTGCTGTATTGCTCAATTGTATCGTTAATCGAAGGATCAACTTCGGCGATATGCGTGATATCGACTGCGTTCCTGTACCACTACATTATCCTCGACGTGCAGCCGGCATCGTTTTCATGGTCGACCTATCTGGTCTTCGCCGCCACGGTGGGCATCATCTACGGCGGCTTCGCCGCCGCGGCCTGCAGCCGGTTCCTCGACTTCGGACAGCAGACCGGCGCCACGCTGCCGAGCAGCCTGGTAAGCTGGACCGGTGCCTTCGCCACCGTGCTGTTTCTCACCTTCCTCGGCGGCTATATCGGCGACCTGTCACGCGTCTCTCTGACATCCGGATACCTGATCGGCATCCCGGTCCTGATCGGCATGCGGAACCTCATCCGTTCGGTCTCGACCAGCCGCATGCGAAGCGGCGAGCTGACCTTCCAGAGAGTCGCCGTCGTCGGCAGGCGGATTGATGTCGTCGGCTTCCTGCTGAATGGGCATCTGTCCCACTATGGCTACCGGCTGACCAACGTCCTTTACCTCGACGACACCCTTGACGGGCACGGCATTCCCCGTGAGGAACCGCTGGCCGACTTCGCCGCCGACGCCATGCGGCTCGGCGCGAGCTACGTCATCTTCGTCGGCGACAATTTCAGCGTCAGCGGGATGCAGCCGCTCTTCGCCGCGCTTCGCCGCTTCGCGCTCAACTTCGCCTATGCCCCGGTGACCCCCCAGACACCGCTGAACTTCGTCGACGTGGTCGCCATCGGCCCGAACAACGCCCTGCGCTTCATGCGCAAGCCGCTGAGCGACGCCGGCGTCTTCGCCAAGCGGACGATGGACCTCGTCCTGTCGGGCCTGGGCTTGCTCGTGCTCGCGCCCTTCTTCCTGATCATCGCCGCGATCATCCGTCTCGACAGCGACGGTCCGGTCTTCTACCGGCAGGCGCGGCGCGGCTTCAACGGCGACATCTTCATGATCTGGAAGTTCCGTACCATGAGCGTGATGGAAAGCGGCTGGGACATCCGCCAGGCGACCCGTGGCGATGCGCGCGTCACCCGCGTCGGCCGCTACCTGCGCGCCTTCAGCATCGACGAACTGCCACAGCTCTTCAACGTCTTCGTCGGGGAGATGAGCCTCGTCGGACCGCGGCCGCACGCGGTGTCGCACGACAACGAGCTGTCGAGCCGGCTGGCCACCTATGCCCACCGCCAGCGGATCAAGCCGGGCATCACCGGCTGGGCCCAGGTCAACGGCTTCCGCGGCGAAACCTCCACCCAGGAGATGATCGAGGGCCGCACCGCGCATGATCTCTATTACATCGACAACTGGTCGCTGTTCCTCGACGTGTGGATCGTCATCCTGACGATCTTCTCCCCGACCGCGCGGCGGAACGCCCACTAGGCTCGACACCCGCGGCCGGAGGTCATATCTCCAGCAGGAAGCGAACGCCTTCTTCGCCGACGCGCCCGCGCCATGAGATTCGGTCGGCCGGCTGCCTGGTTCCGAAGGATGGCGACACCCAGCCGCCGCCGGACGCCTCCTCGCCACCCCGCGCGATCGAGACGGCATCGTCCGGGCAGACGATCCGCAAGACCGTCCCGCGCGCCCCGGTGACCGAGACGGCCTTCCCGTCGACCTTGGCTTTGAGCTCCGCCGCAAGCTGGAAAGTGACCTCGGCGTCGGCCGCCCCGCCCGGCCCGATCAGCCGGTCGACGATGTGAATGCCGTCGGCCGCCGCCGCCAGCATCCGCTCGTGGCGCTTGCCGAAACGCCCCTGATAACCGTCATGGGACGCCCGAAGCCGCCATTCGGCTCCCTCGATGCGCTCGTCGAGCTTCGCCCTGGCCTTGTGGGACCAGTTGAACGCCCCGGCAATGATGCTCTGGTCGGCGTCGCCGACCGCCAGCGTGTTATGCGCCCGCGTGCCCCGGAACCAGTCCCGCCAGGCGCCGCCGGCGTGATAGGCGAAGGTGCCCGGATCGACGAGCACCGGCTCGCCATCGATCGACAGGATCACCGATAGCGCGTCGGCATGACCATGGGCCGCGATCGACAGGTAGCCGAGCGGCCCGTGATCGAGGACCAGCAGGATCTCCTTTGCCCCCTGCTCTCCACGAAAGACGGAATAGCCGCCTGTGTCGAACGTGTGCAGGCCGGACGGCGCGGCGAGCACGGCCGCGGGCGGGCCGAACACGGCGCCACGCAGGGTCGCGTCCTTCGCGACGGGGCCAGGCACGCCGAGATAGCCCGCTGCGCCCGAGGCGACCGAGGTGGCATATCCCGGTTCGGGGCCGCCGAGCGCGATCACCCGCCCCTCGTCGTCGTCGCCGATCGCCGGCAGCGTGCCGTCCGGATTGGCGATCCACGCGACGAAATCAATGAAGCGCGCGAGCCGCTCATCGGCCTCCCGCGGCAACGGGTGGCCCGCCGCGCGACCGACCTTGGCGGCGAGCAGCACAAGCTCGACGCTGAACGCGGCATAGGTCGGCGACTGCTCCGCGCCGACCCCGTCGGGCAGTATCTGGTCGAGTATCTCCCGCGCCAGGCCGGCGCCTGCAGCCCGCGCGCTTGCCGCCGGCTTCGCCAGGCCGGGCATCGCCACCGCGATCAGGAATTCGCCGGCAAGCTCCGCGATCAGGTGGTTGTTGGCGGATGAGAAGCGCGAGGGGAAGCGGGCGAGCCAATAGGCGTGCGCGCCGAGGATGGTACGGACCCTGGTGACGGTCTCCGCCGACAGGGCCTCGCCGCAAAGCGAGGTGACCAGGAGCAGGCTGATCGCGCGAAGCGCCAGCTCGATTCCGGAATTCCAGGCGATACCCATGAATGGCGGATTGGCTTCATACCAGCTCGCGATCGCCTCTTCGATCGCCGCGAGCGCCGTCGCGTCGCCGGTCAGGCAGACGGACGCGGCCAGTGGCTGCAGGAACTGGAGCCGCTGGAATTCCCAGACATACTTGACGTCGCCGAGGGTTCGCTCGCGCCGGTAGCCGATATCGAAGGTGTAGACGTCCTTGCCCGGCCAAAGGCCGCCGGTCACCGGGTCGAGCCGCCAGATGTCGGCGGGAAAGAGTGCCTCCGGCGCGCGTTTCGGCCACGCCGCGCCGAGCGCCTCGAAGCGGCCATCGAGGACCGCTCCCGCGGCCCTGCGGATCGCCTCCCGGGTCTCGTTGTCGGCGGACGAGGCGGCCTCGCGGATCGACGGCAGGACCGGCAGCGTCGTCGCCACGTCGACAAAGGGCGCCCAGCCCTGGTGACGACGGCGCGACGCGGATTTCTTCGCCCGCTCGGAGACGCGGTGAAGGATCTCCCGCGGCCCCATGCTGCGCAGTCGCTTGATGTACCAGTCGATCGATCCGTGACCGGATGTGGCCGCGCGTGTCATTGGCGCTCCTCGCCTGGACCGGACCGGCAGGACCCGCGGGACGAATCCCGCCTCGGCAAGCCTTGCCCGCCTAGAAGGCGCGCTCCTGGATGTAGATCGTGTCGCCCGCCCGGATCGGGTCGGTCATTTCGAGCGTGATCGTCTCGACCTCGCCGCCGGTGCGCCGGCTGACGGTCGCGAAGCGCTTGTCGGCGCGCGGCGTGAAGCCGCCGGCGGTGGCGATCGCGCTCTGCACGGTCATTCCGGGCGCGTAGCTGTACTGGCCGGCGGCGTTGACCTCACCCATCGCGAAGAAGGGACGATAGCGGACGACCTCGACCGAGACATTGGGATCCTTGACGAAGCCCCTTTGCAGCCGGCCGGCGATCGTCCGCTCGACCTCCGTCG
Source organism: Bauldia sp. (assembly GCF_020442045.1). Taxonomy (GTDB): domain Bacteria; phylum Pseudomonadota; class Alphaproteobacteria; order Rhizobiales; family Kaistiaceae; genus Bauldia. Next base: position 24,632 of record NZ_JAGRLA010000025.1, on the reverse strand, counting down.
GCGTCTTGCCCCTGACGGACACCGATCCGATCAGCGGGAAGGAGATCGCGCCGGCCTTGTCGACCGTATAGGTATTCGAAAGGTTGTCCTGGCCGAAGACCACGATCCGCATCTGGTCGCCGGCATCGAGGCGATAGGGCGCGGTCAGCTCGGTGCTGTTGGTGATCAGCGCGGGGTCATAGGTCGCGCAGCCGGAGAGCAGCGCCAGCGCGGCCACGATCTTGATCAATATTCTGAAACGCATCTTCGAACGGCCCCTGCGCGTCGGCTGGCCCGACTATCGGCGGTTTATGGTTAATGGCCGGTAAAAACACGCTTCGGCACGATCCGCCTCTTCCGCCGCCAATCCGTGAAATCTTTTTCCAAGACGGCCCGCCCGCCGGTCTGCTAGCAAACCGCACGGGACTGCTTCGGGCGGCCTGCGCGCTGGCATGGGAGTAGCGGAATTGTTCGAGAACGGGATTGTCGTCGTCGGCGGAGGTCACGGCGGGTCGCAGGCTGTGGCAAGTCTGCGCGCCGAAGGCTACGAGGGACCGCTGACCCTGGTCAGCGCGGAATCCGACATCCCCTATCAGCGCCCGCCCCTGTCCAAGGCGTTCCTCAAGGAAGCCGGACACGAGCTCCTTCCGCTCAGGCCGGCCTCCTTCTACGAAAAGAACGACGTCACGCTGATGCTCGACACGAAGGCCCTTGCGATCGACCGGGCGGCGCGCCAGCTGCGGCTTGCGGGCGATCGCCTCCTTCCCTTTGACCGGCTGGTGCTCGCCCCCGGTTCGCGGGCGCGGATGCCGCCGATCGATGGCATCGACCACGATGGCGTGCTTTCCCTCCGCAATGCCGGCGACGCGCGCCAGATCCGCGACCGGCTCGACAAGGCAGGCGACGTGGTCGTGGTCGGCGGCGGATTCATCGGCCTCGAGATCGCCGCCACCGCTCGCCTGCTCGGCAAGACCGTCACGGTCCTCGAGGCGGCCGACAGGCTGATGGGCCGCGTCGTCGCCCCGGAGATTTCGGCGCATTTCCTGTCGCTGCATCGTGGCTGGGGAAGCGACATCCGGCTCGACACGCCGATCGGCCGGGTCATCGGCGAAGGCAGAAGCGTCGCCGCCGTCGAGACGGCGTCCGGCGACCGCATCGCCGCCGACATGGTGGTGATCGGCATCGGCGTCCTGCCGAATGTCGAACTTGGCCAGGACGCCGGCCTCGCGACCGACAACGGCATCGTCGTCAACGCGTTGATGGAAACCGGCGCCCCGGAGATTCTCGCCCTCGGCGACTGCGCCGCCTTCGACCACTGGGAGCTCGGCCGGCGGGTCCGGCTCGAATCGGTGCAGAACGCCGTCGATCAGGCCAAGACCGCCGCGCGGACCATCGTCGGCCGGCCGGCGCCCTTCCGCGAGGTACCCTGGTTCTGGTCGGACCAGGGCGACGTCAAGTTGCAGATGGTCGGGCTGTCGATGAACGCGACGCACAGCGTGACGCGCGGCGCGCCCGGCGACGGCGCCTTCTCGGTCTTCCATTTCGATGGTGACCGCCTCGTGGCGATCGATTCGGTCAACCGCGCCGCCGACCACATGGTCGGCCGCAAGCTGCTCGCGGCAGGATCGTCGCCGGCGCCGGAGCTCTGCGCCGACGAAGGTTTCGACCTGAAATCACTGATTCCGCGCCCGTCGCGCGGCTGAGAATCGACCTGGCCAGGTTGCGATCGTCTCACACGACAATTGGCGGAAGGCTTATGGAGACAGGATTCTCGCTCGACAAGCGTCTGGTGGAAGACACATGGGCGGTTGCGAGCCTTCCGCTCTGCGAGGTCCTGCTTGCGAAGGACAGCCGCTTCCCCTGGCTGATCCTGGTTCCGCGCCGGGCCGGCGCGACCGAGATCATCGATCTCGGCCCCGAAGATCGCGATCTCCTGCTCGACGAGATCGTCTCGGCGTCCGAGGCTTTGAAGGCGGAAACCAACTGCGACAAGCTCAACGTCGCGGCCCTCGGCAACCAGGTCAGCCAGCTCCATGTCCATGTCATCGCCCGTTTCGTCGGCGATCAGGCATGGCCGGGGCCGATCTGGGGCCACGGCGAGGCGGTTGCATACGAGCCGCCGGTGCGGGATAGACTGGTGGAACGACTCCGCGACCTCCTTCCCGACACACAATAAGTCTGCAGGACCATGGCGAATTTCTTCGACGGCCTCCCTTTGGAGGACCCGAGCAAGCTCCACGGCTTCTCCGGCAACCGCATCGACCGGCGCAGCGAGAATCGCGAAGAGGATGCCGTTCCGGCGGCGCTCGCCGACCCGGCCGCGCGGCTCTACCTGATGTGCGACGATCAGGCGGTGCTGAAGCATGGCAGCGCGCTCGATCCCCTGTTCACCGTGGCTGAAGCCGACGGTTTCGGGGCGGCCCGCAGCGAGGTCGTGCTCCTCGGCTGGACCGGTGGCGGCCCGCGCCTCGCGGTTACCCTGCCGGCGGAGGCCGTGGTCGAAGACGACCGGATCCAGCTCACCGACCTTCGCGCCCTGGCGGTCGATGGCGGGGTCGGCGCGGAGGACCTCGGCGCCCTCGCCCAGGCGCGCAGCCTCTGCTACTGGAACATCCGCCATCGGTTTTGCGGTGTCTGCGGCGCCGAAACGGACATGAAGGCCGGTGGCTACCGGAGGGAGTGCCCCGCCTGTGGCGCGCCGCATTTTCCCCGCACCGACCCGGTCGTCATCATGCTCGCCATCGATATGTCAGGCGACGAGGAACGCTGCCTGCTCGGCCGCCAGTCCCGCTTCGCGGAAGGCATGTATTCCTGCCTCGCCGGCTTCGTCGAGCCGGGCGAGACGATCGAGGACGCGGTCCGTCGCGAGACGGCGGAAGAAGCCGGCATCGAGCTCGGCCGGGTCCGCTATCACTCGAGCCAGCCCTGGCCCTTCCCGTGCTCGCTGATGATCGGTTGCCACGGCGAGGCGCTGACCACCGACATCACCCGCGACGAGGTGGAGCTGGAGGACGCGCGGTGGTTCCCCCGCGGCGAGGTCAGATCGATCCTCGCCGGCACCCATGCGAGCATCAAATGCCCGCCGCCGATCGCCATCGCCCATGGGCTGATCCGCTACTGGGCGGAGGGGCGTTAGGCATTCGCGGTCAGCCTTCGAGCAGGACGACGCTTTCCTGCTCGTTGGGGTCGGTGCGCGCGATCACGGCACGAACCGGCTTGTCGGTCGGGTTATACGGCTGGTGCGGGACGCCGGCGGGAATGTAGAGGTAGTCGCCCGCCTCGACGCGCATGACATGCTCCAGGTTCGGGCCATGGCGCATCTCGGCCGAGCCCTCCAGGACGTAGATCGCGGTCTCGTGGGCCTCGTGATAGTGGGGCTTGGCCATGGCGCCGGGCGGCATTTCAAGGAGATGCATGCAGATCGCCTTCGCCCCCACAGATTCCGCGGAGATCCCGGAGAAATAGTCGAGCCCCTGCTTGCCATGGAAACCGGTCCCGCCGTGAATGATCTTGCACTCGGCCATGCCCACTCGCTCCTCACTCCGCCTCGTCCTCGTAGCCCACCATATGCAGCGGCCGCGCGGCGATGCCCTGCAATTCGCACCAGCGGACGAGCGCCTCCTCGCGGCCGTGGGTGACCCAGACCTCGCGGGGCGCGAGCTCGGTGATCGTGGCGGTCAGCTCGTCCCAGTCGGCATGATCGGAGAGGATCAGCGGCAGCTCGACGCCGGAGGCCTTGGCGCGTTGGCGGATTCGCATCCAACCCGACGCGAAGCAGGCGACGGGATCGGGAAAGCGCCGCGCCCAGCGCTCGGCGATCTGGGCCGGCGGGCAGATCACCACGGCGCCGGCGAAATCGCCCTTCCTGCCGGTCGCGACGGTGGCGGGGGCGAGATCGCCGAGCGCGACGCCTTCCTCTTCATAGAGGCGGCAGAGCTTCTCCATCGCCCCATGGAGGTAGATGGTCCGCTCGTAGCCGGCGTCGCGCAGCATGCGGATGACCCGCTGCGCCTTGCCGAGCGAATAGGCGCCGACGAGGTGGGCGCGCTCGGGGAAACGGGCGAGCGACGAGAGGAGCTTGGCGATCTCGGCCTCCGGGTCGGGATGGCGGAAGACCGGCAGCGCGAAGGTCGCCTCGGTGATGAAGATGTCGCAGGGAACCGGCACGAAGGCCCGACAGGTCGGGTCGGCGCTGCGCTTGTAGTCGCCCGAGGCGACGATCCTCAGCCCGTCCGCCTCGACGAGGATCTGGGCAGAGCCGAGCACGTGGCCGGCCGGCTGGAAGGTCACCGCCGCGTCGCCGATCGCCATGGTCTCGCCAAGCCTCGCGGCCTCCGTCGTCCCGGCAAAGCCTTCGCCATAGCGCGACTCCATGATTCGCAGCGTTTCGCGAGTGGCAAGCACCGCTCCGTGCCCCGGCCGCGCGTGGTCGGCATGGCCGTGGGTGATCAGCGCCCTCGGCACCGGCCGGGTCGGGTCGACATGGAAGTCTCCGGCCTTCGAATAGAGGCCGGCCGGGGTCGGACAGAGGAGGTCTTCGGCGCGCATCAAGGCAGTGTGGGGCCTCATCGGTCCCCCGACAAGAACGAAACGTGGACCTCGGTCCGTCGCGGCGTTACCTCTTGGGACCATGACCGCGCGTGCCGACGTCAAAGATGCTGTGACGCTCCTCCCCCCTCCGTTCGCCGGATGGTTCGCGTCGCGCGGCTGGACGCCCCGGCCGCATCAGGTCGAATTGCTGGCGAAGGCCCGCGCCGGACGTTCCGTCCTGCTGATTGCGCCGACCGGCGCCGGCAAGACGCTTGCCGGCTTCCTGCCGACGCTGGTCTCCCTGCATGAACGACCGAAGGAAGCGCCGGTCGGCGGGCGCGGACCGCACACCGTCTACATCTCGCCGCTGAAGGCCCTTGCCGTCGACATCGCCCGTAACCTCGAGCAGCCGGTTGCCGAGATGGGCTTGCCGGTCACGATGGAGACCCGCACCGGCGACACGCCCCTCCACAAGCGCCAGCGCCAGAAGCTCAAGCCGCCGGACATCCTCCTGACGACGCCGGAACAGCTGGCGCTGCTGATCTCGGCGACCGACGCCGGGCGCTTCTTCGCCGACGTCGATACGGTGATCCTCGACGAGCTCCATTCGCTGGTGGTCAGCAAGCGCGGCGACCTGCTGTCCCTCGGCCTCGCGCGGCTGCGAACCCTGGCTCCCGGGCTCAAGGCGATCGGGCTCTCGGCGACCGTCGCCGAGCCGGACCAGCTTCGCGGCTGGCTTGTCGGGCAGTCCCTCTCCCCCGCTCATCCCCGCGAAAGCGGGAACCCAGAGGTGCCGAGCCTTGCATCAGAGGGCAAGCCGCTGGGTCCCCGCTTGCGCGGGGATGAGCGGCCGGAGGGGAAGCCCCCCACCGCGGGGCGCAAGTCGCGCCCTCGCCGGCTTTCCCGCGCCGACCTGATCACCGTCGCCGGCGGCGCCAAGCCGGAGATCACCATCCTCGATTCGCAGGAACGCGTGCCATGGTCCGGCCACGCCGCCCGCTATGCGCTCGCCGACATCTACGCGACGATCGCGGCCCACAGGATGGTGCTGATCTTCGTCAACACCCGCAGCCAGGCTGAGATGATCTTCCAGGAGCTGTGGCGCATCAATGCCGACGCCCTGCCGATCGCCCTCCACCACGGCTCCCTCGACCCGACCCAGCGCCGCAAGGTCGAGGCGGCGATGGCGGCCGGCAAGCTCCGCGCCGTCGTCGCAACCTCGACGCTCGACCTCGGCATCGACTGGGGCGATGTCGACCTCGTCATCCATGTCGGCGCGCCGAAGGGCGCGAGCCGCCTCGCCCAACGCATCGGCCGCGCCAACCATCGCCTCGACGAGCCGTCGAAGGCCCTGCTGGTGCCGGCCAATCGCTTCGAGGTGCTCGAATGCCGGGCGGCGCTCGACGCCAATTATCTCGGCGCGCAGGATACGCCGCCGATCCGCGACGGCGGCTTAGACGTCCTCGCCCAGCATGTCCTCGGCATGGCCTGCGCCGCGCCTTTCGACGCCGGCGACGCCTACCGTGAAGTCACCTCCGCCTATCCCTATCGCAACCTCGCCCGCGACACCTTCGACCGCGTCGTCGCCTTCGTCGCCACCGGCGGCTACGCGCTCAAGACCTACGAGCGCTACGCCAAGATCCGCCAGGGTCCGGACGGTTTGTGGCGGGTCTCCCATCCGCGCTTCGCGCAGCAATACCGGCTGAATGTCGGCACCATCATCGAGGCGCCGATGCTCAACGTCAGGGTCGGCCGCTCAGCGCGAGCCGGCTTCGCCGGGCGCGGCGGGCGGACGCTCGGCAAGATCGAGGAATATTTCATCGAGCAGCTTTCTCCCGGCGAGACCTTCCTCTTCGCCGGCCAGGTGCTGCGCTTCGAGGGTATCCGCGAGAACGAGGCGATCGCCACCCGCACCGCCGACGATACGCCGAAAATCCCGATGTATGCCGGCGGCAAGTTTCCGCTCACCACCTATCTCGCGACCGGCGTCCGCGCGATGCTTGCCGACCCGAAGACATGGGCCAACCTGCCGGTCCAGGTCTCGGACTGGCTGAAGATCCAGCGGCGGCGTTCGATCCTGCCGAAGCGGAACCAGCTGCTCGTCGAGACCTTCCCGCGCGGCAACCGCTTCTACCTCGTCTCCTACCCCTTCGAGGGGCGTCTCGCCCATCAGACGCTCGGCATGCTGCTCACCCGCCGGCTCGAGCGGGCGCGCCTCAGGCCGACCGGATTCGTCGCGACCGACTATTCGCTGGCCGTCTGGGGGCTCGGCAATCTCGGCCTCGCCTTCGCGCGCGGGAAGCCGAGCCTCGCCGAGCTCTTCGACGAGGACATGCTCGGCGACGACCTCGATGCCTGGATGGCCGACAGCTACCTGCTCAAGCGCACCTTCCGGAGCTGTGCGTTGATTTCCGGGCTGATCGAGAAGCGCCATCCGGGAAAGGAAAAGACCGGCCGGCAGATGACCGTCTCTTCGGACCTGATCTACGATGTGCTGCGCGCCCATGAGCCCGACCATATCCTGATGCAGGCGACCTGGGCGGATGCCGCGACCGGCCAGCTCGACGTCGCGCGGCTCGGCGAGATGCTGTCGCGAATCAAGGGCAAGATCGTGCATAAACAGCTTGATCGCATCTCGCCGCTGGCGCTGCCGGTGATGCTCGAGATCGGGCGGGAGGTGATCGCCGGCGAGGCGCAGGAAGACGTCCTGCGCGAGGCGGCGGAGGATTTGATCAACGAGGCGATGGGCGACGGATGATCGCTGGGACGGCGCGACAGAGTGAGAACGAGCCCGGACCGACGCTCGTCGCGGTGGCCGGCGTCGTGCTCGAGGCGTTCGCCGATGGTGGTCTATGGTGGGCCGACAGGCGGTTGCTCGTGGTCGCCGACCTCCATTTCGAGAAAGGCTCCTCCTTCGCGCGCCGCGGCCAGATGCTGCCGCCCTACGACACGGCGGAGACGCTTGCGAGGCTCTCGCGCCTGATGGCACGGCTCGATCCGGCGGCGGTCATCGCACTCGGCGACAGCTTCCACGACGATGGCGGAGCGGCACGGCTCCTGCCGCGGGATCGGGCGGCCCTTGCCACGCTCCAGTCCGGCCGGGAATGGATCTGGATCGCCGGCAACCACGACCGCGAGATGCCGGCGGACCTCGCGGGCATGCATGCCGACACGCTGGCGATCGGACCGCTGGTCTTCCGCCACGACCCGGCGACCGGTGAGGATGCCGCGGGCGAGATCGCCGGCCACCTGCATCCCGCCGCGCGCGTTGCGGGCCGTGGCAAGTGGGTCCGGCGGCGGTGTTTTGCCGGCGACGGCAACCGGTTGATAATGCCGGCCTTCGGCGCCTATGCCGGCGGCCTCAATGTTCTCGACCGGGCCTTCGCCGGGCTGTTCGCGGCCCCAGGCTTCCGGGCCTTCGTGCTCGGCGAGGATCGTGTCTACGCGGTTGGCCGGAAGGCGCTGCGCCCCGACTGAGCGAGACCGGGCGCGCTCAGTCGCGCCGGAAGATGACGCCGGCGAGCCAGCCGGTAGAAAGCGCCAGCAGGACGCAGGCGAGCCCGTAGAGCAGCACATGCTGGTGGGCGGCGGCGTACATGAACTGCTCGAAGCCGACCTTGGTGATGTCGAGCTTGCCCTCCTCGTGGGCGAGCAGCGCATTTCCCGAAAAGAGATAGACGTCGACCTTGTAGTGGCCGTCAGGGGCGTTGGCCGGAATCCACATGGCGGACTGGAAGACGTTGTCTGTCGCGCCAATGAAGGAAACGCCCGCCGGCTGCTCCGAATAGAGCCCGGCATTCTGCTTGAGGCGAATGAAGGCATCGCGGAATTCCGCCGCGGCCGGGTCATTGGCGGCGGCGCGGCCGTCATAGGTGAACTGGATGGCGTCGAAGCCGATCTGGTGCCGTTCGAGAAGCGCGGGCGTCGCGATCTCGCCGAGCTCACTCGAGGTGTCGAGCGCATAGAAGGCTGGCGCGTCGCCGATCGTTTCCGAAGCGCTGTTGACCCAGATGAAGGCGATACGGTCCTTGCGGCGCGCCACGACCGTCTCGGGCGGTCCCCGCAATACGACGGCAATTTCATAGTCGGTATTGCGCGACACCGTAGCGGCATCCCGCTCGATCACGCCGAACAGCGTGACCGTATCGCCGCTGAAGGTGGAATCGACGTTGATCTCGCCGGTCGACAGGGCGATCGTCAGTTGCTCCGCCTCGGCACTTCCGGCGAACAGGCACCAGCAGAAGAGCGCGGCGGCGGGTCTCATAGCGCACCACCGGTCACGATGGTCAGCGAGTAGCGTTCCGCTGGTGGCGTGACCATGCCGATGAAGAAGCGTGCGCCGACCGCCAGCACCAGCAGCGCGAGCAGGGCGCGGAGGTGGTCGCCTCGAAGGTTCTGGCCGACCCTCACGCCGAATTGCGCGCCGATGACGCCGCCGACCATCAGGATGATGGCAAGGACGATATCGACGGTCTGGCTGGAAAAGGCGTGGAGCAGCGTCGCGATCGCCATCGTGGCGACGATCTGGATCAGCGACGTACCGATCACGACATTGGTCGGTACCCTGAGAAGATAGATCAAGGCCGGCACGAGGATGAAGCCGCCGCCGATGCCGAGCAGCGCGCCAAGGAAGCCGATGCCAAGGCCGAGGGCGACGACCGGAATCGCGCTGACATAGAGCTTCGAGCGCTTGAAGCGCATCTTGAAAGGAAGCCGATGCACCCAGTTATGCTGGGCGGCGCGGCGGAGCGGGGCGGGCCGGCCCTTGCGGGCGTTTATCATCGCGCGGACCGACTCGCGCAGCATCAGGATGCCGATCAGGCCGAGGAAGGTGACGTAGCTGATGCCGATGATCAGGTCGAGCTGGCCGAGCTTGCGCAGGGCGTTGAAGACGACGACGCCGATCAGCGTGCCGACCGCGCCGGACAGCATCAGCACGGCGGCGAGCTTCATGTCGACCATGCGACGGCGCCAATAGCTGAGCGCCGCCGAGGACGACGAGGCCACGATCTGGGAGGCGACGGTGGCGATCGATACCACCGGCGGGATACCGGAGAAGATCAGCAGTGGCGTCAGCAGAAATCCGCCCCCGACGCCGAACAGGCCGGAGAGGAAGCCGACCGCTCCCCCCATGCCGAAGATGATGAACATGTTCACCGAAAGCCCGGCAATGGGAAGATAGATCAGCACGGTGAAACGCCAGTCGGAGCAAGGGATTCGAAGCGTGGGCGGTCACGCACGGACACGAAATCGATAAAGCGCCGCAACCGCCGCCCTGTCAACGCGGGACGGGGCGGGAAGGCCCGGGTCCTACCCGTTTGCTCCGCCATCGAGCGCGACGACCAGGCTGCCATCGATGACGCCGGTATCGGCAACGCCGATCCTGCGTTGAAAGGCGCGTACCGCCTCACGGGTCTTCGGTCCCTCGATCCCGTCGGCGGGACCGGGATCGTAGCCCTGCTCGGCCAGCAGCGCCTGGATCTTCATGACCAGCGCCTTCTGGTCCTCGGCGGTGACGGTCTTGCCCCCGTCGCCCCAGCCGCCTTCCGGCACGGCCACGGTGTTGGCGGTGGCGAGCGGCGGCTTCGCCCGCCACGCCTGCACCGCGGCGCGCGCGGTGGCGAGTTCGTCGGGCGAAAGCAGGCCGGCAACCTCGTCCCTGCGGGCCGCCGCGTCGCCGTCGCCGGCCGCGGCGGCAACCGCGAACCACTTGTAGGATTCGGCGAAATCCTGATCGAGCCCGAGCCCCCGCGCGTAGATGACGCCGAGATTATACTGGCTGTCCTTGACGCCGTAATTGGCTGCGGCAAGGAACCACTCGACCGCCTTGGCATGGTCGGGACCGTCGCCGACCCCCTCGCTCAGCATGACGGCGAGGTTGTGCATCGCACCGACATTGCCCTGATCGGCGGCGCGCTGGTACCACTTCACCGCCTCGTCGATATTCTTGTCGACCCCCTGGCCGCGTTCATAGAGGCTGCCAAGCCGGTATTCGGCGACGGCAAGATTCGCTTCGGCGGCACGCCGGTACCACCTGGCGGCGGCGGCGAGGTCCCTGGCGACATCGCGCCCCTCGGCGAAGCGGTTGGCGATCTCGAAGGCCGCGGCCGGGTCCCCCTCGGTGGCGGCGGCTCGCAGGCGATCCGACCCGACCATCGGCAGCTTCGGATCCTGGGGGATGGTGGCGGATACGGCGTGCGCCGGCACCGGTGCCGCTTCGGCGCCCAGCGTCTCGCCACCCTGGAAGGCGCCGCTGAACCGATCATCGATCGTCGCGACATTGGCGAGCTCCATCGCGGCCCTGGCATTTGGCGGAGGCGCCACCAGGGCGGGCTCGTCGACCTGCGGCACGGTCGGGGCGCTGGCGCGATCGGCGGCGCGCGCCACCGTCTTCGGCGTGTCCGCCGGGCGCTCGACGGCGGTCGGCTTCACCGCTGCCGTATTCCTGGCGCCGCTGCCATGCGGACCAAAGACCTGGAAGGCACCCAATGCCAGCACGATCGCCGCCGCCGCCAGCAACAGCGGCTTCTTGCGGTTGCGGATCGCATGCCCGATGCGGGCGAAGGGGCTGGCTTTCGGCTCGGCTTCGGTCTCCTCGACCTGTGCCTCGATGTCGGCTTCCGCCACCGCGGCCTGTGCCGCGCGCCGCGCCGCGGCGATGAAATCCGCCCGCCGGTCGGCCGATTTGCGCTCCGGATCGGCAGAGCCCGCCGTCAGCTCGCGCAACGCGGCGAGATCGGCCCGGACCGATCGCACCTCCTGGCGCGGAGCGTCGACACGGGCCTCTTCGGGCGGTTTGACCACCGGCCCGGCCGACGGCACTCCGGCGTCGCGGACCTCCGGGACTGCTCCATATGCTGCCGTCGCGGAGATGGTGGCCTGTGCGTCCTCCGCCGCGGGTTCCGCCTCCAGCCGTCCGAGACGTTCGACGATCGACGCAAGCGACCCCTGCAGCGATCCGATGGTTTCGTTCGTCCGCTCGCCCGTATCTTCGACCGCCTTGCTGATCTGGTCGAGATCGCCACGCAAGGCCTCGAGGAGTTCGTGGTCGGCGCCTTTCTCGGCGAAATCGCGGACCGCGTCGCGGGCCGCCAACCGAGCCGCCTCGAGCGATTCCTCGCGGCCATCGGCGAGCCCCGCCTGGAGGCGAAGCAGGTTCTCCTCCAGCGTCACCAGCGCTTCGGTGCGCGGCGTGGCCCGATCGAGCTCGGCGGCAATCGCCGTGATCCGCGCCTCGAGCTCGCCGAGCTGGCCGGCATCCGCTTCCGGCCGCGAAGCCTGTTCCATCCGGGTGGCAAGGTCCTGGATCTGGCTTTCCAGATCGTCGAGACGCGGCGGCTCGCGCTCGGCGATCTCGCGGCGGATGGTCGCGATCTCCTCGCGGAGCTCTTCAAGCACCGCCGGATCGGCCGCGTGCAGGTTGAGGGCCTCGATCGCCTCGGCGAGCCGCTCGAGACGATCCTGGAGACCATCGATCAGGCCCGGCGGAGGAAGCTGGGCGAAGGCATTGTCGAGGCGGGCGGATATGTCGTCGAAGCGGTTTTCGAGACGACCGAAGGCGGCCGTCTCGCGCTCGGCGGCGGTGCGCTCGCGGGCGTCCAGCATGTCGCGGATTTCAGCCACCTCCGCGGCCAGGTCGGCGATCGTCGCACCGTCCGGCGACATCATCCGGCGGGAGGTCACGTCCTCGAGCGTGCTGCGGATTTCCGAGAGGCTGGCGGCGAGCCCCGGAATCGCCGCCATGTCCGGGCCGGCGCCGCGGGAGGCCACGAGATCCTCGAGCGCGCCGCGGATATCGGCAAGGGAGGACGCCATTCCAACCGCGATCGCCTCGGACTTGGCCTGCCTGGCGGTCAGCGTCGTCTCGATGGTCCGGGCGAGTTCGTTGACGCGCATCTCAAGCCGCGAGACGGCCTGGGGGCTGTCGTCGCTTTCCAGCGACCAGCGCAGCGACGCGACCTCCTCGCCCAACGCATCGAGCTTGCCCCGGTCGGGAAGCCGCCGCGCCAGTTCGGCGAACCGGTCGAGCATCGTATCCTCACGGGCGAGCCCGGCGGGAACCGCTCCGCCATCCGACAGACGCCGGACCAGATCGTCAAAGCGGTCGAGCAGGGTCGCTTCGCGGGCGGTGCCCCGCGCCGCCGCGCCGAGTGTGCCGAGTTCGTCGCGGATTTCGTTCAGCAGGCCGCGATCGACCGGGCCCTCGGCGGCAAGCGCCTCGATCCGTCTGACCAGGCCTGAATATCCGTCTTCCATGGGGCCGGCGGCGGATTCGACGATCCGCTGCTCAAGCCGGGCGATGTCATCGCGCAGGGCGCGAAGGGCGCCCGGAGCGATCGCATCAGGCGCGGGGCCCGAGCGGGCCCGTCCACCCTGGCGGTCGACGATTTCGGCGATCTCCGCTCTCAGGCTGTCGTCGCCCCGGGCGGTCGCGGCAGGCCGGGCGTGCGTTTCCGAAACGAGCCGTCTGGCGATTTCCGAGAGCTTTTCCTCGATGCGCCGGATGCGATCCTGCTCCATCCTGTCGGTCGCCCTGCCCCGCTGATTCCGCTCGGAGCGCTCGCCGGCCTCCCGGATTCGCGCCTCCAGATCCCGGAGCGTCCTGTCGAGGCTTGCCGCCGAAGCCCGCGGCTCGCTCGCCGGCTTCGGACTGGCGGCCAGCAACCCCTCGAGCTGCGTCCGCAATTCGTGGAGGGAATCGTTGCCGGACGGCGGGAGCGGGCGGCGCTCCGTCATGCGCGCGATCCTTTCGTCCAGCCTGCGAATCGCATCGGCGACCCCGCTCGTCGAATCCATCTGTCCGCCCCTTCGCGCCGTTCGCAGGCCTTCGATCGTCGTTCGGGCCGACTCGTCGGTATCGTCGAGATCCCGGGCAAGGCGATCGATCATCCCGGCAAGTTCCCCGATTGTTTCGCCGCGCGTCCGTGCACTCGCGATAGTGACCGTGTCGCTGGCCCGGCCGAGGGCGGCTTCGATTTCAACGAGCCGATCGACAAGTCCGGATACCGGCGATCCACCACCGCGCTCCATCGCCCTGATCCTGCGCGCCAGAACGGCCGTGGCCTCGGTGAGCGTTTCGAGCCCGGCGGCGGCGTCACGCACGGACCACATCGCTTCGGAAGACCCGGTCTCGGCCGCCCGCGCGGCAATGGCATCGCGGAGCCATTCATCGAGCGACATGCCGGCCTGACGAGCGGCTTCCTGCGCTGCGGCGCGCGCGTCCTCGTCGACCTTTATGCTCCACGACATACCCGACTTCATCGATCCATGCCCCGCCGCGCCCGCGGCACCCCCGAAGCCGGAAAACACAGCGAATCCAGACCATTCGCCGCAGGGCGCAGAAGGGATTCGGCGCCCGTTCCGACGCCCCAAGCCTTCTCCCAACATGGTAAACACGGGGTTAACCTTTCGGCCGGGGCGCAAAACTCCGGTAACAAGCCTCAACGCTTGATTGCGGGGACAATCGGCATTCCACTGAACCGGAAATGCCCTCGACCGCGCCGGGAAAATCGATGGCTGTCCACCGGCACGCGGCTATTTTCACCGGGGACTCGACAAAGCGGCCAAGCGGGGATAAACCAAAAAGGTATTTATTCCTGCCTTGCAGGGGACCACGGCACGGAGGGGTCTCGTGCTGTCACACGGACAGATTTGGGGAGCCATCGACCGGCTCGCCGAGCGCAAGAAACTGACCGCCTCGGGGCTGGCGCGGCGCGCCGGGCTCGATCCAACGACATTCAATCGCTCCAAGCGGGTGGCGGCGGACGGCCGCGAGCGCTGGCCCTCCACCGAGAGCATCGCCAAGATCCTGCATGCGACCGGGACCTCGCTCGGCGACTTCCTCGGCCTCGTCGGCGAAAGGCCGCGACGCGCGCGACGCGAGGCGTCGCTCAGGCAGGTGCCGTTGCTCGGGCTTGCGCAGGCCGGCGCCGGCGGTTTCTTCGACGATGGCGGCTTCCCCGCCGGCCAGGGCTGGGACCAGATCAGCTATCCGGGGCCGAATGGCGACGGCGCCTACGCCCTTGAGGTCACCGGCGACTCGATGACGCCGCTCTACCGGGACGGCGACATCATCATCGTATCGCCCTCGGCCGAGTGCCGGCGCGGCGATCGCGTCGTCGTCAAGACGACGGAAGGCGAGGTCATGGCCAAGATCCTGCAACGCAAGACGACCAAGGTCGTCGAGCTTGCCTCGTTCAATCCCGCCCATGCCGATCGCACCCTGTCGCCGGCGGATATCGAATGGATGGCGCGCATCGTCTGGGCGAGCCAGTGACGCTCCGCCTCGGCGCTGCGGCCGACAGCGGAGCAAAGGCGGGGCGTCGGTCCGGCGGACCCCTGGCGCTTCTCTTGATCCTCGCCAATGCGATCCTGGCGGCGGGCTGCGGCGGGCTCTCGGCCGAGGAGCTCGAGGTGGTGCCGCCACCCGCCCGCAACGTCACGCCTCCCGGTATCCTGCCGGGCCCCCAGGTCGACGGCCCGCTCTATCGCGAGCCGACGCCGCCACCGCCGCCGGCGCCGCCCCGCTGGCGGCGCTTCTTCCTGCCGAAGACGACCGACGGCGCAACCTTCGTCACCAGGAACCACCTGGTCATCAAGGTCTTTGGCGTGACGCCGCCACCGCTCGACCAGATCTGCCGGCGGATGGATGGCGAAGAATGGCCGTGCGGCCGCACCGCTCTCTTCTCGCTCCGCATGTTCCTGCGTGGCCGGGCGGTCGAGTGCCTGCTTCCCAATCCCGACGGCATCGACCGCGCCGTCGCCCCGTGCCGCGTCGGCAGCATCGACGTAGGGCGCTGGCTGCTCCGTCAGGGCTGGGCGACGCCGGACGAGAACGCGACGGACGAATACCGGACCGCCGCCCACGACGCGCGCTGCGATCGGGTCGGGATGTGGCGGGGAAGCGAGGCCGACCCCGGCTGTCCCGGCAAACCGGCGGACGATCCCCCGCCCTCGTGATCCGGCCTAGGTGACCAGCTCGCCGGCGACCGCCCGGGCGATCAGCGTCCGGGTCTCCGGAATGCCGTAGATCGCCACGAAGGACCCGAACCGCGGGCCGCGCTCCATGCCGAGCAGAATTTCGTAAAGGGTCGCGAACCAGGTCAACGCGACACCCGGACGACCGTCGGGCCCGGTCTTCCTGGCGTCCTGGAAACGGGCGAAGGAACGGCCAACCTCGTAGACCGCATTCTGGATGTCGCCGCTTTCGGCATCGAGCGGGAGCCCGGCAAGCGCCTCGTCGAGGGCAAGCAAGGCGTCGCGCTCTTCCGAATCCGGCTCGCGGAACCTTTTCGTCGGGGCGACGAAGTCGTCGTAGTAGCGAACCGCGTAGCCGACCAGTTCGTCGAGCTTCGGATGCGTCTCCGGCGTCACCCCTTCGACGTGGCGGGTGATGAAGCCCCAGAGGACGTCCTTCTCATGGGCATTGGAGGCGGCCGCGAGGTTGAGCAGCATGACGAAGCTGATCGGCATGTCGATCGACGGCGGCGCACCGGAATGGATGTGCCAGACGGGATTGCCGAGCCGCTTGTCGGCCTCCTGGCCGTCGAAAGCGCCGAGAAACGAGAAATAGTCGTCGACTGCCCGCGGGATGACATCGAAATACAGCCGCTTCGCCGCCTTCGGCTTCTGGTACATGAAGAGCGACAGGCTTTCCGGCGAGGCATAGGTCAGCCACTCCTCGATCGTCAGGCCATTGCCCTTGGACTTGGAGATCTTCTGGCCGGTCTCGTCGAGGAAGAGTTCATAGTTGAAGCCCTCCGGAGGCCGGCCGCCGAGCAGCTTGCAGATACGGTTCGACAGGCGCACGGAGTCGATCAGGTCCTTGCCCGACATCTCGTAGTCGATGCCGAGCGCCGCCCAGCGCAAGGCCCAATCGGCCTTCCATTGGCACTTGACCTGGCCGCCGGTCACCGGCTGCTCGACCAGGTTCTCCGTCTCGGGATCGCGATAGACGATGGTGCCGGCGTCGAGCTTGCGCTCGAGGATGGCGACCTGGAGCACCGCGCCGGTTTCGGGACTGACGGGAAGGAAGGGAGAATAGGTCTCGCGCCGCTCTTCACCGAGGCTCGGCAGCATGATCGCCATGACCTCGTCATAGGCTTCGAGCATCTTGAGGAGCATGGCGTCGAAGCCGCCCGACCGGTACGTCTCGGTCGCGCTCTGGAATTCGTAGGCAAAGCCGAAGCGGTCGAGGAAGCGGCGGAGCCGGGCGTTGTTGTGGGCGCCGAAGCTTTCATATTCGCCGAAGGGATCGGGCACGCTTGTCAGCGGCTGGTTCAGGTAGCCCGCCATCATCTCCCGGTTCGGGACGTTGTCGGGGACCTTCCGCAGTCCGTCCATATCGTCCGAGAAACAGATCAGGCGCGTCGGGATCGCGTCGCCGGTAAGCAGGCGGAAGGCGTTTCGCACCATCGTTGTACGGGCCACCTCGCCGAAGGTGCCGATATGCGGCAGTCCCGACGGGCCGTAGCCGGTCTCGAATATGACCTCCGAAGGCTTGCCGCCCGCGCCGTCGATCCGCGTGACGATCTTTCGCGCTTCCTCGAAGGGCCAGGCCTTCGACTGCTGCGCCGAAGCCGCGATGTCAGGCGTGATTTGTATCGGCGGAGGGTTGAACGAAGGCATCTGTCGTCACCGGTTGTCAGGAGCGGGCGGACCCTAGAACAAACCTGCCGGCGATCAAGCCCCGATTGTGTCATGGAGGTCGGCCGGCCGGGTATTGGAACGGGCTCTCCGAAATCTATATGAGGGGCTCAAGGCCGCGGTTGCGGCGCGCTTGCTTCGGGGCGGCCAAGGCCATACGTTCCGGGCAACACCCGGATACCGAGGCAATACCATGAATCAGCAGGTCAAGACCGTTCCGCACCACGATGCGTTGATCTATGCCATGGTCACGATATCGGCGGCCGACCGGACGATGACCGACCGCGAGCTCAAGACGATCGGCGATATCGTCCAGACGTTGCCGATCTTCGTTGATTTCGACAAGGAGAGGCTGGTCGAGACCGCGGAGGCCTGCGGGAGCCTGATGCAGGGCGACGATGGCTTGCGCACCGTGCTCAACGTCATCGCCGCCTCGCTGCCGCCCAAGCTCTACGAGACCGCCTATGCCCTGGCCGTCGATGTCGCGGCGGCGGATCTCCATGTCGAACAGGAAGAGCTGCGCTTCCTGCAGCTGCTGAGGGACCGTCTCGACCTCGAGAAGCTGGTGGTGGCGGCGATCGAGCGCGGCGCCCGCGCCCGGCACGCGGTCCGCTAGGCTAGGAGAGCAGGCCCTTGACGACCGTGCTCGCCTTGCCGAAATCCATCCGGCCCTGATATTTCGACTTCAGTTCCTGCATGCAGCGGCCGATGTCGCGCAGTCCGTGCGCGTTGGTCTCCTTGACCAGTTGCGCGCAGGCGCTGCGCACCTGCTCGTCGCTGAGCTGGTCCGGCATGAATTTCTTGATGATTGCGATCTCCTCGCGCTCCTGCTCGGCGAGGTCGAGGCGGTTGCCCTCCTCGTAGGTCTTGGCCGATTCGAGTCGCTGGCGAATCATCTTGGTCAGGATTTCGAGGATGTCCTCGTCGCTGACCGGGTCCTTGCCCGCCGCGCGGGCCGCGATGTCGCGGTCCAGAATTGCCGCATTTATCAGGCGTAGTGTCGAAATCTGCCTCTTGTTCTGGTCGAGGGTCGCCTGTTTAAGAGCCGCATTGATCCGCTCACGCATTCCGAGCCTCCTGAGGACGCGACGCGCGAGGATACCGTCACGCCGCGCCGCGTGCAACTTTTCGCTATTCTGTAACTGACTGATTCAACTGGACTTATTTTTTTGGTCCACAGTTGACGCGATGATGCGGCTAACCTAACTTCGCCGCGCGCTTCCAGCGCATCGCGCCGGTTGCTCACCGGCGCAGTCATATGGTCCCTTTGATCGCGGAAATCAAGATGGTCGCTTCCGGCTGGAATGAGTCACGCCCGACTGCCTTGCTCGTGCTGGCCGACGGCACGGTGATCGAGGCCCATGGGATCGGGGCCGAAGGCGAGGCGACCGGCGAGGTCTGCTTCAACACGGCGATGACTGGCTATCAGGAAATCCTCACCGATCCCTCCTATGCCGGGCAGATCATCACCTTCACCTTCCCCCATGTCGGCAATGTCGGCGTCAATGACGAGGACATCGAGACGGTCAACATGGCGGCCGCTTCGGGCGTCCGCGGCTGCGTGCTCAAGACCGACATCACCGATCCGTCGAACTACCGCGCGGCGCGCGACCTCGACAAATGGCTGAAGTCGCGCGGCATCGTCGGCATGGCCGGCGTCGACACCCGGGCGCTCACCACGCTGATCCGCACCAGGGGTGCCGTCGACGCGATCATCATCCACGACCGCGGTGGCGCCTTCGACCTGGCCCGCCTCAAGGCCGAGGCGCGGGGCTGGCCCGGCCTTGTCGGCATGGACCTCGCGAAGGACGTCACCACCGCCCAGACCTACACCTGGGACGAGACCTCCTGGCAATGGGACAAGGGTTACGGACGGCTGGAATCGCCGCGCCATCACGTCGTCGCCATCGACTACGGCATCAAGCGGAACATCCTCCGGCTGCTCGCCGACCACGGCTGCCGGGTCACCGTTCTGCCGGCGACCGCGACCGGCGACGAGATCCTCGCCCACGAGCCGGACGGCGTCTTCCTGTCGAATGGTCCCGGCGACCCGGCCGCCACCGGCGAATATGCGGTGCCGGCGATCCGCCAGGTCATCGACTCCGGCACGCCGACCTTCGGCATCTGCCTCGGCCACCAGATGCTCGGCCTCGCCCTCGGCGCGAAGACGGTCAAGATGCATCAGGGCCATCACGGCGCGAACCATCCGGTCAAGGACCTGACCACCGGCAAGGTCGAGATCACCTCGATGAACCATGGCTTCGCGGTCGACACCGGAACGCTCCCCGAGGGCGTCGAGGAGACCCATGTATCGCTCTTCGACGGCTCGAATTGCGGGCTGCGGCTTGGCGACCGGCCGGTCTTCTCCGTCCAGTATCACCCGGAAGCCTCTCCCGGCCCACGCGACTCGCGCTACCTCTTCCAGCGCTTCGTCGAGATGATGGACGCCAGGGGCTGAGCCGGCCGCGGCCCGTCCTTCCTTGCCTCACCGGTCCGCGGGCGTCCTGTCAAGCAGCGTCGCCAGCTCGTTCGTCCTGATCTCGTCGATCTTGGCATGCAGTGCCGCGATCTCGATCTCGGCCTTGAGGTTGACCTCGTAGTCGTGCGCCGCCTCCAGCCGGTCACGCGCCGCCGCCCGGTTCTGCGACATCAGGATGATCGGCGCCTGGATCGCCGCGAGCAGCGACAGGAAGAGGTTGAGCAGGATATAGGGATAGGGGTCGAAGGGATGGGCCACCATCATCGCCGAATTGACGGCCACCCAGACGACGACGACCGCCGCGAAGCCGATGATGAAACGCCAGGAGCCGCCGATTGCGGCGACGCGGTCGGCGATCCGCTGGCCGAAGGTGGCGCTCTGCTGGAACTCGACATTGACGTTGCGCGAGACAGCGAGGCGCCTTGCCGCCCGCTCGATCACCGACTTCTCCCGCGCCGTCAGGTCGCCCTTGTCGAGTTCGAGCAGCCGGCTGGCGAGATCGAGGATCGTGTCGGCGGACATGGTCTAACCCTGTGTTCTGGCCCAACGAGACATGGGACGGGACTGCGGCGGCTACCTGCTCCGACGGCAGGTCGAACGGCTGACCCAGGCATTGTCGCCGGTCTCGCTGTGCACGAACGCGATCGTGTCCGGATGGATCAGCGTGCCGCGGTGCCGATGCCCGTCGCCATAGGCGACCATCTCGATGCCGCGATTGTCGAAGTCGATCACGCCGAGCACCTTGACCGTACCGCTATAGGAGTCCGCGCCGCCCTGGTTGCCCTCCGCCCCGGCTTCGGGCGGCAGCGACCAGTGCATCACCGCCCTGAACAGCGCGTCGCGTTGCTCCGAGACGGCGAAGGTGTAGGTCAGCGTCGTCCATTCATCCCGGATCAGCATTGCGGCCGGCTCGCAAACCCAGTCCCCGGTCAGGTCGGGCGGGGCGGTCTGCGCCACCGCGGGAAGCGCGAGTCCCGCCGACAAGAGAAGCGCGGCCCCTGTCGCTTTGCGCATGGCATCCTCCCCGTGTCGAGCCGCTCCGGCCTGGACGGTCAGATATTCGCCTGGCCGAAGGTATCGCAGGCGTCGAGCCTGCCTTCCTGATAGCCGATCTTGAACCAGCGGCTGCGCTGCGCCGACGAACCGTGGTTGAAGCTGTCCGGTACCACATAACCCTGGGTCCGGCGCTGGATGGCGTCGTCGCCGATCTGGGCGGCGGCGTTCAGAGCCTCGTCGATATCGCCGACGTCGAGGACATTTCGCGATTCCGCGTCATGCGCCCAGATGCCGGCCAGGCAATCCGCCTGCAACTCCAGGCGGACGGACAATTCGTTGGATTCGACCTGGCTCACCTGCTGGCGGGCGGCATTCACCTTCGGCAGGATGCCGAGCAGGTTCTGGACATGGTGGCCGATCTCGTGGGCGACCACGTAGGCCTGGGCAAAGTCGCCCGGCGCCTTGAAGCGCGTCCTGAGTTCCCGATAGAAGGCGAGGTCGATATAGACCTTCTGGTCGCCGGGACAATAAAACGGCCCGGTCGCCGCGCTGGCCATGCCGCAGGGCGAGGATGTCGAGCCCGAAAAGAGCACCAGAACGGGTTCGCGATAGGTCTTGCCGCCTTCCCTGAAAATCCGCTGCCAGGTGCTTTCGGTATCGGCGAGGACCACCGCGACGAACTGGCCGCCCTCGTCATCCGGCGTTCCGGTCTGGCCGGATGGCTGGCTGCCCGAGGTGATCACCGGTCCGCCACCCGTGCCACCCCCGCCGAGCAACGCGAGCGGGTTGATGCCGGTCAGCCAGCCGATGACCAGGATCACCACGATGGCGCCGATCCCGATGCCGCCACCCCGCCCGACCCTGCCGCCGGGAACCCCGATCCGGGGGCCGGTGCTTCGCCCGTAGCCGCCGAAACCGCCGCTGCTGCCGCGACGGTCCTCGATATTGCTGCTCTGCCGTCGCCCACGCCACTGCACGGCCACCCTCCTCGGTCTGATTCCATCGCTATTTGCGGTGGTGCCGGCCGATACGTCAATCACCCGCGATCGCGGCGGTCCGGGCCGGCATGGTCAGGCCACCAGGCGAACGGCGCGAAATGGCCGTTATTGCCGACACCGGCAAGATCGGCCATCGACCTGGTTCCTGCCGGCCTGTTCTGCTCGCCGTTCGCAGGACGTCCGCGACCGGCGCGTGAACCCCGGAATATCCCGTAGCCATCGTCGTCGCCCTTCCCCCGACCGGCCAATTCCCCTATAAGCCGCGCCTAGCCTGCAACATCCATGATCCGCCCCGGTCGGAATCGCCGCGCCGGGGTTTCGTTCGCGCCGGAACCCATGCCGAAACGCACCGACATCGACTCCATCCTCATCATCGGCGCGGGCCCGATCGTTATCGGTCAGGCCTGCGAATTCGACTATTCGGGAACCCAGGCCGTCAAGGCGCTGAAGGAGGAAGGCTACCGCGTCGTCCTGGTCAACTCGAATCCGGCGACGATCATGACCGACCCGGAGATCGCCGACGCCACCTATATCGAGCCGATCACCCCGGAGCTCGTCGCCAAGATCATCGAGAAGGAGCGCACCGAGCGGCCGGAGGAGAAGCTGGTGCTGCTTCCCACCATGGGCGGACAGACGGCGCTCAACTGCGCCCTGTCGCTGCGGCGGGAAGGTGTGTTGGACAGGTTCGACGTCGAGCTGATCGGCGCCACCGCCGATGCGATCGACAAGGCCGAGGACCGCGAGCGCTTCCGCGAGGCGATGCAGCGGATCGGGCTGGAGACGCCCCGCTCGGAGCTCGCCCATTCGCTGGTCGATGCGCTGAAGGCGATGGACGTCGTCGGCCTGCCGGCGATCATCCGCCCCTCCTTCACCCTCGGCGGCACCGGCGGCGGCATCGCCTATAACCGCGAGGAATTCCTCGAGATCGTCGAGCGCGGCCTCGACGCCTCCCCGACCACCGAGGTGCTGATCGAGGAATCGGTCATCGGCTGGAAGGAATTCGAGATGGAGGTCGTCCGCGACAGGGCGGACAACTGCATCATCGTCTGCTCGATCGAGAACGTCGATCCGATGGGCATCCATACCGGCGACTCGATCACCGTCGCGCCGGCCTTGACCCTGACCGACAAGGAATTCCAGATCATGCGCGACGCCTCGATCGCGGTGTTGCGCGAGATTGGGGTGGAGACCGGCGGCTCGAACGTGCAGTTCGCCGTCAACCCGGCCGACGGGCGCTTGGTCGTCATCGAGATGAACCCGCGCGTGTCGCGCTCGTCCGCGCTGGCGTCGAAGGCGACCGGCTTCCCGATCGCGAAGATCGCGGCCAAGCTGGCGATCGGCTACACGCTCGACGAGATCGCGAACGACATCACGGAGAAGACGCCGGCCTGCTTCGAGCCGACGATCGACTACACCGTGGTGAAGATCCCGAGGTTCGCGTTCGAGAAGTTCCCCGCCGCCAACTCGACCCTCACCACTTCCATGAAGTCGGTCGGCGAGACCATGGCCATGGGCCGGACCTTCAAGGAGGCGTTCCAGAAGGCGCTGCGCGGCCTCGAGACCAAGCGCTTCGGCTTCGGCGCCGACCCCGTCGACCGCCGCCAGGGCGTGCCCGACATCGAGGAGGTCCGTCGGTCGCTCGCGCGCCCGAACTGCGAGCGCATCTTCTCGATCCGCCACGCGATGCGGGCCGGCATGACCACCGCCCAGATCCACGACCTGTGCAAGATCGACCCCTGGTTCCTCGAGAACATGCGGGAGCTCGTCGACTTCGAGGACGACCTGTCGCGCTACGCCGGCCCGTCGGCGGTGCCCGACGACGTGCTGCGGCGGGCCAAGCGGCTCGGCTTCTCCGACGTCCAGATCGCGACCCTCACCGGCGGCACGGAGGCGGAGGTCCGGGCGCGGCGGCAGGCGATCGGCCTGGAGCCTGTGTTCAAGAAGGTGGACACCTGCGCGGCGGAGTTCGACTCCTCGACGCCGTACTTCTATTCCACCTACGAGCGCATCTCGGAGGTGAAGGACTCCGGCCAGAAGAAGATCATGATCCTGGGCGGCGGCCCGAACCGGATCGGGCAGGGCATCGAGTTCGACTACTGCTGCGTCCAGGCGGTGATCGGGCTGAAGGAGATGGGCTTCGAGACCATCATGGTCAACTCGAACCCCGAGACGGTGTCCACCGACTTCGACACCGCGGATCAGCTCTTCTTCGAGCCGCTCACCCTCGAGGACGTGCTCGGGGTGTTCCGCAGCCAGAAGATCGACGGCTGCATCGTCCAGCTCGGCGGCCAGACCCCGCTCAACCTCGCGCGCGCGCTCGAGCAGAACGGCGTCCCGATCATCGGCACCTCGCCCGAGTCGATCGACCTCGCGGAGGACCGCGACCAGTTCCAGAAGGTGCTGAAGCGCCTCGGGCTGCGCCAGCCGGACAACGACACCGCCACGTCGGCGACGGACGCGGTGCGCATCGCCTCGCGGATCGGCTACCCGGTCGTGGTGCGGCCGTCGTACGTGCTCGGCGGGCGCGCGATGGAGATCGCCTACAACCGGCAGTCGGTCGAGCGCTTCGCGGAGATCGCGGCCGAGGTCGCGCCGGAGGCCCCGATCCTCATCGACAAGTTCCTCGAGAACGCGATCGAGGTCGACGTCGACGCGGTCTGCGACGGGGAGCGCTGCGTCATCGGCGGCATCATGGAGCACATCGAGGAGGCCGGCGTCCACTCCGGCGACTCGACCTGCGTGCTCCCGCCGTACACCCTCTCCAAGGACCTGATCGGCCAGCTCCGCGAGCAGACCCGCGCCCTCGGCAAGGCGCTGAAGGTCCGCGGGCTCATGAACATCCGGTTCGCGATCAAGGACGGGAAGGTCTACCTCCTCGAGGTGAACCCGCGCGCGTCGCGGACCATCCCCTTCGTCAGCAAGGCAATCGGCGTTCCGCTCGCCATGATCGGCGCGAAGGTCATGGCCGGCATGACGCTCGAGGAGCTCGGGTTCACCGAGAGCGT
>NZ_JAGRLA010000173.1 GCF_020442045.1 Bauldia sp. | reverse complement strand
TGACCAGGGAGAGGCTCCGCTTCGCGGAGCACCTCAGGATGACGAGGGAGAGGCTCCGCTTCGCGGGGCACCTCAGGATGACGAGGGCGAGGCTCCGCTTCGCGGAGCACCTCAGGATGACGAGGGGGCGGCTCCGCTTCGCGGAGCACCTCAGGATGACCAGGGAGGTGATTTGAGGCGACGATATGCCCGCCACCGCCACCCTCCTTGCTCGCCATCCTGAGGTGCTCGGGCGTAGCCCGAGCCTCGAAGGACGCACCGGCAACCCCGGGCCTTCCATTTGGTTCGCCGACCTGCAGGCCGCTCCCCCCTCCCGGAGCTCGCCTTGCGACCTTCGACCTCCCCCCAAGGGGGAGGTCGGACGTCGGTGCGTCATACGAGGGAAGCGTGTCCTCAACAATCAACGCCGCCAGCATCTCGATCCTTTCCACGGTGTCCCCGGCGGTCCGCCACGGCGTGTCGACGAGACCGTCGAGGACCGCCGGTCGCGGCCCGCGCCACTGGCTGCCGAGATCGCAGTCCAGCGGGTCGAAGCCATCGAGCCCGAGGTCGGACGCGATGGCGCGATGAAGCGAGGCGTCGGCCAGCCGCTCGCCGGTGCGCGGCACGCGGGCGATCGCCACCAGCGTGTCGACCCGCTGACGTCCTTCGGGCGAGGCGCCGAGGATGTGGAGCCCATCGCGGATCTGGAGTTCCTTCAGCTCGCAGAGATGCGCGTCCAGCGCCCGCAGGGCGCCGCCGCCGGCATCGCGGGCAAAGCCGAGGTCGCGGTCGAGGCCGTGGCGCTCGGCGGTTGTCAGGATCTCGTTCTCCAGCCAGTCGCGCCGCCGCGGATCGACACCGGCCGCGAGGTAGAATTCGTCGATCAGGGTTTCGAGCTCGGCCAGCGGGCCATGAATCTCGGCACGGGTCATCGCCGGCATCAGGTGGTCGACGATCACGGCGCTCGACCGGCGCTTGGCCTGCGCCCCCTCGCCCGGATCGTTGACGATGAAGGGGTAGATGAGCGGCATGGCGCCAAGCGCCACCTCCGGCCAGCAGCCCCGCGACAGGCCGAGCGCCTTGCCGGGCAGCCATTCGAGATTGCCGTGCTTGCCGACATGGACCAGCGCATCGGCCGCGAAGCCCCCCCGGAGCCAGGCGTAGAAGGCGAGATAGTGGTGCGGCGGCACGAGGTCCGGGTCGTGGTAGGTCGCCTTCGGATCGATGTTGTAGCCGCGCGACGGCTGGATGCCGACGACGACATTGCCGAAGCGATGGATGGCGAGATGAAAGACGCCATCGGCAAACATCGGATCGCCCTCCGGCTCGCCCCATCGCTCATGCAGGGCGTCGCGCACGTCTTCGGGAAGCGTCGCGAGGAAAGCGCAATGGTCATCGAGGCCAAGCGTCACCGCCGCGCCGCCGGGCGCAATCTCGAGGCGATTGCTCTGCCCGGAAAGGAGCAGCGCCATCAGGTCGGCGCCAGTTTCGGGAAAGCCCGACAAGTCGTAACCGGCCTCGCGCATGGTCGCGGCGATGCGGACCGTGCTTTCCGGCGTGTCGAGGCCGACGCCGTTGCCGATCCGGCCATCGCGGTTTGGGTAGTTGGAAAGCACCAGCGCCACCCGCCGTTCGGCTGGTGGCTTAGCCGAAAGCCGGACCCAGCGGGCCGCGAGCTCGGCGACGAAGGCGATCCGATCGGTGATCGGACGGTAGGTGGTCGCCCGGCTGTCGGTCAGCGGATCATGGGTCTCCGCCTTGAAGGAAACCGTCCGCGTGATCAGCCGCCCGTCGACCTCGGGCAGGACGACATTCATCGTCAGGTCGCGCGGCAGCAGGCCCCGGGCGCTGTCGCGCCACGCCTCCTCGCTCGATCCGGCGAAGATGACCTGGAGGACCGGAGAGCCCGGCCGGTCGAGGACCGTCGTCGCGCCGGCCGCGCCGAACCTGGAGACCGCGAAGGCGGTCGCATTGAGCACGATCGCCGGCGGCAGGGCCGCGAACAGCTTTTCGAGGAAGGCAGCGCTGTCACGATCCTTGAGGCTCGTCACGAAGACCGGCAATCCCGCGACGCCCTCGGCGCGAAGCGCATCGACCAGCGCATCGACCGGACCGGTCAGCCCGCCCTGGAGGATCGAGCGGTAGAAGACGATCGGCGCGACCGGCAGCGACGGGTCGAGCCGCCGACCAACCTCCTCGATCGAGGACACGCCCTCCCCCGGCCAGTAGCAACCGGCGCTGGCGACGGTCTCCGCTTCCGGCGGTCGCTCGCCCCGGCCGATCAGGTGGGCCATGAGGTCGAGGGCTATCGCCGCATTCCCCGCGCCGCCACCGACCAGGCAGCGCCAGAGGCACCGCGCGTCATCCTCGGCGACAGTCGAATAGGCGCTCAGCCCGTCGTCCCAGCGGTCCTCGCCGGGAATCGCGACGAGCCGGGGGCCACCGCCGCGGGCGAGCTCGCGGAGGCGATCGAGCCCGTAGGGCCAGTAGCCGACCCCGCCCATCGCACGGACGACCACCAGCCTGGCATGCCGGAGCGTCTTTTCGACGTACAGATCGACCGAGGCCGGATGCGCGAGCTTCATCAGATTGGCGAGACGGAGGCGCGGTGCGTCACCGGGCCGGCGCGCCGCCATGCCGCCAAGCAGCGCCAGCTCGCTGTCCGCCGAGGACAGGACGACGATCTCGCCCGGCGACTGTTCGAGATCGACAGCGACATCGCCATCGTCGATCCGTTCGATGTCACCGGCGGTCAGATGCATGGATCAGCCGATCAGCCGGGAAGAAACGGCAGCCGGATCGAGACCGGCGAGGCCGATCACCACAAGCCCATCCCCGCCGCCGGCGGGATCGAAATACGTCTCGACGCGCGGACCGACGCCCTGGACGACGACCGGAGCCGCCTTGCCGTCGACCCGCGCCCGCCCCTTGATGCGCAGGACGCCCGGATAGGCGAGTGCCGCGCCGACCCGCTCTTTCAGCGCCTCGACCGTCCCGAAAGGTGGCGTATCGACGACGAAGCTGGCGAAATCGTCGTGGTCGTGTTCCTCCTCGCCCTCGAGCTCATGGTGGCTCTCGCGGCCACCCATGTTGTCTTCCGCGCCGGCGGCGAGCCCGAGCAGAACGTCCGCCGGCAAGCCCTTCAGCGAGCCACGGACCACCGGCGTGCCGGGACGCGCCTCGCCCAGCACGGTCGCCTCGACCCGATCGACCGCGTCGGCACCGAGGAGATCGGCCTTGCCGACGACGACGAGATCGGCACAGCGGAGCTGGTCCTCGAAAAGCTCCTCGATCGGATCGTCGTGGTCGCGGACGGGATCCGGAGCCGTCGGCATCGCCGGGGCGAAACGCCCCTCCTCGACCGCTGTCGCATCGACGACCGCGACGACGCCATCGACGGTGACCCGGTGCTTCACCGTCGGCCAGGCGAAGGCCCGGACCAGCGGCTGGGGAAGCGCGAGGCCCGAGGTTTCGATGATGATGTGGTCCGGCGCAGGCTCGCGGGCGAGCAATGCCTCCATGGTCGGCAGGAATTCGTCGGCGACGGTGCAGCAGATGCAGCCGTTGGTCAGCTCGACAATCGAATCCGGCCGGCAGCCGGTGTCGCCGCAGTCGTCCATCAGGGCGCCGTCGAAGCCCATGTCGCCGAATTCGTTGACGACGACCGCAATCCGCCGTCCACGGGCCGTGGCGATCAGGTTGCGGATCAGGGTCGTCTTGCCGGCGCCGAGGAAGCCGGTGACCACCGTCGCCGGGATGCGCGATCGGGTCATGTCGATGCTCCCGCCGGCTGACCCGGCTTCACCTGAAGGGGGATGCCGGCGACCATCAGCACCACGCGGGCGACGGAGGCGGCGACGCGCTGGTTGAGGATGCCCTGCTCGTCGGCATAGAGGCGGGAGAGCGCATTGAGCGGGACGATGCCGGCGCCGACCTCGTTGGAGACGAGGACGACCGGCGCGGCGGCGTCTCCCAGTGCCGAAATCAGCCGGGTCCCGGCCGCGTCGATGTCGCGCCCGGCATGCATGAGGTTCGACAGCCACAGCGTCAGGCAGTCGACAAGGACGATGCTGCCGGGAACGGCCGCAACGGCGATCGCGCCGGGCAGGTCCAGCGGCTCCTCCATCGTGCGCCAGGCGGGACCGCGCCGGGACCTGTGCGCGGCGATCCGCTCCGCCATCTCGTCGTCGCCGGCCTCGGCCGTCGCGACATAGACCGGCGAAAGGCCCGACTCCATGACGAAAGCCTCGGCATGGCGGCTCTTGCCCGAGCGCCGGGCGCCGAGGAGGAGAAGATGGTCTGGCGTTGCCATGGGCTAATGCCTTCTTTCGCAATTGGCCGAGTCTCGCCCGGAGCCGCCGCACCGCGCCCCACCCTCCCCTTGCGGGAAGGTCGAAGCGGCGCAGCCGCTTCGGGGAGGGGTGTGCAACCCGGCGGAGCTCGCCACCCCTCCGCAAGACCGCTGACGCGGTTTTGGCCCTCCCTCAAGGGGAGGGCTGACGCGCGTGGCACTCCGCGGATCGTGCCCGACCATGGATCGGATTTCGATGATTCCCGGCACTAGATGGCTCGCGACAGCCGCTCGTGAAGCCAGCCGACGCAGGTCCCCGCGAGCGTCCACAACACGGCGCTGACCACCAGCGAGGCGATGACGAATTCACCGGCGAGCGCGCCGGGATAATCGACCTCGTGGCCGGGCGGCAGCGGGGCGCCGATGACATGCGGCAGGACCATCAGCGCGAGGCCGGCCAGCTTCAGCCCCGCGTGACGCCCGAAGGCGATCAGGGCGATGCCGGCGGCAGAAGCCACCGCGGTCGCCAGCCACCAGAGCTGACGATCGGCGAGATCGCCGGCCGGCGTGCCGGGAAGCTCCGGCGGCAGGCCGAGCGCCGGCATCAGCGACGCCGCGACGAAGCCGGCGGCGCCCCAGAGCAGGCCATGACGGGCGTCGATGCGATCGCCCTTCAGCACCATCAGCGCAAGGAGGATGAGGGAAACCGCCGCGCCGATCAGGAGATTGGCGAGGACGGTATAGGCGGTCCGCTCGAAGCCGCCGGACGGCCCCCATTCACCGGCTTCCGCCTCGGCCGCATCGCCGTGGTCGTGGGCCGGCGCGGCGGCGTCGTGATGATGACCGGGATCGCCCTCGCCCCCGCCTTCGAATTGCTCGGCGTGGAGGATCAGCGGCTCGGTGGTGAAAAACTGCAGCGCCGAAACGACGACGCAAACGACGAGGGCAGCGCCGAAGGCGCTGAGAACGATGTTTCTGAACATGTCGCCCCCCGGCGGATCAGTGACAGGGAAGCCCGAGGGCGTGCCGGGTGTCGTGCGTCGCGTTATGGATCGCGCTCGGCCAGGCAAATCCGGTCGCGAGGAACAGGCCGAGGCCGAAGACCAGCGCGGCGAGCGCCGCGACGAGGCGAGTCGACGGACTCGCGGAGGCAAGGGAGGTGGTCGTGGTCATTTGCGCGTCTCCTTCTCCGTCCCACCGACGGTCGAGAGGTTTCAAGGATGCGCCGGCCGGTCTCCTGGCTCGCGGGTCGAAGCCCTCCCCACGCCTTCCCGGTTTCCCAGTGGCATGATGCGGGGGAGCTCGCCGCTTACAGTTGCGGGGGCAGCTGCGGGTTCGGGACACCGTCCCTCACCGCATTCCCGTTTCGTCTCCGGCAACGTCACCGGAGAACCGACGCGCGACCAGCCTATGCCCTGCGGCGGCGCCTGGCAACCGCCTGGCCGCCGGGTTTGCGGGGCGATCCACGACTGCCTATGTTCGCGGTGCATTCGCAACCACCAGGCGGCCTCGCTTCATGCTCGATCAGGCACGGGATATCGACGTCGGGATGCGGCCGGCCGATGGCCATTCGCCGGTCGAATGGCGAATCGCCGACGCGCCGGTCGGCTACCCGGAAGCCGTCGCGACGATGGAAGAGCGGGTCGCGGCGATCCGCGACGAGGGGGCGGCGGAGCGGGTCTGGCTGGTCGAGCATCCGCCGCTCTATACCGGCGGGACGAGCGCCAGGCCCGAGGACCTGCTGGCGCCGGACCGGTTCCCGGTCTTCCAGGCCGGACGCGGCGGGCAATATACCTATCACGGCCCCGGCCAGCGCATCGCCTATGTGATGATCGACCTCAACCGCCGCGACCCGGACCTCCGCAAATTCGTCCACACGCTGGAGGAATGGGTGATCCGGACGCTCGCCGCCTTCAACGTCAGGGGCGAGCGCCGCGCGGACCGGATCGGCGTCTGGGTGGCGCGGCCCGACAAGGGCGCCGGCCGCGAGGACAAGATCGCGGCGATCGGCATCCGCGTCCGCCGCTGGGTGACCTTCCACGGCATTGCCCTCAACGTCGACCCGGTGCTCGAGCATTTCGCCGGCATCGTGCCCTGCGGCATCAGGGGACATGGCGTCACCAGCCTGGTCGATCTCGGCATTCCGGTGACGATGCCGGAGGTCGACGCGGTGATGCGGGCGGAGTTCGAAGCGCTGTTCGGCGCGACGCTGGACGGGGATTTCAGAGGGTGGGCAGGGCGTTGAATCCGCCCGGCAGGATTTCGTCCCAGGCGATTGTTTCGACTCCGGAAACCCGCGCCGCCGCCGGCCCGCGCCGGCAACGCTCGACGACCGCGTCGACCGCCGCCTCGTCGCCGGACAGGACCGCCTCGACCGTGCCGTCGCGGCGGTTGCGGACCCAGCCGGAGAGCACGCGCGCCCGTGCTTCATGGGAGAGCCAGGCACGGTAGCCGACGCCCTGGACGCGGCCGGCGATCGCCAGATGGAGCATCTTCTCCGCCATCAGTCCCTGGGGAATTCGATCCCCATCGCCCGGTAGCGCTCGGGATCGTCCACCCATTTCTCGCGGACCTTGACGAAGAGGAAGAGATGCACCGGCCGCTCGGCGATCTCGGCGATCTCCTTGCGGGCGGCGGTGGAAATCGCCTTGATCGACGCGCCGCCCTTGCCGATGACGATCTTCTTGTGGCTGTCGCGGGTGACGTAGATGGTCTGCTCGACACGGGCCGAGCCGTCCTTCTGGTCGGTCCATTGCTCGGTCTCGACCGTTGCCTGGTAGGGCAGCTCCTGATGCAGCCGCTCGAACAGCTTCTCGCGGGTGATCTCGGCGGC
>NZ_JAGRLA010000172.1 GCF_020442045.1 Bauldia sp. | reverse complement strand
GACCGAGAACATGATCGCCGCGGCCGAGCTCGAGGCGATGCGGTCGGACGCGATCCTGATCAACACCTCGCGCGGCGGACTGATCGACGAGTTCGCGCTCGCCGACGCGCTCCATGAGGGACAACTGGCCGGCGCCGGCATCGACACCTTCGCCGACGAGCCGCCACCGGGCGCCAGCCCGCTGCTCAATTGCGACCGGGCGATCCTCAGCCCTCATGTCGCCGGCCTGACGCGGGAGGCCGGCGCGCGGCTCAGCGTCTATGCCGCGCGCAACGTCGTTGCCGCCCTCGATGGCCGGCTCGATCCCGATGTCGTCGTCAACCGGTCGGTGCTTGAAAGATGAAGAAACTCGGTGTCGGTCTCGTCGGCAGCGGCTTCATGGGCCGCAGCCATGCCCATGCCTTCCGCGCCGCGGCGGGAATATTCCCGCTGCCGCTCACCCCGGTCCTCGAACTCCTCGCCGACGTCGATGACGACGTTGCCGCGAAGGCGGCGCAGGGGCTGGGCTTTGCCCGCTCGACCGGCGACTGGAAGGCGCTGATCGCCGACCCGGCCGTCGACCTGGTCGACATCACCACGCCGAACGTCCTCCACAAGCCGATCGCGCTCGCCGCGATCGCGGCCGGCAAGCCGGTCTATTGCGAGAAGCCGCTCGCCCCCAACGCCGCCGAGGCGAAGGAGATGGTCGACGCCGCCGAGGCGAAAGGGATCGTCACCGCCGTCGGCTTCAACTATCTCAAGAATCCGATGGTGGCGCTCGCCCGCGAGATCGTCGCGAGCGGCGAGATCGGCGAGGTGGTCTCCTTCCGCGGCATCCATGCCGAGGACTACATGACCGATCCCGCGGCGCCGTTCACCTGGCGGCTGGACGCGGCCGGCGGGCACGGGGTCGTCGCCGATCTCGGCAGCCACATCATCTCGATCGCCCGCCACGTCGTCGGACCGATCGAGTCGGTGGTCGGCCAGATCAAGACGGTGACCGGCGAGCGGCCGGCCGGCCCCGGCGCGAGCGAGATGCGCAAGGTCGAGGTCGACGACGAGGCGCGGGCGCTGGTCCAGTTCGCCGGCGGCGCGACCGGCTCGCTCGAGGCGACCTGGGTCGCGGCCGGCCGCAAGATGACGCTCGCCTTCGCCGTCACCGGCACCAGGGGCACGATCGCCGTCGACCACGAGCGCCTCAACGAATTGCAGCTCTATACGACCGGCCAGCCGGGCGGGCGCGAGGGCTTCAAGACGATCCTCGCCGGGCCGGCGCATGACTCCTATGCCGCCTTCTGTCCGGCGCCGGGCCACCAGCTCGGCTTCAACGACATCAAGACGATCGAGGTCAAGGCGCTGGTCACGGCGCTCGCCGGTGGCGAAAAATTCCTGCCGGACTTCCGCGAGGCCTGGGAGATCCAGCGGGTGGTCGACGCGGTGGTCCGGTCGGCGCGCGAGAAGCGCTGGCTGGATGTGAGCGAGGTGTAGCGAGCCGCATGCCGACCAGCGAGTGCATCGATGCTACGCCGCTCATTCCCGCGCACGCGGGAATCCAGTTTGGACAGGGGGTCGTCAAGGCCTGGAACACAAATCCCCGCCTCTCCACGCCACGTAGAGCTCTTCAAAGGCTAGATTCCCGCGTGCGCGGGAATGAGCGGTGGAGAGACGGAGTGGAAGGGCCAACGTCACGCGATCCAACCGGGCGCAACCAAGTCACGCCAACCCGGGTTCAGTTCCTCGATGAGTTGCAGCTTCCATTTGCGCCGCCATTTCTTCAACTGCCGTTCGCGGCCAAAGGCGGTCTCTCGCGTCTGATGGACCTCGAACCAGACGAGGGTTTTCACATCATGTCGTGCAGTGAATCCCGGCAGGAGGCCACCCCGATGCTCCCGCATCCGTCGCGCGAGATCGTCGGTCATGCCGATGTACAGCGTGCCGTTCCTTCTGCTGCCGAGGATATAGACGTAGAAAGCCACGGGCCGCTCTCTCACTGCAGCAACCGAGTGCCGATGACGACTGCCTACCGAAGCACAGAACCAGGGGAGGAACCATGAGCATCACCATCGCCAAGCTTGGCAGGCGGTTGCGCCTTGGCGTGATTGGCGGCGGGCCGGGCTCCTTCATCGGCCCGGTCCATCGCGCCGCCGCGCGCCTCGACGACAACTACGAGATCGTCGCCTCGGTTCTGTCCTCCAATCCAGAGCGCTCGAAGCGGGAGGGGATGGCGATCGGGGTGGCCGAGGACCGGGCCTATGGCACGGCGGAGGAGCTCTTCGCCGCGGAGAAGGCGCGCGAAGACGGCATCGACGTGATCGCCATCATGACGCCGAATGACAGCCACTATCGGCTCTCGCTGATGGCGCTGGAGAACGGCCTCGACATCATCTGCGACAAGCCGCTGACCACCAACTACCGCGACGCCCGCGACCTCGTCACCAGGGTCAACGCCGCCGGCATCGTGTTCTGCCAGACCTTCAACTATTCGGGCTTCCCGATGGTGCGCCAGGCAAAGGCCATGGTCCGCGACGGCGATCTCGGCGATGTCAGGATGATCGAGGTCGAGTATGTGCAGGGCCACAACGCCGCGCTGACTCCAACCGAGCTGGGCGAGGAGGGGAACTGGCATTTCGATCCCGCCCGCGTCGGCGAGTCGCTGATCCTCGGCGACATCGGCAGCCACGCCCATCATCTGGCGCGCTTCGTTTCGTGCCTCGACCTGTCGCGGCTGACCGCCGACGTCACCGCCGTCGTTCCGGGCCGGACCGCCCACGACTATGCCGGCATCCTTTTCCGTCTCGAGAACAACGCGCCGGGCGTCATCTGGGTGACCCAGGCCGGCGCCGGGGCGGTGCACGGCCTCTAT
Source organism: Bauldia sp. (assembly GCF_020442045.1). Classification (GTDB taxonomy): domain Bacteria; phylum Pseudomonadota; class Alphaproteobacteria; order Rhizobiales; family Kaistiaceae; genus Bauldia. The sequence goes on along the minus strand of NZ_JAGRLA010000172.1, from coordinate 13,407 downwards.
TTCCGGCTTTTCTGCGCCCAGGGAAGCCTCGAATGGGCGCAGGAGACGCCGAACCAGCTGATCCACTCCCGCCTCGGCGAGCCGGCCATCGTCTTCGAGCGCGACGGGCCGGGCCTGAAGCCGGAGGCGGCGCGGGCGACGCGGGTCGGCATCGGCCACCCCGAGGGCTACCAGGAGGCCTTCGCGGTGCTTTACGCCGACGCCGCCGAGGCGATCGTGGCGCGCAAGCTCGGGGAGCAGCCCGACCGGCTCGCGCTCGATTTCCCGACCGTCGAGGATGGCGCCCGGACGATGCAGTTCATCGCCGCGGCGCTGGAATCGGTCCATACGGGAGGCTGGGTCGACTATCAGGTCGCGTTCTGACCGTCCGCGTCAAAATAGAATGTTTGTTCCGTTCTTGAATTGCGTAGAATGCCGCTCGCGCGGTAGTGTGACTTGTCCCTGCGACGATCGGGCAGAAGGGATCGCGCTGGACCGAAGGGGAGGATGAAGACCATGAAAACCGTCCGTCTGACCATGGCGCAGGCTTTGGTCCGCTATCTCACCGCGCAGCGCATCGTCATCGATCACGAGGAGGTGCCGCTGTTCGCCGGCGTCTTCGCGATCTTCGGCCATGGCAACGTCACCTGCCTCGGCGAAGCGCTCGAACCCGTGCAGGACGACCTCCCGACCTGGCGGGGCCAGAACGAGCAATCGATGGCGCTCGCCGCGATCGGCTACGCCAAGGCGAAGAAGCGCCGCCAGATCATGGTCTCGCTCTCCTCGATCGGTCCCGGCGCCACCAACATGGTGACGGCGGCGGGCGTCGCCATGGCCAACCGCCTGCCGATCCTCATCCTCGCCGGCGACACCTTCGCCAGCCGCATCCCCGATCCGGTGCTCCAGCAGATCGAGCAGTTCGACGACCCGACGCTCAGCGTCAATGACTGCTTCAAGCCGGTGGTCCGCTACTGGGACCGCATCAGCCGCCCCGAGCAGATCATCACCTCGCTGCCCCAGGCGGTCGCGACCATGCTCGACCCGGCGACCTGCGGGCCCGCTTTCCTCGGCCTCGCCCAGGACGCGCAAGCGGAAGCCTACGATTATCCGGAGGTTTTCTTCGAGAAGACGGTCCACCGCATCCCGCGGGCACGCCCCGACGCCGACTCGATCCGCGAGGCGGTGTCGCTCATCCGCAAGGCGAAGAAGCCGCTGCTGATCGCCGGCGGCGGCGTCCACTGGTCGCTCGCCAACGAGGCGGTCGGCGCCTTCGCCGAGAAGCACAACGTGCCGGTCGCCGAGACGATCAACGGCCGCACCGCGCTGGTCCACGACCACCCGATGAATGTCGGGCCGGTCGGGATCAACGGTTCCGCTTCCGCCAACACGCTCGCCCGCGAGGCCGACGTGATTCTCGCGGTCGGCACCCGGCTCCAGGATTTCGTCACCGGCTCCTGGACGCTCTTCTCCGAGAATGCCCGCTTCATCGGCCTCAACGCGGCGCGCTTCGACGCGGTCAAGCATCGCTCGCTCGCCGTGGTCGGCGACGCGATGGTCGGCATCGAGGAGATGTCCGACGCGCTGACCGACTGGCGGGCGCCGGATACCTGGTCGAAGAAGGGCGCCAGGGAATACGGCGCCTGGAACGCGCTGATCGACAAGAATTCCGGCCCGACCAATGCCGAGGTGCCGAGCTACGCCCAGGTGGTCGGCGCGATCAACCGCATCTGCGACCCGACCGATCTTGCGCTGACGGCCGCCGGCGGCCTGCCCGGCGAGCTCTGCCAGAACTGGCGGGCGAAGACGACCGCCACCTTCGACTGCGAATTCGGCTATTCCTGCATGGGCTACGAGATCTCCGGCGCCTGGGGCGCCAAGATGGCCGATCCGGATCGCGACGTGATCTCGATGATCGGCGACGGCTCGTATCTGATGATGAATTCCGACATCTATTCGACGGTGCTGACCGGCCACAAGCTGATCATCGTGGTGATGGACAATGGCGGCTTCGCGGTGATCAACCGCCTGCAGAACGCCAAGGGCTCGAAGTCCTTCAACAACCTCCTCGCCGACTGCCGGGTCAAGGAGCTGGTCGAGGTCGATTTCGAGAAGCATGCCGCCTCGATGGGCGCCCATGCCGAGACCGTCCACTCGATCGGCGAGCTGGAGCAGGCCTTCTCCCGCGCCAAGCAGGCCGACCGCACCTCGGTCATCGTCGTCAAGGTCCAGCCCTATCAGTGGACCCCGGGCGACGCCTGGTGGGAGACCGGCGTGCCGGAAGTCTCGAAGCGGAAGGAAGTCAGGGCCGCGCGTGCCGAGCACGAGGACGGCAAGGGCAAGCAGCGGGTCGGAGTCTGATCCATGCCGACCGCAGGGCCGATCCACCTGGGCGTCGCACCGATCGCCTGGTCCAACAACGACATGCTGGAGCTCGGCGGCGAGACCAGCCTCGAGACCTGTCTCAAGGAGACCCGCAAGGCGGGCTTCACCGGCACCGAGACCGGGGTGAAATTCCCGATGGACCCGAAGGTCCTCGGGCCGATCCTGAAGAAGCACAAGCTGCAGCTCGTTTCCGGCTGGTTCTCCGGCGAGCTGATGAAGCGCTCGGTCAAGGCCGAGCGCGAGCGGATGATGGCGCAGATCGGGACCTACAAGGCGCTCGGCGCGCCGGCCTATGTCTATGCCGAGACGACCGGGACGGTGCAGAACCGGATGGACGCGCCGCTCTCCTCCCGCCCGCGGATGAGCGAGGAGGACTTTCGCGCCTATGGCCGCAAGCTGACCGAGCTCGCAGAGTGGATGGCCGACTACGGCGTGCCGATGACCTATCACCATCACATGGGGACGGTGGTCGAGACCCAGCGCGAGATCGACCTGTTGATGGCCAATACCGGCAAGGCGGTGGGCCTGCTGCTCGACACCGGCCACCTGGCCTTCGCCGGCGGCGACATCGTCGAGACCACCCGCAGGCATGGCCGCCGGATCAACCACGTCCATTGCAAGGACCTGCGGTGGGACGTGCTGAAGGCCGTGCGCCAGAAGGACCAGAGCTTCCTTTCAGGCGTGCTGGATGGTGTCTTCACCGTGCCCGGCGACGGGTTCATCGACTTCCACGCCTTTGCCCGGGTGCTCGCCGAGATCGGCTACGAGGGCTGGGCGGTGGTCGAGGCGGAGCAGGACCCGGAGAAGGCCAATCCGTATGAATATTCGCTGATGGGCCGCCGGCATCTGACGTCGGCCTTCGAGGCGGCGGGTTACCGGATCGTCTGACGTCGGCGGGAAGGACTGATTTTCCGACATGCGCTGAACGCGCGGGGGGAGGGACCGTGACGACAACCAATCTCAAGAAGCAGTTCGCCGGCAAGGTCGCGGTGGTCACCGGCGGCACCCAGGGGCTCGGCGAGGCCGTCGCGCGGATGTTCGCCGCGCGTGGTGCTGCCGGCATCGTGATCTGCGGCCGCAACGCCAGGCGCGGCAAGGCGGTGGCGGCATCGCTGACCAAGGCCGGCACCAGGGCGGTCTTCGTCAAGGCCGACCTCGGCGAGGTCGCCGACTGCCGCAAGGTGATCGCGGCGGCGGACAAGGCCTTCGGCAAGGTCGATATCCTGGCCAATGTGGCCGCGCTGACCGATCGCGGCACCATTCTCGACACCAGCCCCGAATTGTTCGACCGGATGTTCGCCGTCAATGTCCGCGCGCCGTTCTTCCTGATCCAGGAGGCGGCGAAGATCATGCGGCGGGAGAAGATCGAGGGGACGGTGGTCAACATCCTGTCGATGTCGGGCCATGGCGGCCAGCCCTTCATCTCCGCCTATTCGGCGTCGAAGGGCGCGCTCGCCGTCCTGACGAAGAACGCCGCCTTCGCGCTGATGCCCGATCGCATCCGCCTCAATGGCCTCAATATCGGCTGGATGGATACGCCCGGCGAGCACGCGATCCAGTTGCGCTACCACACCGACGATCCGGACTGGCTCGCCAAGGCCGAGGCGGGCCAGCCCTTCGGCCGGCTCCTGAAGCCGGACGAGGTGGCGCGGGCGGTCGCCTATCTGGCCAGCGATGAATCCGGGATGATGACGGGATCGATTATCGATTTCGATCAGCAGGTGCTGGGTTCCTCGGAGAGTTCGCCCCATCCCAGCGGGCGGCTGCCGGACAAGTAGAAATTATACCCGCTGGACCTTGCTGTTGCGGAATGTCATACTCTTTGTAAACGTTATTACGCGTCAAGAATTTCGAAGGTATCAAAAATCCCGCCGCGACTCTATCCTTCAGGTGCGTTGCACGGAAAGGTCGCCCACGAACTCGGTCGGCAGATCGTCGCTGGCGACCTTCGTGAAGGGGCGTTATTGCCGCGAGAGGCGGAGCTCTCCGAGACATACCGGGTCAGCCGGCAGGCCGTTCGCGAAGCGCTCAAGGTGCTTGCCGCGAAGGGGCTGGTGGTGACCCGGCGACGCACCGGCAGCCTGGTCGCGTCGCGCGCCCTGTGGAACCTGCTCGATCCGGACGTGATCGCCTGGCATGGGCATGTCGGGGTGAATGCCGACTTCCTGTGCGATCTCGTCGCGTTTCGCCTGCTGCTCGAACCGAAGGCCGCTGCGCTCGCCGCGGAGCACGCGACTGCGGGGCAGATCGAGCAGATTCGCGAGGCGATCGAGGAGATGCGCCGCAACGTCGACGACCGGACCGCCTTCGCGGAGGCGGATGCGCGTTTCCATGTCGCGGTCTTCGCGGCCAGCGGCAATTCCCTGATCGACCGGCTGAGCACGATCATCGCGCCGCTGCTCGAAATCGGCGCGACCGTCCCGAGCAGCGTCGAGGCCAATCCGGCCTGGGCGGCCGGCCGACATGATCGGGTCCTCATGGCGATCGCCGGGCGTGACGCCGAGGTGGCGCAGGCGACGATGTCCGAGGTGCTGGCGGTCTATCTGGCGGGAAACGATTCCCGTCGGCCCGCGGACGCGAAGGCAGGCGATTCCGGCGACGACGATACCTCCGAGATTCCCAGCCTCGGGCAGCGGGAACCGAGCGCTGTCGGCGGTCTCTATCCGTCGCAGCCCCTGCATGGACGGGTCGCGCACGCGATCGGGGCGCGGATCGTCTCGGGTGTGTTCCGCGAGGGCAGCACCCTGCCGAGGGAGGCGGAGTTCGCGGCGGAATACAAGGTCAGCCGCCAGGCGGTCCGCGAGGCCCTCAAGGTACTGGCGGCCAAGGGGCTGGTCTCGACGCGGCGGCGGGCGGGGACATCGGTCGCCTCGCGCGCCGACTGGAACCTGCTCGATCCGGATGTCGTCGCCTGGCACCAGCCCCAGGACCTGCCGCGCGACTTCCTGAGAGAACTTGGCGAACTGCGCCGGGTGGTGGAGCCGGCCGCGGCCGCGATCGCCGCGGAAAGGCGCAACGCCGCGCAGATGGAGCGGATTTCCGAAGCGATAGCCGCCATGCGCCGCGCTTCGACGCCGGCCGGATGGGCGATCGCCGATGTCGAGTTCCATATGGCGGTCGCCGCGGCGACCGGCAACATGCTGATCGGGAGCTTCGGCCGGACCCTGGCGCCCCTGCTGGAAGCCAGCATCAGGGAGCGCAGCGAGGTCGCTTCCGCGGCGATACTGGCGATCAACCGGCATGCGGTGATCGCGGAAGCGATCCGCCGCCGCGACCACGAGGCCGCGCGCAAGGCGATGGTGGCAATGCTCGACCTGGCGGATCGTCAGTTCAGCCAGTCGGCCGCGGGCGGTCTTCGCCAGCCGGCCTGAGCGCGGTCTCGAACCATCAGCCGCCCGTGCCGCCGTCCTTCATCCGATCGACGGTCCCGGTCGTCGAATGTCCGGGCAGCAGGCCGATCAGCTCGACCCGGCCGCCATTCGCCTTGACCAGATCGCCGCCGACGACCTCGTCCTCGGCATAATCCGCGCCCTTGAAGAGGACGTTCGGACCGATTGCCGCGATGAGCTCGGCCGGCGTGTCCTCGTCGAAGAGCACGACCATGTCGACGAACCGCAGCGCGGCGAGGACGGCGGCCCGTGTCGCGGCGTCCTGGACGGGGCGTCCCGGGCCCTTGAGCCGGCCCGCCGAGGCATCGCTGTTGAGCCCGACCACCAGCCGGTCGACCCGGCGCGACGCCTGCTCGAGCGAATGGAGGTGACCGCGATGCAGGAGGTCGAAGCAGCCATTGGTGAAGCCGACCATGAGGCCGAGCTCCTTCCAGTGCGCGATCTGGTCCAGCGCCTCCTGTCGCGCCATGACATGGGCGGAGGCCTCGACGCCGAGCGCCTGCTTCAGCTCGCGGGGATGGACGATGGCGGTGCCGGGCTTGGCGACCGCGACACCGGCGGCGGCATTGGCAAGCCTGACCGCGTCGGCGAGGGGGACGCCGATGGCGATCGCCGCGGCAAGCGTGGCGGCAACCGTGTCGCCAGCGCCGGTCACGTCGAAGACGCGGCGATTCTCGGCGCGGACATGGACCGGGCCACGGTCGCGCTCGACAAGGGTCATGCCGGCGGCGCCGCGGGTCACCAGGATCGCTTCGATATCGACCCTGGCGAGGATGTCGCGGCAGGCGGCCTCGGCCGCCGCGTCGCTGTCGACCCGGACTCCGGCGAAACGTTCGAGCTCGAGCGTGTTGGGCGTCAGCAGGCTCGCGCCAGCGAACAGGCCGGCCTCCCGCTTCTTCGGATCGACGATCACCGGGACGCCCGCGGCGCGCGCCGCGGCGATCAGACCGGCTATCGTCGCTTCGCCGAGCACGCCCTTGGCATAGTCGGACAGGATGACGACATCGGCTTCGGCGAGGGCTTCCCGCGCCACGGCCAGCAGATCGGCGACGACGGGGGCGGGGAGGTCGCCGGTCGCCTCCGCGTCGACCCTGAGCAACTGATGCCAACCGCTCAGATAGCGGGTCTTCACCGTCGTCGGGCGATCCGGGTCCTCGATCAGCCGGCAGGCGAGGCGTTCGAAACCGTCGCAAAAGCGCCGGAGCTCCTCGGCCATCTCGTCGGCGCCCGTGACGCCGACCAGCGTCACCGCCGCCCCATAGGCGATCAGATTGGCGGCAACGTTGCCCGCGCCGCCGAGCAGGGCCCGCTGACTGGCATGGTTGAGGACAGGGACCGGCGCCTCCGGAGACACCCTGCCGACCGAGCCCTCGACGAAACGGTCCAGAAGCACATCGCCGACGACGAGGACCTTCGCTTGAGCGAGTCGGTCTATGAGGCTAGCATCCATCGCCGTTTGGACCGGTTTCCTGTCACATCCCTTGAAGGTCGAATTACCATTGAAACCCGACCGCGCCGCGGTGGCGGCCGAATTCACCCGCCGTCATGACGAACACCGCGCCGTTTTCGAACGATCGCGCGACCTGCTCGGGCCGGCGGCCGAACTCGCCGATGCGGCTATATCGGTGCTCGGCGCCGGGGGCAAGCTTCTCCTGTGCGGCAATGGCGGCAGCGCGGCCGACGCGCAGCATATCGCGACGGAATGCACGGTGCGTTTCGAGACGACCCGAAGGGGGCTCGCGGCAATCGCGCTGACCACCGACACCTCGGCCCTGACCGCGGCGGGCAACGATCTCGGCTACGAGCAGGTCTTCGCCCGCCAGGTGGCGGCGCTGGGGCGGCCGGGGGACATGCTGATCGGGCTGACCACCTCCGGCAACTCGCCGAACGTCACCGAAGCCCTGGTCGCGGCACGGGCCGGCGGCCTCGCGACGGCCTGCCTGACGGGCCGGGGCGGCGGCGCGATCGCCGCCGGGCGACTCGCGGATCACTGCCTGATCGTGCCCTCCGACGTGACGGCGCATATCCAGGAGGTGCATATCTTCCTCGGTCATCTCCTCTGCGCCGCGATCGATGCCGCCTTCACCGACGGAGCCTGACCTCCGATGGGCGATGACATGCATCGCATCCGCGTCGCGGCGAACCCGAGGCGGCATTGCCCGGCATTATTCCTCGACCGTGACGGCACCATCCTCGACGATCCCGGCTATCTTTCCGACCCCGACAAGGTCAGGCTTTTTCCCGGAGCCGCAGAGGCCCTTCGCCGTTTCGCCGACGCCGGCCATGCGATCGTCGTGGTGACAAACCAGTCCGGCGTCGGGCGCGGGCTTTTCGGCTGGAAGGATTACGAGCAGGTGGCAGCGCGGGTGAGGCAGGAACTCGGGAAACATGGCGTGACGATCGACGTCGAATGCGCCTGCGGGCATGCGCCGGAGGAGGGCGCGTCCTGCGGCTGGCGGAAGCCGGCGCCCGGCATGATCGACGCGGCGGCGCGGCGCCTCGACCTCAATCTCGGCGCTTCCCTGATGGTCGGCGACATGCCGAGCGACCTCCAGGCGGCGGAGGCGGCCGGGGTCGGTCGCGCGGTGCATGTGCTGACCGGCCACGGCGCGCGCCAGCGCGAACACCTGCGGGACTGGTGCCTGTCGATCCCGCTCGACCTGGTCGACGACCTGTCGGCGCTGCAGCCATGAGGCTTTTGATCGTCAAGCTGACGTCCTTCGGCGACGTCATCCACACCTTCCCGGCGATCAGCGACCTGAAGGCCGCCCGGCCCGACATCGAGATCGACTGGATGGTGGAGGAGGCCTTCGCCCCCTTCGTCGAGCTGCATCCGGCGGTCTCGACCATCCACCCGGTATCCTTCCGCCGGCTTCGCTCGCCACCCACCCGCTGGGCGCTGATCCCGATGGAGGCGGTGCGCCTCGGCCGGACGCTGCGGGGGCGGCGCTACGACCTGGTCGTCGACCTGCAGGGGCTGCTGAAGAGCGCGATTCCCGCGCTGCTCGCCGGTACCGGAGTGGCCGGATATGACGCCGGGAGCGCCCGCGAGCCGGCCGCGAGCCGGCTCTATCGCTGGACGATCGGGGTGCCGCGGGCGATGCATGCGGTGGAGCGGAGCCGGCGGCTGCTGGCCGGCGCGGTCGGCTATCCCGTCCCGACCGGGCAGGGGCGCTATGGCCTCCGGGTCCTCGGCGGCCGCGATCCAGTGCTGCCCGAGCGCTACGCGATCGTCATGCATTCGGCGAGCTGGGACACCAAGCTCTGGCCGGAGCGCAACTGGCGCGGGGTGATCGCGGAAATCACCAAAGGCGGGCGCTCGGTGGTGCTGCCCTGGGGGACGCCGGAGGAGAAGGCGCGGGCCGAACGGCTGGCGATCGACATCGAGGGCGTCCACGTGCTGCCGACTGTGATGGCCGGCGCCGAGCTTGCCCGCGTCGTCTCCGGCGCCGACTTCGCGATCGGACTCGATTCGGGCCTGATGCACCTTGCGACGGCGCTCGACGTTCCCGGCATCTGGCTGTTCGGACCGACCGACCCCGGCCTCACCGGGCCATACGGCAAGGACCAGACGGTGATCGCCTCCTCCTACCGGGAGGCGCCATGCCGCCGGCGCACCTGCGACCGCGAGCCCGGCGGCCGCTGCTGCATGCAGGCAATCGACCCCTATGACGTGGTCGACGCCATCGAGGCGCTGGCGAGCCGCGTCTAGCCGCCCGTCACGTGCCGATGACAATCGACTATGCGCCTTACTTGTCGCCCAGCTCGGTGGCGGCTCCCGTATCGTCCGGCGTCGATGGGTAGGGTGTCGAAAGGATCGTGTTCTCGTTGATCCATTCTGCGACGCCGACGGGCTGGTAACGCCCCTGCGCCTCAACCGGGTAGCGGATCGGCTGCCCGGCCTTCACGTCGAGGACCTCGGAGTCGCGCACAACAATCTCGCCATTGACGATCACATAGGGGATGCCTGTCGACGGCAGGCCGTTCTCGCCGGCCTTGTAGGTCGCGTTGTCCGTGACCGTATCCGGATCGACCAGCGTCAGGTCCGCGACCTTGCCGACCTGGACCCGGCCCCGGTTCTTCATGTCCTGCAGGCCGGCGTCGCCCATATGCAGCGCGGTCCAGTAGCTGAGCTGTGCCAAGCTGAACATCAGGGGCACGCCCTGCTCGCGCCCCATGCGCAGGGTCCTGGCGTGAGTGCCGGCGGTGCGGGGGTGGCCTGCATATTCGGAATAATCCGCGTCCCAGGGCAGCAGGTTGCCGTCGGTGCCGACCCCGGCCATGGCGTCGCTGGCGACGGTCATGTGCGGAATGGTCAGCCAGTAAGGCATCCACGCCCGGCGTGGCGGCAGGAAGACGACCATCGACCGCCCCGGATCGGATTTGACGAGGTCGTCATAGTCTTCACGGGTCAGGAACTTGTCCTGCAGCGGGTCGTAGAGCGTCTCCTCATAGGTGTTGCCGTAGGTGTCCAGCCAGATCGCCGGCTGGAGGAAATCGGCGCTGACCACGGTTGAGCCGGCGTCATACGGGTAGTACTCCGCCCACATATTGAGCCCCTTGGCGCGGGCGAGCTGCAGCTTCTCCTCGATTTCCCACCAGCCATAGTCGTTGTCATGCGCCATCAGAAACGGCGCGTCGAGCAGCATGGCGTTGGTGAAGGCCTCGTCGAAGGCGATCGGCGCCTCGGTCGGTGTCTCGGCCGACAGATGGTAGCGGGTGTGGACCGAGGCGAGACGCCCGTAACGGGCGGCGGTGCGCTGGGCCTCGAACATCTCGTAGCTGGTCATGCCGGTTGCCATGTAGGCGGCGCCGATGCCGACGCCGAGCGCGCCGGCGCGGAGGTCCTCGTCGAGGATCTCCATCACCGCATTCATCTGATCGATGGTGCTGCGCGTGACGGACCAGCCGGCGACGCCATCCGAGAGCGCCTTGGCGATGTATAGTTGCGCATTGGAGAAATCGACCGGCTCGTCGATGCCGGTCTCCGGATCGAGCACGCTCATCCGCGCGCCGTTGTGGCTGGTTGTCGTGCCGTAGTTGACCTGCCAGCCTTCCTCGGCCTTCTTCGCGTACCAATCGTTGACGTTCACCGCGCCGAATTCGAGGTCCATGCCGGTGGTCACGCCGTCGCGCAGTGACATCTTGGTGGCGAAGGGATCGACGGCATGGAAATGGGTGTCGATGAAGCCCGGCGCGACGACGAGCCCCGCGGCGTCGATGACCTCGGGCGCCGTGATGGTTTCCGTCGTGATCGCGGCGATCCGGCCGTCCTTGATGCCGACATTGGCGATCGAATCGAACATCGTTTCCGGGTCCATGACCCGGCCACCATTGATCACGAGATCGTAGTCCTGCGCGAGCGCCGGTACCGTGAACATCGCCGCGGCGAACGCGAGCGTGGATGCCAACTGCCTCATGACAAGTCTCCTCGACTTAGTTGAGGGTGTTCTTGTAGATCGCTCCGTCTTTCATGATCAGGTCGAAGTTGCCTGCCGGATCGGCGACCAGATCGAGGTTTTCGAGCGGATTGCCGTCGATCAGGATCAGGTCCGCGTAGGCTCCCGGCTCGATGACGCCGAGCTTGCCGTCAGGATAGGGATTGCGCGGGCCGGACAGGGCCAGCAACTCCCCGGCGGTCGAGGTCGCCTGCCTGAGCGCCTCCACCGGCGTGAACCAGCGGGACAGCTTGGCAAGCTGCTTGCCCTGCTTCTTGGCAAGTTCGGGGTCGAAGAGCGTGTCGGTGCCGAAGACGATCTTCACACCCACCTGCTTTGCCAGGGGATAGACGGTCTCGGTTCCCTCGGTGACCTGTTCGAACTTGGCCTGATTTGGCGAACCGGGCGGGAAGGGAATCGCATCCTCGTCGTTCAGGACCGGCTGCATGCTGAGATAGGCGCCCCTGTCGAGCATCATCCGCAGCGTTTCCTCGTGCAGCAAATGCCCGTGCTCGATGCTGAGGACGCCGGCCTCAAGCGCCTGTTGCGCCGCCTTGTCCGTGAAGACATGGACGGCGACATAGGTGTTCCATTCGCGTGCCGCCTCGACGGCCGCCGCCATTTCTTCCGGCGAATATTGCGTGACATCGATCGGATCGAAATTGGAGCTGACTCCGCCCCCGGCCATGATCTTGATTTGCGTCGCCCCCATCCGGAGGGCTTCGCGCGTACGCTTCAAGACCTCCGGCACGCCGTCGGCGACCACGAAGTGACCAACGCGCTGCGGATAGTCGAGCGGGGCGGCGATATCGAAGGGCGCGCCGGTCGCGGGCCGCCAGTCACTATGGCCCGAGGTCTGCGAAATAGCCGGACCGCTGGGGAAAATGCGGGGGCCATCGTACATGCCCGCATCGGTGAGCTTCGCCAGCGAAAAGACATTGCCAGCCATATCGCGCACGGTCGTGAACCCGCGCAACAAGGCGTCGTTGTTGGCCCTTGCCGCTTTCAGGGCGTGATAGGCGAGATCGGTGTTGAGCCCCTCCTGGACGCCCAGCGTGGCAAAGTTCGAATGCCAGTGCATGTCGATCAGGCCGGGGATCATCGTCCGGCCGCCGCCGTCGATGACGGTGGCTCCGTCAGCCTCGATCGGGTCGGTCGAGACGGCCTTGATCAGCTTGCCCTCGACCAGGACATTGGCGTTCTCGATCAGGGCCTCGTTGGCCCCGTCGAAGACATTGACGTTGGTGAACAGCGTTTGCGTCGGCGCGTCCTGTGCCGCCGCAGCCGTCGCGGCGGCGGCCATCAGAGCCGCGAGTGCCAGCTTTTTCACGATCTCTCTCCCTCGCTACGACCGCCAGTCGGAGCACGGTTCGGGCAATCGTGCCTTGATGTCCGTCAAGGACCGGCCCGACAGGCGTCCTCCGCCCGGAACCGAACCAGTCTATCACGAAGGATTGGATGAGCCGGACGGCGCTGACGATCGCCGGGCAGGGGCGCCGCGACGGAGGCGGCGGTAGCGGAGGCGGCGGGCGGCGCGGCGCGGGCTGGCTGTGGCGGCGCGCGACTACCCCTCGTTCGAGCCCAGCGTTTCCGGCACGCCCTCTTCGATCGCCACGAAGGCCTCGGCATAGCCGTCGCGGCGAAGGCGCGAGATGTCCGCCTGGGTGTCCGGCTGGTAGGCGTCGCGGAGATCGTCGGGGAAGGGGATGTAGTCGATCCGCCCGCGGCCGTGGAAATCGATCACGGCGCGGGCGACGTCGTTGAAGCTGCGGCTCACGCCGGTGCCGACATTGTAGACGCCGTCGGCGGCTTCCGACGCCAGCGCCCAGAGATTGACCTGCACGGCGTCGCCGACGAAGACGAAGTCGCGCCGGTGTTCGCCGTCCGCGAAGCCGTGCGAGGCGCCGAAGAGCCTGATGACGCCGTCGGTCTCGGCCTGGCGGCTGAAGTGATGGATGACGCTCGCCATCCGCCCCTTGTGGGCCTCGCCATGGCCGTAGACGTTGAAATAGCGCAGGCCGACGACCTTCGCCGTCAGCTCCTCCTGGCGCGCCACCCACTGGTCGAAGAGGAGCTTCGACCAGCCGTAGACGTTGAGCGGGCGGAGGCCGTCATTGGTCTCGCCGAAATCCGGCGAACCGCCATAGACCGCCGCCGAGGAGGCGTAGATCAGCGGCACGCGGCGCTGCTGGCACCAGGCGAAGATCTCCTTCGAGAAG